>JACMNO010000044.1 GCA_014378485.1 Bacteroidia bacterium
TACACTTGCATTGCTTCCACCAAAACAACTCACGTTTACCTGGTTAATAAAACCAACCACTAATGGAGCAGGTTCAGTAATTGTAGCAATTGCTGTTGCCGGACAACCTTTACTGTCAGTAACAATAACGGTGTAAGTTCCGCTTGTCTGCCCTGAAATTGTAGCGGAAGTTGATCCGCCCGGAGACCATGAATACGTATAACCTGGAGTTCCACCTGTTTGTGAGGCAGTAGCAGAACCGTTGTTAAGGTAATTACACGTTTCATTAGTAACCGTAGTAGTTGCTACTAATAGAGTTGGTTGAGTAATGACAAGGGTTTTGGTAGCAGTACAACTAAAATTATCAGTTACAGTTAGTGTATAAGTACCGGCAATTAGTCCTGTCACATATTGTGAAGTGGCACCACTCGGGTTCCAATTATATGAATAACCTGCCGTTCCACCGGTAACAGTAGATGTAGCAGAACCATTACTTCCATTGAAACAGGAAACATTGCTGGGTGTGACTGCAATAGTAATTGGTAATGGTTGTGTGATAACAAATGTTCCCGTTTTTAAACATCCCTTTGCATCCGCAACAGACACGGAATAATTTCCTACAGGTAAACCAGTTACTGAAGAAGCATTTGTTCCTCCCGGCATCCATGTATAAGAATAAGGTGTTGTTCCTCCTGATGGAGTTAGAGAAATTGATCCGGTGCTTGCTCCAAAACAGGATACATTTGCAACAGTTGATGTAAATGCAAGTACAGGTGGTTGGGTAATAATGACAGTGGTTGGAAATGTACAACCAATCCCATCCTTTACGGTTATGGAGTAAGTTCCTATTGGTAAATTACTAATATTTGATGTAGTTTGAGTGGGAGCAGTATTCCATAAATAGGTATATGGAGTAATACCTCCACTTAAATTCACAACAGCGGTTCCATTGCTTCCGCCAAAGCAACTTACATTAGTTACACTTGGAGTAACAGTCCCCGTAAAAGGAAGATAAGATATTTTTACCGTATCGGATTTGGGTGGACACGTTCCATTTCCTGTAGTAGTTAAAATTAAATTTATCGATCCACTGGCTAGTTCAGCGGCAGTAGGGGAGTAGGTTGAATTAGCGAGTGTTGTATTATTTGGAGAAAATGTTCCTGTCCCACCTGACCATATTCCTCCGCTGGCTCCTGTAACTGATGCGTTTAAAGTTGCTAATGGACTTTGATTACACTTGGTTTGGTCTACTCCGGCATTTGCAGTAATTGCTATGGAAAAGGCGGTTACAGTAACCTGGTTATAAACTGGTGGGCAGCCTGAACCATCAGTTAATTGTACATTATAAGTGCCAACAGGCACATTAATAGTTTGAGATGGATTGACATTGTTCCATAAATAGCTATAGGGTGGAGTTCCTCCAGAACCATTTGCTGTTAAGGTAGTAGTTGTTTGTCCAAAACATATGGTAGGATTTAATGGAATAATATTTACGGCCAGTGTAGGATTAAAATAAACCCTTACAGTATCACACACCGATGCAAAATTACATTGAGAGGCTGGTTGCCCACAAACTTTATAATCGACATAAGGTGGTGGGGAACCTGATGCAGTTACAGTTGGAGATACACAGGTACTACAGGATAAATAACTGTTATACGCGCCTGGTGCCCCTGGAAAAACTGAACTCCAGGTTACAGTTGATGGATTAAAACCGGTTGCGGTTATTTGTTTTGAACATCCATCATTTATATTTGCATCTGTGCCACCAACAGCAACGGGAATAGAGGTTATGGCATACGTGTTTGCATTGTTTCCCACTTTACAAAATGTTAAAGTATGCGGACCAACTCCTGATAAACATATTGGAGTGCCTAAAGGAGTAGGAGGCAAAGCGCAACCTATTTGATATGCCAATGCTCCATTAGGAATAGCCCCTGAGGCAATGGTGAAGCTAATACCCGCTGCCATGGGATCAAGCGTAATAATAAATTTAATGCATCTTGGGCTTTGTCCGCAACAGCCACCATCGCGTATAGTGTTTGGACTAAGCCATGTTCCACTTGGATTACCGGTAAGATTTACAGTAAATGTTGGAGTAATAGGGTCACATTGAGAGACTAGACTTAACGGGAAAACGATTAATGATAATATTATATTAAGTAGAAAAGGGCGCATACAATATCTCTTTAAACATATTACGATAAAGATACTAAAATGGTTGCTAAAAAAGTTGCATTTAATCGAACAATCTATTAAAAGATGGGTTTTACCTTTTAAGTTGGATTTCCTGGCTTAATTCATAAGATTCTGAAGTAGCGGAAATATTAAAATTTCGGGTATATTTTTGATACCCTCTCTTTTCTATAATTATCTGGTATTTTTTACCTGGTTTTAAAATAATAAAATACTTACCTTCTTTTGATGGATTGCTGGTTGCTATTAATGTTTTGGTTTCCAAATCAATAATATTGATTGTTCCCGAATAATCATTTTGTAAATCATTTATGTCAAGCAGGATTCTTCCTTTTACTAATACATTTAAATCTCCTTTTGCTTGATTTTTCAGCGATTTATAATATTTATTGAGGGTTTCCTGAGCAGGGTCTGTTGAATTATCATCCAGAAAAGCAGATATCTCATTTAATAATTCCTGAATATCTTCCGGAGTGGTGTTTTCCTTATCTAATACCATTTCAATTTTTTCCAATAAACGCTGAATAATTAATTTATTCAGATTTTGCTTTGAAAGGCGAAGTAATTCTTCATCTTCTTCCTGTTCGATTGTCGATTTAGGTTTCACCTTTTTTATAAATTTGAAATTGATAAATATTTCATGGCTTAATCCGGAATATTTACTAACATTTCCTATAATGTAATCATATGAATAACCAATCGAAAAACGTTTAAATAAAAGCACTCCTAAATTTAATCCAATTGCGTAATTACTCTTATATGTGGCTCCAGCCCAAAAATTATTTTTAAAATCAATATTCAGACCGGCATCATATTGCATGGGCGCATTAGGTAAATATCTTAGTAAACATTGTGGTGTGAGAGAAATCTCTTTCGCTTTTGATAACAGGAATTTATACTTAATTGAGCTCATGTAGTGACGGCTTTGTGTGTAAAAAGTCCGTGTATCAGAATTAGAAAGGTAACTTATTTTATTATTCGCTATTTGTGGAACGGCAAAGCCAAGTTCTAACCCTTTACATATAAAAGCCAAACCAGCATTTGCATCAAAGGTTGTTTTACTTTGGTTATTTGTAAATAAAGACGGATCATTAGAATTCTCAATAACAGCATTTGAATAATTAATCGATTGGTTGATTGCTCCGGCTGATAAGCCCAGTAACAAATGAATTTTATCTTTAAATTTTAATTTATAAGAATAAGAAATATTACCACCAACTCTGCTATTGACTCCTTTTCGATCACTGATCACGCTTATGCCGGCACCAGTATTTTTATTTATAAAATTACCATCTAATGTGAGGATATTGTATTGAGGTCCACCTTTAAAACCGGCCCATTGAGTATGATTAACCAGCATCAAGTTAGTTCCATCACCATTCCCTGTATATGCAGGATTATAAATCATTGGTTTATAAAAATAATGACTGAACATCACTACTTGCTGACAGTATAGTTGCTCTGCCAGCAAAAGAAATAGTATTATTTTAAAAATATTTTTCATAATATAACCGGACTAATTGTTTTTTAATATGTCCAGAGACCCTTTTTTAATTGAATTTATTCCTTCAAATGTGATCACATAAAAATAAGTTCCATCAGGTAATGGAGCGCCGTTACAAGTGCCTGGCCAATCATTGTTGTAGCCTTTTTTATTAAATACGACATTCCCGTATATATTAAATACGGTTACTTCGTTACCCGGATAAAATTTAATATTCTCAATATACCAGTTATCGTTAATACCATCCCCATTTGGACTAAAAACGCTGGTAATCGCACCATCAAAATCAAGGGGCATAACAGTAATAATCATCGTGTCTGAATTGACGCACATGTTAATATCAGTAACACTTAGTATATAATTTGTGGTAGCCGCTGGAGATGCAATAGGATTGAAAATTCCTGGATTATCAAGGCCTGAAGAAGGAGACCATGAGGGGCTGCCGGTTCCGCTGCCGTTAAGAGGTACGGTTTGGCCTTGAGTTATTGTTGTATCAAGACCTGCATTTACAATATTTGGCGAAATAACAGTTATTTTTATTTTGTTTGTCGTATCCACGCTGCAGTTAGCGCTTTGAACAAGAGCTGCAAATAATGATGTCTGAGATAAATTTGATGTGATAAGTGTTGTGGTTGTATTAAATATAGTTGTCCATGAAACACCATTGTTTGTTGATGAAAGCCAGTTAAGAACATTTCCCACATTTCCTGACAAATTAATCGTATTGGAATTAAGGGCATAACAAACAGTAGTTGTGCCAACAGCAGTAATTGTTCCTGCTACAGTAAGCGGATTAATAATAAAATTAGCCAATGATGAAGTATCCTTTAAACAGAAAGCACTGTTCTGTACGATCACCCTATAAAGTGTATTCTGTGTAATATTTGAATAGGAAAGTGTTGTTGAAGTATTTGAAATGTTGACCCATGAGCTGCCACCGTTCAAAGAACTCTGCCAATACAGAACACTACCTGTATTACCAGTTAAATAAAGATTTCCGGTTCCTGATCCTCCACAAAATGTACCACCCCCTAAAATAGTTCCTCCAACTGTGGGAAAATAAATAGTGATACAGACAAAGGTAGATGTATCAGGAGGAAAAGAGCCATTTTGCACAATTGCTCTATAGCAGGTACTTTTATTTAAATTATTATAACTCTGTGTGGTGGTTGGGTTACCATTATTAAACCAATTAACACCGCCGTTAATAGAATACTGCCAGGTAGTAACATTACCAACCTGACCTGAAATTGATACAAATCCTGCATTAGTAGTGTCGCAATAAGTTGCTGTACCCGCAGCAAATCCTCCAACTGATTGAGCATTATTTTTAAATGTACAAAAGAACACAAAAATGAATAAGGCTATTTTTTTGAAGGAAAACATAATCAAAGATCTAATTTTTTATACAAGCATTTATGTTTTTTAGTTACGAATTTAATCATTTAATTGAGGACTTATGAATGCTTTAAACTAAAACACAATCTCCTATCAGTTAAAATAAATTACTATTAATTAATTTAAAAAGAAAAGCCGATACAGAAATGCATCGGCTTTTATATTTTCATTTTTAAATTAGGCTTCTGTTGGAATGATATTAGGGTCAACCATAATACGTCCGCAGTGCTCACAAACAAGAATTTTTTTATTCATACGAATATCCAATTGTTTTTGCGGTGGGATTTTATTAAAGCAACCTCCGCAAGCGTCACGCTCTACAGGAACAACTGCCAAACCATTACGGGTATTAGCGCGTACTCTTCTGTAAGCATTTACCAATCTGTCTTCAATAGTTGCGGTTGCAACTTCAGAAGCTTTTATTAGATCTATTTCTTCTTTTTCTGTTTCAGCTATGATCTCATCTAACTCAGATTTTTTTAATTTAAGATCTTTTTTACGTTCAGAAAAATCATGTTGTGATTTTTCAACGATCTCAGATTTTGATTCAATAGCAAATTTGTGTTCTTTTAAACGCTTTTCAGCTAATTGAATTTCTAAATTCTGGAACTCAATTTCTTTAGTAATGGCATCGTATTCACGGTTGTTTCTTACTTTTCCTTGTTGAGCTTCATATTTTTTAATGTTAGCTTTATAATCTTTAATTCCTTGAGTTTTTTCAGCAACCTGCTCTTCCAAATCTTTTAACTCCTGGGCTAAATTATTTACACGTGTTTCTAAACCGGTAACGCTATCTTCCAAATCCTGAACTTCAAGAGGTAATTCTCCACGAACAGTGCGAATACGGTCGATCTTAGAATCGATAATTTGTAATTCATATAAAGCACGAAGTTTTCCTTCGATAGATGCATCAATTTTTTCTTTGATTTTAGCGCACATAGTTTAAAAATAATTAACTGGGTTAGTGTTTGTTTCCGTTAAATAGCTTGCAAAA
>JACMNO010000045.1 GCA_014378485.1 Bacteroidia bacterium
GGCGTCTGAATATCGCTATACTTCAACACATCGTTTCCAATATTTTTATCTCTTCTATCGGTTATAAAAGTGTATAATTTATTAGGTGGCAAATCTTTGGTGTTTTGTGTCCAAGGTGCATCTGGGTAACCGCCCCATAATGGTAAAACATCATCTTCGGGCACTTGCGGACCAGGCCACCCTGTAACCACATAAAGGGGAACGTCCATTCCTAAATCAACCGCAATTTGTTTTAATGCTGAAAGATATTTTGAACCATCATTTCCTGGCCTTGCTCCTACTTCATTATCTAATTGGATACCAATTAAAGGTCCGCCATCTTTAAAGTACAAACCTTTAAACTGTTCGGCTAATTTGCCATACCAAGTTTTCACCTCTGGCTCTACACTTCCGTTTTTGGTTACCCTATCAAAACCGTTTGTCATTTTCTTTAAAAACCAATCTGGGTAACCACCATTTCTTGCTTCTCCATGCGCCCAAGGACCAATTCTGGCTACGCCATATAAATGATGTTTGGCTAAAAGTTCTGTGAAATATCTTACATCACGGTTATCATCAAACCTAAACCTGCCTTGCTCTTCTTCATGATGAATCCAAAAATCATAGAAAGCAACAGTGGTAATTCCAGCTGCTTTCATTTTCAAAATAGCTTGTTCCCACTCTGCTTTTGGGTATCGAGAATAATGAAACTCACCCATTACCGGAAAAAATGATTTCCCATTCATGGTTAAGAAATAGTTATTGAGGCTTATATCTTTTCCATTAGGGCTAATGTGTGTGCCTTGTTTAAAGTGGTTATCATTAACAAAATCTACTTTTTTTGGCAAAGTAATTTCATGTTGGTTACTGTTTTGGGCAAACACACCAAAGCAAAAAAATACTAAAAATAAAGTGTTTAAGAAAAGTCTAATGGTATAGGTCATTTCAAATAATTGATTAAAAAAAACAATATAGGTTTCGCCATTTTAGGTGCATTAACGATTGAAGCGGCATCCTTTTTCTGAGAGCACTTCGATTCCGCTCAGGGAGACAAAAAAAAGATACAGCGTAAAGCGTGTTAAAATGCCCAAATTATTATTTGGTGATTTGGACCGAAACGTTGAATCATAAGCGGTTTATTTTAAATATTTAGACAATTTTAAATCATTAATAGACTTAATGCCTTCAACCACTTTTTGAGCGTTAAATTTTGCGCCTTCTAAAATGGTATGCGTATGGTCTTTGGGACCAAAATAAAGCTCATTTACTTTTGCTTCACCTAGTTTATCATAATCATCCGCAATTAATTTGTTTAAGTTGATGAAATAAGCATTTTCTTGGATGGCGGCAGATCTGGCCCAATCAACATATTCAGAACGGTTTACTTTACCATAAGTCCATGAATTTCTTGGGATTAAAGAGCAAACAATTGGAATTCCTCCTTTGGCTTTAGTTTCTTTAACAAAGGCCCTTATATACCAACCATAGCTATAAACTGTTTCTTTCTTTTTTAGAATTGGATTATAAATCTCTTGACTTTCATCTCCGTTTCCTTTGATGGTTCCTCTTGCTCTGGAAGTATCATCTAATGGACCATTATCATTATGACCAAATTGCATCATCACA
>JACMNO010000046.1 GCA_014378485.1 Bacteroidia bacterium
CTAATTAAAAATTGTTTGTAAAGATGTTGTTGTTTTATATGAGATTTGCCAAATGAATTTTAGAAACTTTAAAATGATCGGTTACGTAGTTTACGGACGTGGCGCTTTCAACCAACTTGATGAAATTTTGCAGCCTAACCGTAAAGGCGATGCCCCGATGATTTTTTTGGTAGATCATTATTTTGAAGGAAAACCACTTGCAGGCAAAGTGCCCTTGCGTGGAAAAGATAAAATTATATATTTAGATGTTACCTACGAGCCAAAAACAATCAGTGTAGATAAATTGGCCAAAGAGTTGAAGGAAGAATTTGGAACAATCAGTGGCGTAATTGGCATTGGTGGTGGTTCTGCAATGGATATGGCAAAAGCAGTTTCTTTAATGATGACCAACCCGGGAGGTAGTGCAGATTATCAGGGATGGGATTTGGTGAAACAAGCAGGGGTGTATAAAGTTGGTATCCCAACATTAAGCGGTACTGGTGCGGAAGTGAGCAGGACCACGGTATTGACCGGTCCAACCAAAAAATTGGGAATGAATTCTGATTTTACTCCTTTTGATCAGATCGTTTTGGATCCTGAATTAACGGCTGATGCACCTGCTAATCAACGTTTTTACACTGGGATGGATTGTTATATCCATTGTATTGAAAGTCTTACCGGAACATTTTTAAATGAATTCAGTAAAAGCTACGGAGAGAAAGCATTGCAACTTTGCAGAGAGGTGTATGTAAACAGAAATGGTTGGGATGCAGATTGCGATGATAAATTAATGATGGCTTCTTACGCAGGAGGAATGAGTATTGCATATAGCCAGGTTGGTGTGGCGCATGCGGTAAGCTATGGTTTAAGTTATTTATTGGGTACAAAACACGGCATCGGTAATTGCATAGTTTTTGACCATTTGGAAGAATATTATCCGGAAGGCGTTAAGGAATTTAAATATATGGTTGAAAAAAACCAAATAGATATTCCTAAAAATGTTTGTGCTAATCTTACAGACGAAGATTTTGATAAAATGATCGATGTATCACTTAACATGAAACCGCTTTGGGAAAATGCCTTAGGAAAAGATTGGGAAAAACAAATAACCCGAACAACGTTGAGAAAATTATACGAGCGGTTATAAACTTTATTGTCCTGATTTCTTATGCGTCATTCCATTTTATAAATACTATAAATTTCATTTAATACCTATATGGATCTTGTTACTGTTAAAACATTTGATAATTATTTTTCTGCTAATATTATATTAACCCGTTTGCATGCAGAAGGAGTAGAATGCTATTTAAAAGATGAAACCACCATTACCATTGATCCGATTTTAACCAATGCTATTGGTGGAATTAAATTAGTAGTAAAAAAAGAAAATGCCCGCTACGTAAAAGGCATTTTGCAACGTTTTGAAGAAGAATATATAAACGCTGCAACTTGCCCAAAATGTAAAGCACATGATTTTACTTACCTTGCTAAGCCAGGAGTTACAAACTTTTTAACCGCTATTTTAACTACTTTATTTGGCAGTTATGCAGTTGCCCCTGAATATGTTTACCGTTGTGGCAATTGCAATTTCGAAACTGAACGACTGCCGGATTTCGATAATGAAGAAACCGATTAATCCTGATTATTGTTGCTGCTGCTTCTGTTGAACCATATCAATATAATTTCGATAAGAATTATTTAAAAATCCGTCTTCGTTAAATTTAATGGTAACCGGCTGCGGTACTAATATTATTTGTTTAGCAATATGTCTATTTTCTCTTGATACTGAAACGCTAAATTTGGAAGCCTATTTGGAAGTTCTATTTAGCTATCATTCAGTGCAATTTATTTAAGCAATCAGATGATATTATTTTTAACAAATAAGTCTTTTTCATATACACTGATTGTTGTTTGTTTTTTAATGCGCACAAAGTTTTACTTGTAACTTTATTGTCAAGAACTTAAAAATGATGAAAAAAATTGCTATGATACCGGCCCGTTATGCCGCCACTCGTTTTCCTGCTAAGCTGATGCAGCTATTGGGTAATAAAACTGTAATCAGGCATACTTATGATAATACGGTTGCAACTGGGTTATTTGATGAAGTAATAGTGGTTACCGACAGCGATATTATTTACAATGAAATAATGAGCAATGGTGGAAAAGCAATTAAAAGCATTAAAGAACACGAAAGCGGAAGCGACAGGATTGCGGAAGCTGTCGAAAAACTGGATGTTGATGTCGTAGTAAATGTTCAGGGCGACGAACCTTTCATTAATAAAGAACCGTTGGCAAAAGTTTTGGATGTTTTCCGAAATGATTATGACCAAAAAGTAGATTTGGCTTCGCTGATGTTCCAAATTACAGATACAGACGAAATAGAAAACCCTAATAACGTTAAGGTAGTAACCGATCAAAGTGGTTTTGCTTTGTACTTTTCGCGTTCTGTAATTCCGTATCCAAGAGATAAGGAAACCGGCGTTCGTTACATGAAACACATCGGGATTTATGCTTTCCGAAAACAGGCTCTTTTAGATTTTTACAGTTTGCCAATAAAATCGCTTGAAGCTTCCGAGAAACTGGAACAGCTTCGTTATTTGGAATTTGGCAAAAGAATTAAAATGGTCGAGACCAATCAGGGAAGCATCGGCATTGACACACCGGCAGATTTGGAAAAAGCTAGAAAGTTATTTTAGTTTCTTAATAGTAAACAATTCATTGTGTCTTTCAACTTTTGGATACATCCTTAAAGAATAATGACCATCAAATTTTGATTTGTAAATCTAATTTCGTTCTTCCTGTTTTTGATTTATTACCATTGTATTGAACAGAATAAAACCATTCAGGTTCAGCAGCGAATTTATTCTTTGGATAAAAAAATCTTCAAATAAAAAA
>JACMNO010000047.1 GCA_014378485.1 Bacteroidia bacterium
AAATAAACATATTGTTTTTGTAAAGGACAAATGACCCAGATTAGTAACAGACTTGCAAGGTTTTGCGTTAGGGATTGAAGAGGAAATCCTTTTTGCACCCCTAGCAAAAAGATTGGAACGCAAAGCCCGCCCGAACGCCCCAGCCCTCGAAAAATTAATAAATGCCTAGAAAATCTGAAGCATTTAAATAATACTGGTAATTGCCAATCTTCTACTTTCTCGATGCAGTATCAACACTTGCTCCACCAACATTAGTTCCAGTGCCTTCGCCCATTCCTTGTCCGGAACCTGTGCTAACTCCTTTATTGGTTGTATCAACAATAGTAGTATCAACCATATTATTCTTGCTACTGCCCGTTGTGTCCATATTTGTGTTTCCGCCAATTCCCGAATCGTTATTTTTTGACCCACTTTTGTTCGAATTACATGCCGAAAGAGCCAAGCCAGCGCATAAAATTAGAGATGCAAATTTTAATGTTTTCATGATAAATGTGTTTGAATTATTAATCTGTTTTAATAAGAGTTGAATAATAACCTATATAAAATTATGCCAAAAAACCTCCGCTAAAAATCTATAACGGAGGTTTTGTTTAATGTAAAAGAAATTACTTTCTTATTTTGGAGCTTTGGTAGAATCCATTGTTGTACCTGTACCAGTTGTTCCTGTTCCGGTGCGTGTGGTATCAATTGTACCAGTAGTCCTTGTAGTTGTGTCCATGGTGCCTGAGGTTCCCATGGTTGAAGTAGTATCAGTACTTACTGATCCTGTTGATCCTTCCTGCGTGGTTCCACAACTGCTGATTGCTAATGATGCGAATATTATTATCGCTGTGAATTTTAATTTCATAATAGGTGCTTTTTAATTAATTTATTGATTACCAACATTATTGTGATAATATAACATCTTAATACCGGCAGGAATATGTAATAATTATGCCAAAAGACCCGTGATTTCGAAACTGAAAAAATGTGTGGCGGGAAGTCACAATAAGTGTAAACTCCGGATATTGCCGGAGCTTACACCTATATAACTAACTTTTAAAGAAAGGAGTTACTATCGCTAAAACTTGGTCTTTACTTAGTGGCTCATCAAATGCTTCAGTTGCTGCTGCAAAATCAATGTCTTTATAGCCATTGATACCAACTATTTCAACACCTGCTTGATTCGTCAACTCTTCGCCATTGTAAGATGCCTGGGCAGGAGCACCTATTCCGCTTTCTTTACCAGTAATCCAAGGTTTGATTTTTACAAAGTTTTGCTTGTCACGCTCGAAACGGATGTACGAAGCGTGACGACCCTCTACCGAATGTATTTGTAAAGCGGCAGTTAGTATACCACCGGTGCCAACCAATGCAGGTGCTTGGCCTTTATAGGCTCTTACACCAGTATCTTCAAATGCTTGCGCTACGGCTAAAAAGGTTGCATAGTCACTAAATACGGTAGGGAAGGTGCCTCCGGCCGTAAAATCATATTTTGCAGCTTTTACAGGGGTGCCACCAAGGCTTTTTATAACGCCAGTTAAAAAATCTACATGTGCTCTTTCATCATCACGGATATCTTTAATAGCTGCTTTTTCCATTCCCATTGGGATTGGTGCTTTGCTATATCCTTCGCAATAAAAGGTGAACTCTAAATGCTCTAAGGTTAAAGCGAAATTCAATATTTCAAGAACT
>JACMNO010000048.1 GCA_014378485.1 Bacteroidia bacterium
GGCTGAGCCTGTCGAAGCCCGAACTATCCATACCGGATTATTGGCAGCAGCATAAGTGAGTTTGCTATTTTTAAAATCAAAACAAATCAAACTACAATCCATCCCATCTTTACCGCCTTCTTCACTGCCGTCTTTTTTTAATCGTTCAATAATTTTTGTGCGGGTATGGTTTAAGATCTCTGCAGGCTCTGTGAGTTTTTCCTGTTCCACTGCCTTTTCCAAACATGAAATATTTAAGATGCTCATAATAGCTCCGGGAACCCCATGGCCTGTACTGTCGGCTGTAGCTAATGCAAAACAGCCATTGCTTAATTTTGAGGCCCAGTAGAAGTCGCCGCTTACAACGTCTTTTGGCTGAAAGAATACGAAATAGGAATCTTCTGTTCTTGACTCCGCATGAACTGACAAATTATTATTAAGTAATTCAGTGGTAGCTAAAAAACTTCGCTGTATCCGTTCTGCGTAGTTGATACTATCGGTTATTTCTTTATGCTTTTCTTCCACTAAATGCTTTTGTATTGTTATGATCTCATTTTGCTTTTGGGTTTCAATTTCTTTAAGCTCGATAATCTGCTTTTGTTTGTTCGTTACCCTGAAACGGTTTACCATGAATCCAGTAAAAACTAGCACCAGGGTTAAACCACCATACAATGCGTAACTTTTGGTTTTTTCCTGTTTGAGTTGTGCTTGTTGCACGGTTAATAAAGCATTTTTTATTTTTTGTTCTTCCTCGTTTTCAACACTATCTGCAGCAGCCTTTTTTTCGTATTGATATTGAAACTGTTTTTTGATTGAAGCTTTTTTTGTTTCCACATTACTTATACTATCACGCATTTGTATTTCTAACTCATACATTTTTAATGCTTCTTTGTACATGTTTTTCGTTTGATAAATTTTCTTGAGTACTTCAGCTGAACGTTTAATATTTGCCGGAAATTTTAATTCGTTGGAAAGTTTAAAACTTTGTAATCCTAACATTAATGAACCGTTAACATTGCCCTTTTCTAACATAAGTGAAGAGATATTGGACAAAGAATATGTGATGCCCCTTTTGTTTTTGATTTTCTCAAATATCTTTAAACTTTTATTGTAATAATCTAAAGCTATTTCAATCAAAGAATCTTTTTGAGCAATCGATTTAATGCACTGCTTGTCGAAACTCATATTTTTGTATATAGCTCCTAAATTGTTATATGATGTTGCTATTCCTTCTTCATCATTTATTTCAAGTTTAATTTTTAGACTTTTTAAGTGGTATGCTATTGCCTTTGAAAAGTTATTATTATCACCATATATTGAACCAATATTATTTAAAGAATTGGCAATACCAAATCTATCATTTACCGCTTCTCTGTATTTTAAACTTTTATTAAAGTAATCTAAAGCTTTAATTATTTCACCTTGATCTTGGTAAAGTAATGCGATATTGTTTAAACAGGTTCCCATCCCTGATTTGTCATTTAATTCTTCATACAGTTTCAAACATTGATGATAACTCTTTAACGCTCCCTGCGCATCCCCCTGTTCTTTATACACAAGACTAATATTGTTTAAAGAGCCTGCCATTCCTTTTTTATTATTCAGCCTTTCATCAATTTTAAAACTTTTCGAATAATAGATTAGTGCTTTTTGCATTTCTCCTCGTACATCGTAACTATAGCCCATATTATTATAAGCACCAGAAAGAAGTTTAATATAAAATGAATATTGAGGATCGTTATTTGATAAAACTTTTAATTTGGATTCGGCAAGTGTCACTGCTGGTTCTGCAAAAACCAAAATTTCCTCTAAATCGCAAACTTCACTGAGTTTAACTAAAATAAATAATTTTGTAGTATCATGTTTAGCATTTTTAAGTGCGAGTTTTAATGAATCAATTGTATTATCCTGAGCATTAATATTTAAAATACTTAAAAGCATCCATATGATTCCCAGACTCCTTTTCATGGTTGATGGTAGTATAACGTTTTGCTTTTTAAAGATAAATGTTTCAAAACCATTTGCAAATAAAAGTATTCCGCAAAATTATGATGTTAAATAACAAAACTTATCACAAAAAAATCCCCCTGCTAATCACAGGGGGATCATTGAAAATGGTATTATAGAGTTAAACTTTTAATTTTTGTCCTAAACGCAATACTTTGCTTTGCTTGATACCATTCTTTTTGCAGATGGCTTTAATAGTGGTGTGATTACGTTGTGCAATGCGTCCTAATGTATCGCCACGTTTTACGCTGATTGTTTTTCCGTGTTTAGATTTTGAACCGGTAACACGTGATAGATTTAAATCTTTTTTCTGGCGGCTGTGTAATGCTCTTAAGTCGTATTTAGTTTCTACATCTGATTTAGTAATCAAACATTCGTTCTTTTTTAATGTTCCTGTTGCAAAGTCAATAAAATCTTCCGCGTCCATGGCTTGCCCTAAATAACGTATTTCAAAGTGAAGGTGAGCGCCGAAAGAATGCCCGGTGTTTCCACCTAATCCAATAATTTGTCCGGCTTCTAACATTTGTCCGGCTTCTACTAATATTTTAGATAAGTGAGCGTATACTGTTTCCAATCCGTTCTTGTGTCTTATAATAACAACATTACCATAGCTGCGGTTTAGTTTAGCAATACGCACCATGCCATCAAACGCTGCCATAACAGTATCGCCTGTTTCTAAATCAATATCTGTTCCGTAATGAGGCCTTCTTTTTCTCCAGCCAAATTCAGAAGTCACGTTTCCGTTGAATGGTAATACAAAACCACAATCTGTTGCCTCGGTCAATCTTACCATGGCGGAGTCGTGTTTAAAACTATCTGCAAAAGAATAAGGATGTATAACTGCCGTGTCCCACGTAGAATATAAATCATTAGAAGGAAATGCTAATAATGAGTCAACTTCCTCATCTTCATGATCTTCGGAAGACAGGGCTAAAATGGCCGGATTTATAGAAATCTTTGTAGTGTCATCTCTTTTTACAATCTTCTTTTTTCCGTCATCTTTTATAGGCTTTTCATCCGGATTAAGAATAGTATGAGAAAAAAGTGATTTTGGCCCGTTATTTGCTTTTAAAGTAGATGGTGAAAACGCGCTGAATACTAATGATGCAGACACCATTAGTAGAAAAGCGGATATGTTTTTTGTTTTCACTTTTGTAGTTTAAAATCGAGATTTGCAAATATGTTGTTTTTTTTGATAAAAGCAAGTGTTAATTGCTGTTAATGGCTTTTAAGTTATTAACAAAAATCGTAAAGTTACATTATTTACATCATTTAACTCCAATGTTTTCGATAAAGTTACAGGAAAAGCTAAAAAATCTAAAAATTTAGGAGATTTTGGTAGGAAGGAACTTCTTTTACAACTTTTGGTTCGCCGTCTTCCAGTTTCAGAAAAATATGGCGCAACCCGTTACTTAGAAACACTGCAGGAACATTCAGTTCCATATTATAACGCAGTGCCTGGTTAATAGTGAGTTGGTCAATCTCAATCTGCGGGGCTTTGCATTCGATTATCAACAGTGGTTTCAAGGAATTATTATAGACCACCACATCGGTGCGGCGCTTGGTTTTATTCAGGATCAATTGTTTTTCGATAGAGATCATAGAGGCAGGTACCTGCTTGTGATGCATCAGGTAATGAATGATGTGCTGTCTGACCCATTCTTCAGGAGTCGCATCCACAAATTTTTTGCGAATGATATCAAAAACCTGCAGTGTTCCTTTTTCGTTGTTTTGAAAACGGAATTCAACCTCGGGAAAATTAAGGACTGGCAGGTTCATGGCCGTAAAGATAGGTGAAATTGCTTTTTACTTTATGAGGAGTTATTAAGAGTTGTGGATGTTTTGGCTTTTGGGGGCGTTCCTGCGAAGAGGCAGCAGAAACCGGGCTGTCGCTGCAATCTTTTGTTCTCACGCCACTGCCTGATCACAAAAGGATTTTGGCTTGCATCCCTCGCCCAGTAAACATATGCGTGAAGGATAGAACGGAAATCCTTTTTGCCCGTTCTTTGCAAAAAGATTGCAGTGAGAGCCTGACGGCGTGCCTCTTTTACGCCGACACGCCCAAACTATCATAAGCTTAACAAAAATTTGATGGTATAATAATATTAAATGGAGTAAAATCTTTTTGTACCTTCACTTACTTAAAAAATCAGATTAATGAAGACGAAAGCAGAAATAGTAAACAACTGGTTACCACGCTATACAGGAAAAAAATTAGATGAATTCGGGCAATATATATTACTGACCAATTTTGGTGGTTACGTGAAAATGTTTGCAGATTGGAACGGAGTAGAGGTAGAAGGCCTTGACCGCCCAATGCAAACCGCTACGTTTGACGGTATCACAATCATCAATTTTAGTATGGGAAGCGCCATGGCAGCAACGATTATGGATTTACTAACTGCCATTGAACCAAAAGCAGTTTTGTTTTTAGGTAAATGCGGTGGATTGAAAAAGAAGAACCAGATCGGAGATTTAATTTTACCAATTGCCGCCATCCGCGGAGAAGGAACATCCAACGATTATTTCCCGAACGAAGTGCCTGCCTTACCATCTTTTAATTTACAAAAAGCAATTTCATATACAATTCGTTTAAGCGGACGTGATTACTGGACAGGTACTGTTTATACTACTAACCGCCGCGTGTGGGAACATGATGAGGCTTTTAAAGAATATTTACGGGTAATTCGCGCCATGGCAATTGATATGGAAACAGCTACTATTTTCAGCGTGGGCTTTCATAACGAAATTCCTGTTGGTGCTTTATTATTAGTGAGTGATCAGCCGATGATACCGGAAGGTGTGAAAACGGAAGAAAGCGATAAAAAAGTAACGACTGATTTTGTTATCGATCATTTACAGATCGGGATTAACTCGCTGAAGGAGCTTCAGAAAGCAGGAATCTCTGTGAAGCATTTGAAGTTTTAGAACAATAAACATGTAGTAACATAGAAGTGTCTGGAAAAGCTTTATGTTATATGGTTAATTTGTTCCATGCATTTTACCTTTTGAGTTTCAACAATCATTTTTTTGAAGAACAATAAGTATAAAATTATGTGCTTATGTGTTTGGATTGATTTTTAAAATCTTCTATAAAATTTTGACAGCCTTTGAATGCCTTTACTAAACGCATTAATAATTATCTTCGCGCTTTAAATATATACTGAAAATGGAAATTAAACCTCTTAATATTGAAAAACACATCGAACATGTGATCTCTATCTTAATCGAATATACTCCAAGAGTGATTGGGGCTTTTGTTGTTTTAATAGTAGGATTATGGTTGATTCAGCGCCTTGCTAAACTAGCCACACGTTCGATGGAGAAAAGAGACCTTGATGTTTCACTTCGTACCTTTTTAAAAAGCCTGATCACCGTTGGTTTAAAAGTGGTATTGATTGTTACCGTTGCAGGAATGATAGGTATTGGAACCACTTCTTTTTTGACCATACTGGGGGCAGCTGGTTTGGCGGTAGGCTTAGCCTTGCAGGGTTCTTTATCTAATTTTGCAGGTGGTGTTTTAGTTTTAATTTTTAAGCCATTTAGGGTTGGTGATCAGATTGAAGCACAGGGTCAAAATGGTACAGTAATTGAAATTCAAATTTTTAATACCATACTTCTTACTGGTGATTTGAAGACAATTATTTTGCCTAATGGAGCGGTATCTAACGGTACGATTATAAACTATTCTAAAAACGGCTTGTTGCGAGGTGATATCCAGGTAACTGTTTCAGCTTCCAATGATATTAATCAGGTAAAAAAACTATTAACAGAAGCTTTACTTCAACACCCATTTATTTTAAAAACTCCGATGCCGGAAATTGCCGCTATTAAAATAATAGATAATGCAGTAACCTTATCCATTAAACCATACGGTCTCGCCGCTAATTATTCAATCATCAATTCCGATGTGGTGGAAATTGCATATAAAGTTTTTGAAAAAAATGAAATTACAGCACCGATTCAAAAACGTATTATTTTAAATGCTTAACAGTATTTATTCGGCCCAGCGAAAACTTTTTATATCAAGCCCTGCTAAGTCCAATGCGCGGTCAACAACAGTAGCAGCAAGCTCTTCAAACGTTTTAGGATTGCTGTAAAATGAAGGTGAGGCTGGACAAATAATACCACCGGCTTCTGTGATGGTTTTCATATTATTAATATGGATCAAACTATAAGGAGTATCACGGATCATTAAAATTAATTTCCTTCTTTCTTTTAGAATCACATCGGCAGCACGCGTGGTGAGATCGTTACTAATGCCGGAAGAGATTCGCGCCATAGTACCCATGCTGCACGGACAAATAATCATGGTAGTATATTTCGCAGAGCCGGAAGCAAAGGGCGCAAAAAAATTATTCTTATCGTAAAAGTTGAACTGATCATACTTGTTGTAAGTTTCATTTCCAAGTTCTTGCCTCCATACGTCTTTTGCATTATCACTCATCACAATTCCAACCTGCTCAATCTGCGCGGATAATTGTGATAGTTTGTCCAAAAGAACTTTAGCGTAAATGCTCCCACTGGCCCCGCTAATGGATACAATTATTTTATGTTTACTGTTCATTTTTATTTCTGTTTGGTATGATCCTGTAACCTAATGTGAATTCTAAAATATTATTATAGTATCCTTTATTAAACGTTCGGGCAATAATATTATTATAATAGATCGTTTGTTTTGTTCGGTTGGGTCTTATTGTAATAAAAGAGTTACTACTTCTAAAATTAACAAACCATTTCGGATTAATGTTATATCCCAAACCAACTTTTACCGAGTAATCAAATTTTTGAAAAGGAAAAACACCGGTGTAAACCATGTTTTGGTCGCCTTCATAATAATTGACAAGGTAAGCTGCGGAAACACCCGCATCGAAAATAAATTTTTTCTGAGTATATGTTATGAGTAATGGCACTTCCAGATAGTTCAGGTTCAAGTAATAAGCGGTGAGGTCATTTTTTTCAAGGTTTTGATTTTTTCTGGCTCCTTTTTGAATGAATAAAAAAGATAAACTCATGCTTACCTTTTCAGAAAACACGGATTCAACCCCAACACCGCCCATGAAACCCAATTTATGAAAGCCACTATATGTATCTCCATGAACCTGCGAAGGTGAAACGCCGGCCGTTAAAATTAAATGAAAAGCACTATTACCTGTTTTTCTAACTGGTAAATTCTCCTGACTAAAACAAGGTATTTTTAAAAATAGGAGTATCAATGCAAAGTTTTTCAACGCGTTGTAAAGATACTAAAACTATAGATACCAGCTAAATCATTCAAATGCATCTTTTTTTGTAATTAAAAATCCCTGTTTAGACTCGCTGGATTATTAAGTTTCAGGTAAATTTGTCAAGATTTTTTTTGAGATATAAATGCTGCGTGACATAGGCTTCGCTTCATAATTAGTGTTCACAGAAATGAGCTAAACTAATTTAATGACAATATTATATAAGGTAGTAACTAAATTTTTTCCTGTATTTTTTGAAACAGATTTTTGAGTAAACCTTATGAAGCTTTTTAATATTCGTAAGAAAATTGTCTACAGATATTAAAATATTCAGTCTTTTTGCGTTGATTTTTTTCAAATGCTTTTATAGTTTCGTATCGTTAATAAATAATTATTCATCATTCTTAATAAATAATTCATTCACTGTAACTTTTTAGTGATGTGTAATGTCGAATTTATTATTTGACAAATTATTTCACAATCATTTATGTTTTGATCGAAATATAGTTTTTTAACCAGACCAATGCATCTTCCTTATGGTTAAAGAACATAGTGGGTCGTTCCGGTTTATTGATTTTAATATAAAAATTCGCTAAAATTTTTTGTGCCATGGATTTAAGTACAAAGGCATCTGCGGTGGAATAAGGATTGAAAGCATTTTTGGCCACTGTATTTAATAACTCTATATTGGTTGCTGCATGTTCGGCGCATACAACCAATGCAGGCATTTTTTTTTCACCAAGTTCTTTTTGCCCTTTAACTAGTATTTTCAAATCATCTATTGTAAATTCCCGGGTTTCGTTTATGACGATTAAATAAAAGCCTTCTTCCTGAATTTCTAATTCAAAATTATCAGAGATTATTTTTTTAGATGAAATCATTATTTTTATAGATGGAATCAATATTATTTAAGATAAATATACATAGTATAAATTTTATATCCAATTTTATAATGATTTATGCAAAAAAAATCCCCCGTTGAATAACGGGGGATATGAATTTAATCAGCTTGTAAAAACGGATATTTATAATCCGTTGGTGGTGAAAAAGTTTCCTTAATCGTTCTCGGAGAAACCCAACGCAATAAATTGATTTTCGCACCGGCTTTATCATTGGTTCCACTGCCACGGGATCCACCAAAAGGTTGTTGGCCTACAACAGCTCCGGTACATTTATCATTAATATAAAAATTACCGGCTGCATTGCTTAATTTTTTTGTGGCTAGTTCCAACGCATAACGGTCCTGCCCTAAGATGGCGCCTGTTAAAGCATAAATAGAAGTAGAGTCTACTAACTCCAGTGTTTCTTCAAATTTATCTGCGTCATAAACAAAAAGCGTGAGTACTGGCCCGAATAGTTCTTCACACATGGTTACATATTTCGGATCTTTTGCAACAATAATAGTTGGTTCAATAAAATACCCTTTACTCTTATCGTAATTTCCACCGGCAATAATTTCAACATTACTGTCTTTTTTTGCAGCATCAATATATTTAGCTAGTTTATCAAAACTCTTCTCATCAATCACCGCATTGATGAAATTAGTGAAGTCTTCGGTTGGCCCCATTTTCATATCCTTCAAATCAGCCAGTACATATTTTTTCACTTCTTCCCATAAGTTGGATGGAACGTAAGCACGTGAAGCAGCCGAACATTTTTGTCCCTGGTATTCAAAGGCACCTCGGGAAATAGCCACTGCCAGTGATTTGGCTTCTGCTGATTTATGAGCCATAATAAAATCTTTACCGCCTGTTTCTCCAACAATACGCGGATAGGATCTGTATTTATGAATGTTTTTTCCGATTGTCTGCCAGATATTCTGAAAAACTTCTGTGCTTCCTGTAAAATGAATTCCTGCAAAATCTTTATGGTTGAATACTACTTCCGCAGCATCCGGCCCACTAGGGTAAATTAAATTGATTACACCGGCTGGTACACCGGCTTTGATAAAAATTTCCATCAATACATTAGCACTGTAAACCTGCGTGTTACTCGGTTTCCATACTACAACGTTACCCATCATGGCACAACTGGTTGGCAAATTACCGGCAATGGCTGTAAAGTTAAAGGGGGTTAAGGCATAAATAAATCCTTCCAAAGGCCTCCACTCCAAGCGGTTCCAAACACCGGGACCAGATATTGGTTGTTCTGCATAGATCTCAGTCATATACTGAACATTGAATCTTAAAAAATCAATGATCTCACAAGCACTGTCAATTTCTGCCTGGAAAGCATTTTTACTTTGACCTAACATGGTAGCTGCATTCAACTTTGCTCTATAGGGTCCTGCAATTAATTCAGCAGCTTTTAAAAATATACTTGCACGGTGTTCCCAGGCAAGATTGGCCCATTTTTCTTTAGCTGCAAGTGCAGCTTTAATAGCTTGTTCCACATGGGATTTATCACTTTTGTGAAAATGCCCCAATACATGCTTGTGATCATGTGGTGGATGCAATCTCGCTAACACATGGCTTTCAACCTCTTCTCCGCCTATGTACATTGGTATATTAATTTCTTTGCTGCGTAATTCAGCCAGCATGGCCTGTAATTCTTTACGTTCAGCACTTCCCGGACTATAGCTTTTTATAGGTTCATTAATTGCTACTGGTACTTTATAAATTCCTTTTGGCATAATTGTTAATTTTATTTTTAATTAATTAATATTATTTTTCCTGTGTATATTTTGTTGTAAATGTCTTTTACTTTAACAAGATAGATTCCAGAAGGTGAATTCTTTATATCTATATATGTTGTGTTAGTTTGATGCACTAATTTACCTGTAAAATCAAATATTTCAATTTGCTTAATAGGATTTTCTGATTTGATTGTAAATATACCATTTGTTGGATTAGGGTAGAGCAGGATGTCGCTTTTATCTTTTATTTTATCACTTTCATTTACAGAAGTAATCATTCCAAGATCCCAATTATTTGCAGCGATATTTTTAGAATGTATTCCATTGGCGAGATTTAAAAAACTGCCGAATAAATAGGTTTGATTATTATAGTCTGCCATCAAACTTACTCCGCCCCATATAACATCAACACCTCCTTCAAGATAACCATAGAATTTATTAGTAAGGTAATTATATTTTACAATCCCGCCAGAAGAATCACAGTTCGCAACCCCAGTGTTGCAACTTGAACCTTTATATTTATTTGAACCCAACAAGTAAACAATACTATCATTTCTTATTTGAAGATTATCAAAATCAGGGTTGGAATTTTTTTTAAATCTTGTAAATGGATGGTAAGTATTTAAATTGTTTCTATCATAATAGCCGACAGATCCACTGGTGTCTGGAAGAATAACGGCTGCACCTCCAAAAGGTATGTATCGAAAAAAATATTTTCCTGCCACAAATATTTTATTTTTATAGACACTCACTTTTTTAACTTCCACCATATTGGAACCGTAGTCGGTTACAGAAGTACTATTTACCCATTGTTTCGTACTTATTTTATAAGCAGCAAAATTTTGAACATTGTTATATAATTTAAACTGACCACCAACCCATAAAGTATCATTAGTTATAGCAAGAGAATTAACAAAAGTATTATTGTGTGGCATGAACTTCAATGAGTCAAAGCTACTACCGTTCCAATAAACTAAATGTTGTAAATTATTATTATTATTTATTTTAAATTTACCACCAACAAAGAATCCATTACCATAAAAGGCAATTGTTTTAAAGTAAGTTGAGTTAGGATCTTGTGTGAAAGACGAATTTATTAAGCGAGACCAGGTTTTTGTAACCTTGTTATAAATTGCTCCATAATTTAACTGAACAGAAGGAAGATAAGTGTTGCTAGTCATATTTCCCAAAACGATTATTGAATCACCTTTGACGGTAAGTGAGTAAATAGAACCGAAGAAATCTGAGCGAATAGAATCATATTTCATGGTATTCAGATCTAATTTCATCATGTCCATCGACGCTGATGCGCCTCCTCCCAGTAGATAAGGATTATTTGTGTTGATTCCGCCCCCGCCATTAGAAATGTATACGCTATTATTGTCTTGCGCAAAAACACTAGGCGGATAAAAAAAATAACCCATTCCTAATCCAAAGGATTTGATTGTACCATTTGAATTGTACCTTAAAGCTCCATGCATTGGAAAACAATTAAATGATGAGATGATCATATCGCCTTGGTATTGATGAAGGAAGCAGTTGCCAGCACGATCATCTTTAAAACAAATAGGAAGTAATGACCAACTACTGTTGTTAATCTTGATTATTCTTTTACCATTTCCATTGGAGATAGGATATATGTATGAAATGTATAAATCATTATTATAGTATTTCACATCTGATAAATTAAATGGACCATTGACGCTTTGATAATTTCTAGCAGCCTTAAAACGCTGTATAGTATCCCATGTATTAGCACTTTGTTTCCACTTTGCAATAACATCTGCATTCGTTGGAAAATGGGTATAATTTCCAAAATAATTAAATGAGCCACCAGCTACAAAATCACTTGGATTGGTTGGATCTATGGCAATAGATAAAACAAGCCCAGGACTATATGCATTAGATTGATTATACCGCAAACCTTTATTTAATTGATGCCATCCTGTTGCGTTATATAATGCGATAGAGTTTAAAGTGTCGCTTCCTGCGGTCATAAATTTTCCTCCAACGATAAGGTCGGTTCCGTTATTTTTCAAACAATAAACAACGGGAGCATTAGTCATCGGATCAGATAGTCTTTGTGGCACCGAATCGAGCACATTGGTATTGATATCGTAAGTAGCTAGAGAATAGAAGTTGCTTCCATTTAAGCTAGTGAAATCACCTCCAATAAAAAGTTTGTTATTATAAACCTCAATGGAATAGATGTATTTGTTTGTTTGGCATATCTGTTGCCAATTGGATGAGTTTACATTTTTTTTATAAACTCTATGATAATAAGGCCAGGAATCACTCAATGAACCAGATATGAAAAGAACACTATCTCCAACCAATTTAATTCCTGTTATCGTATATAATGAAAAATTAGAACTGTTTTGATCGGTTATTTGTCCAGTTATGTGATCGTAAAGCAATACAGATGCGGGGGCGGATACATTGTATCGATGATTGTTTCTAGCCAAGTAAAGGTCACCGCTTGCGGTTTCTGCCACTTCTCTTATCTGACCATAATTTAAATGATCAAATTCAGTTGACCAACTTGCAGTTGTCTGAGAATAAATATTTTGAATCAAAAATATATGTAAGATTAATATAAAGACTACAGTTTTATAAGACTTGATGCGATTATAAATTCCTTTTGGCATAGATTTCTTTTTTATGTATGGACAAAATTACTTTTTTTTTAATCGTAGTGCACGTTAAAACACGCTTTAATTAAAGCTAAATTTATTAGCACCAAAAAATCACTGGTTAATCTTAAAATTTTATTTGATCAGAGTCACATGCCCAATGTACTCATGTTTTTTTCCAAGAACATCCCTGAGTTTTACTTTCCAGATATAAACATCCTGTTTCCCGTCACCTGATTTCCCTTGTACTTTTCCATCCCAGCCTTTTTCTATATCATCTGTATAAAACACTTTCTCGCCCCAACGATCAAAGATCCACATTTCAAAATGTTCTATACCAATACCTTTTCCTGTAAAGTAATCATTGATATTGTCATTGTTAACAGGTGAGAACGCGTTTGGAATATAGAAAGTAAATTCAGGCTGAATCTCTACTGGCACATAAGCTGTATCCGAACAGCCATATTGATTCATAACGATCAGGTTTGAAAAATAGGTGTCTGCAGAAACATCGCTATAAAAATGTGTTGGATCAATATTAACCGAGTCTGTTTTAAACGGACCGTCTCCAAAACTCCACCACCATTTAGTGTAATCAATAGATTGGTTTGTGAAATATTCCAAAGGCGTTAAAACATTACCCGGATTAGGGTTAACTGTGTAATTGGCAATTGGTGTAGGATATACTGTAATGTAATTTGTTTTAGTATTGACCTGGCTTACACAACCACTGTCAGTTCTTACAACTAAAGAAACACTAAATAAAGCCAGTTGATTGCTGCTGCTATTTCCATAACAATGATTCACTACGGTACCAGTTTGATTATTTAATGTTGTGCCATCTCCTAATGACCATTGCCATTGTGAAATTTGAGCCGGGCCTGTAACAGCCAGAGAGGCGTCTGAAAAATTAACACAATGTTTTGGTGTTGGACAACCGCTCAGCTTATCACCGCTGAATATAGCCACGGGGACATAATTCACATAAATGGATTTACTGAAAATATCTTTACAACCATTTATCGTTTCGCCAATTAATGCCACTGTTTGTGCACCAGGCCCATTAAATGTAAAATTAGTTGTTTGTCCAGCGCCTTCAAAGGTAGTGATCGAGTTATTAAAATCCCAGAACCAGTTTTGTATGGTACCGCTATTTGGTAATGAAACAGCCGTAAAAGACATGGCAGTCTGGTCACACGCAAGTGAATTAGCTATTTTGATATAAGGTTTTTCATAAACTGTAACCTGCTTACTTATCGCTGCCTGACATCCTTTGTTGGAAGTTAATGTTAAGGTTACGTTATAAATTCCTGCAGCGAGATAAGTATGAGATGAAGCAGAAGCAGCGGATGGCGCTGAAACATTACCATCACCATAGGTCCATACATAAGCTGTGTTTGTACCAATGGCAATTGTGCTTAACGATCCATTAAATGTATTGGGTTGAGCATTGATACATTTATTCATGAAGGTAAAATCGGGAACAGGGTTTGGATTTACCCAAACACTGATTGTGTTAGTTGCATTAGTACATACCAATCCGGCTACAGGGGAAGTGGAAACTGTATAGGTAACCAAATTATTTCCAAAAGCTGGGAAAGTGAAGTTAGGATTAGGAACACCTGCAATATCTAATGAATTATCACTTAAAAAATCCCAGGCATACGTATTAACAGTGTTGCCATTTCCAAAACTTGCATCTGTCATATGAGATGCTGTTCCTAAACAAACAGAATCTGAAGCAAAGGACGCAGTTGGAACAGCATACACATTAACAACTTTAATTATGCTGTCTAAACAGTTATGTATGGAAGTTGCAACTAAGGTTACGCTATAAGTAGCGTTCGCATTTCCGCCGGCAGAATAAGTATGATTGGGATTAATTATTCCTGAAGTACTACCATCAGCAAAGTTCCAAAAATAAGTTGTGCCGGTTCCCACATTGGCATTTGTTGTTTCATTTGTTAAGTTTGAAAAAGTACTTGCTGCTCCAAAACATACTTTGTCCGGTGTAAAATTTGGAATGGTATGGCCCCAGACATTTACCGGCAACGCAACTGTATCGTTACAACCATTACTAGATGTTGCAATAAGTAAAGTAGTAAATGTACCTGAAGCAACAAATACGTTAGTTGGTGCATTTGTGATATTATCAATGGAGCTGTTATTTGTAAAGTCCCATTGCAACCCTGTGATGGTTCCTACAGTGGTGGTTGATAGATCAGTATATGCTGTTGCTGTTGACTGACAAACAGATGTTGTACTGAAATTAGCAACAGGCTGCTGATAAATATTAACTGTTTGGGTGATTGCGGCAGTACAGGAAGTATTAGCTGTTATCATTAATGTAATGGATTTTATTCCACTGCTGTTATATGTTAAAAGAGGAGGGTTTTGAATGTTACTGGTTAATGTTGGAGTAGATCCTGAACCAAAACTCCAGGAATAATTAGTGATATTATCCGGCAAGGTGATGTTTGAAGTATTGTTCAATAATACATTAGAATTCATACAAGCATTAACAGGGGTGAAAGTGGCGGTAGGAAGTCCGTTTATTTTCACCTGTACAGTTATACTATCCTGGCAACCATTATTGGATGTGGCTTTTAATTCTGTTGTAAATGCTCCTGCATTTAAAAAAGTATTTGTTGGATTTTGGGCACTATTATCAATGGTTCCGTTATTATCAAAATCCCACGACCAGTTGGATATATTGTCGGGAGCAGAAATTGCTGAGGTATTTAAAAAAGCAGTTGTTTGTCCTAAACAAACAGTATTGGATGTAACGTTCAATATTGGTTTAGGAAAAATAGTCACCGTTTTTGTTAAAACACTTGTGCATCCTGAACTGTTAGTGACCGTGTAAGTGATTGTTTTGATCCCAGGGGTTGAATACGTGTGTGATGTATTGGTTCCAAAACCTTGTGCAGTCCCATCGCCGAAATCCCACTGATGTGATGCAATATTTGCTGTGGGTGTGGATGAACTTGTAAAGTTTGTAACAGTATTTAAACATCCGCCCGTTACATTAAAGTTAGCTAATGGCCCGGGACTGATAGTTATTACTTTTGTGATACTATCCATACAACTGCCATTATTAACCTTTAATTCAGTGGTATAACTTCCAACAGCACTATAAGTATTTACGGGGTTTTGAGTCAGGTTATCAATAACTCCATCATTGTCAAAATCCCAATAATAATTTGTAATGGCAGGTCCTCCGTTTACTGAGCTATTGTCTGAAAACGGAACAGTAAAGGTACTTTGACAAGGAGCAGTTGTAAATGTGAAATTTGCCAGGGGGGTAATTCCTATTGGTAAATTAGCTGTAAAAGTATAGACAGCTGTTCCACAGGATGAGAATGGAGTACACTGTACCGTATAGATGCCTCCAACTGTTGAATTGACAATTTGTGTATTGGATAAACTAACAGTGCTGGTTGGCGGGCCAGTCCAGGAGTAGGAAGTCATTCCGCTTGGTGCGGTTAAAGTTCCAGTTGTTGAAGAGCATCCTCCGGCAACATTTGTAATCAGTTGCGAGCATTCTCCATCGATATAAGTATAAGCCCAATCGTAATTATAAACACACCAATCATTTTCAATTTCAATAGTCACATTTGTTCCAATATAGGGGGTTAAATCAAACCCAACATTTGTCCATGGAATATAAGTGGTTGGATAACTTTGCGCACCAATATTTACCCCGTTTGCGCCGGTTTGAAATCCGGACAGGCCATAAGAAGTGCCAACTCCTGAAGAATTGTTTGCATAATAACATTCAAAATAAGGGCAAGGGATAATGGTATTGGATGCATCTCTAAAACGAATATATACTTTAGCGGCATCAGCAACAGTGTGAGGATAATTTAAAATAACCATAGCCATTTTAAGTAAATAATAAGAGTTTGTTGGAGTTACCGCAAAAGTTTGTTTGGCAATACTGTTATTTGAATTAATGTCATTGCCTAGTTTTAAAGAAAAACTTCCACCGGGACATACTTTAGGAAAATTACCGTAGGGGTCCATTGCTGCGCCACTTGTAGTAGTAACGTCTCCAGAAACTGTCCAGCCGGTAGCGGAACCGGTTTCAAAATCAATATTTGTACAAGGTGATTGAGGTACAGGATTTTGACCCTGAGATTTTGCGGAAAAATTATTTAATTTATATTTTTTATTGATAAAGTTTCGTTTGGTATAACTTAAAAAGCTTTCTAAATCCAAGCCTAAAACATTACCAACATTAGCATGCTGCATAGCTTCATTTTCATTATATCCCTGAAGAGAATCTAAGTCAAATGTTTTTTGGAAAACCAAAGCAGACGATGAATTATTTTTTTTTACTGATTTATGACTATGACTGTGGTTCGATTGCCCTATTAATATAAGCTTTGAAAAGAATATTAAAGCAATGAACCCAAAAATTGAAATAGGATTTTTCATAGAGTTAAATTAAATATTTTAAAGATATGAAAATCATGTTATTACACTGTACATTAAACTAATTCAAACAAGGCTTTGGCTCATTTATAAACCTATTTTACATTGGTAAAAATTCCTTATCTTTGCCGACTAATTTTTTAAGCAATGATTTCTGTTTCTAATGTGAGTTTGCAATATGGCAAACGTATTTTATTTGATGAGGTAAATGTAAAATTTACTCCCGGTATCTGTTATGGATTGATTGGTGCTAATGGTGCCGGTAAATCAACCTTCATGAAAATTTTATCGGGTGAAATAGAACCTAATAAAGGCCAGGTCAATATTTTACCTGGCATGCGAATGAGTGTGTTAAAACAAAATCACTTTGAGTTTGATGAGTTCACTGTTTTGGATACGGTGATGATGGGAAATAAACGCCTTTACAATATCATGAAAGAAAAGGATGCAATTTATGCAAAACCTGATTTTAGTGAGGCAGACGGATTAAAGGCAGCAGAACTGGAAGGCGAGTTTGGTGAAATGAATGGCTGGAATGCAGAAAGTGATGCCGCTACTTTATTGACTAATGTTGGTATCTCGGTAGAAGCTCATTATAAAATGATGAAGGATTTGACCGGAAAAGACAAAGTAAAAATATTACTGACACAAGCTATTTTTGGTAACCCAGATATTTTATTATTAGATGAGCCTACCAATGACCTGGATGTTGAAACTATTTCATGGCTTGAAAATTATTTAGCAGATTTTGAAAATACAGTAGTCGTAATTAGCCATGATCGACACTTTTTAGATGCGGTATGTACACACACTTGTGACATTGATTACAGTAAATTAAAATCTTATACTGGTAACTACAGTTTTTGGTACCAGATGAGCCAATTGGCATTAAAACAAAGAAGTGATGCCAATAAAAAGATGGAAGATAAGCGTACAGAGCTTCAGGATTTCGTTCGCCGTTTCAGTGCCAATGCCAGTAAATCAAGTCAGGCTACTTCCCGTAAAAAATTATTGGATAAATTAGTAATTGATGAAATTCCTGCGAGTACTCGTAAATACCCTGGTATTATTTTTAAGCAGGAGCGTGAAGCCGGTGACCAGATTTTACATATTGAAAATTTATCAAAATCAAATACGGATGGTGTTTTATTTAAAAATGTCAACATTAATGTAGCTAAAGGAGATAAGATCGCTTTTATTGCAAAGAATCATTTAGCCATTACGGCTTTGTTTGACATTATTAATGAAGAAGATAAAGCAGATACAGGAGAATATAAATTCGGAACAACGATTCACAAAGGTTACCTGCCAAATGATAACGCTAAATATTTTACAGGCGATATGAATTTAATGGATTGGTTGCGTCAGTATTCATCCAATAAGGATGAAAGTTATGTGCGTGGCTTTTTAGGAAAGATGTTATTCAGTGGCGAAGAGGTTATGAAAAAGTGTTCCGTTTTATCCGGTGGAGAAAAAGTACGTTGCATGACTAGCCGTATGATGCAGGTGAACCCGAATATGTTGATTTTGGATGAACCAACAAACCATTTGGATTTAGAAAGTATCATTGCTTATAATGATGCTTTAAAAGATTACACCGGTGTTGTTTTGTTAACCAGTCATGATCATGAACTAATGCAAACGGTGGCGAACCGAATCATTGAATTAACACCTAAAGGAATAATTGATAAAAAAATGACCTATGATGAATACTTGGCAAATGACGGTGTCAAAGATCAACGCATGAAATTTTACGGTTCAGTGGTTTAGATTAAACACGGATACCTATTATTGTTACATCATCAACTTGTTCCATACTTCCTTTCCAGTCATATAGTTCCTGCTGTAGTTTTTCTTTTTGATCCTCCATTGGCAAATCAGAAATTGAAATCAATAATTCCTTTAGTTTTTTATACATAAACTTTTTGCCTTTTGGGCCGCCAAACTGATCGGGAAAACCATCTGTTATCGTATAGATAATATCACCTTCTTGAAGGTCAGAAAATCGGTGGGTGAATGGCGTTGTATCTCTGTCGTGTTTTCCTACAGGAAATTTATCACAACTTAATTCAGTAAGTGTTTTTGTATTTGTAGAATCTTTTCTCACTAACCACACAGGATTATTTGCGGCGGCATATACAAGTTTGTTTTCGTCAAGACAAATAATGCTGCAATCCATACCATCTTTGCCACCTTCAGCACTTCCATCATGTTTTAACCGTTCAATAATAATCTTTCTGGTTTCATTCAAAATCTCATCTGGTTCACTATATTTTATCACTGCTTTTTCAAGTGAAGAGATATTTAAAATACTCATGATGGCACCAGGCACGCCATGTCCGGTGCTATCAGCTGTCACCAAAAAGGATTTTCCGTTAGAGAGAGTAGTGGCCCAATAAAAATCTCCGCTGACAATATCTTTAGGTTGAAATAAAACGAAATAGTTATTTTGCCTAAAGGTTTTATTTAAAAAATCTTTAGTAGCCAAAAAACTACTTTGTATGCGTTCTGCGTAATTGATGCTGTCTGTAATTTCCTTATTTTTTTCTTCAATCAATTTGTTTTTATGAATTAGCTTTACTGCGTTTTTTTTACTCTGCTTATAGCTCCTGAAAATAAAGATGATCGCAATAATGGTCGTGATCAAAGCTATGGCAGAAAATATGATCAGGATATTTTTTTTAGAATCTCTCTCGTTAGCTAATTTTAGCGAGGCAACCTGTTCCTTTATTTCTGTATCTTTTTTTGAGCTTTCATATTTTTCCTGTAATTCCTGGAAACCACTGTTCATGATATCTGTTCGGATTGAATCCTGTGCTGTATAATGTTTTTTAAATACGATAGAGGCTTCTTTATATGTGCCCATCGTTTCGAGCAACTCTGCTTTAGAGACTAGGGCGTTCAAATACATTTCAGACATATGATATTTGAACGCAGTATCTATCGCCATATCAGCACAAATTAATCCTTCGCTGAATTTCTTCAACATTTTGAGTGTATTGGCTTTATTATTATTTAAAAATGCGGTACCTCTTCCGTCCTTTAACTCCATTTTAATATCATAGGCCATGTTTAAATATTTAATGGTCGTTTGATAATCCTTTTTCTTTTTGTTAACCAAAGCGAGATTATTATAGGTTAAAGCCAGCAGATTCTTATCTCCCAATTTCATGCGTATATTATAGGCTTTCATGTGATACAAAAGCGCGGAATCCAATTCGTCTTTATTTTTATGAATGGTGCCGATCTGTGAATAACTCTCAGAAAGTTCTACCGGATTATTTATTCTATTAGCATAATAACGGCCCATTTTAAAATACTCGGTTGCTTTTTTCAAATTCTTCATATCAACATTTATTTTTCCCAAACGGTTTAATATGCGCGCTCTGAAAAGATCTTTATTACAGCTGTCGGCAATGTGTAACGCTTTTATATATACCGAAACCGCCAGTTCCTTTTTGTTTTTGCTATCGTAAATGTTTCCTTCTCTGATAAATATCCAGCAGAGGTTTTCACAGGTATTGGAAAATTTTTGATGGGTTATTTTTATGAGTGAATCTTTGGTCTTATCGGATGCTTTGGTATTATTATAAGCTTTATAATAAGTAAAGATTTGTTCACTGTCAGTTTTGCATTTTTTTAATTTCGTATTTAATGAATCCAGGAAGTTTTGTGACAATACACCTAAAGACAAGCATAAAAAAATATAGAAAAAAATGATGGTTTTTGTAAACATAAATAATTGCTTTAACCCTGTTCCAAATAAAGGTATTAAAAATCTGTATATTTTAATGCCTTTCAGTAACTGTTCAAAAAAACAGTTTATTTTTGTAACTTTCCGCTATAATTCAGTTATTACTAAATGCGGAACCTCATTATCGTTATTTTTATATCTCTTGTTTGGCAATCTGCTTTTGCCCAATTGTCACAGGCAGATTTAAAATATTATTCTGAACTCGAAGATTCCCTGAAGCATATTTCTGAAAAAGTTTTTTTTAGTAAAAAAGAATCCAGTCGTTTTGAAGCGAATCGAAAACTGATTGCCTTATGGAACGACGTGTTGAAAAATGAAAATTCAATATCGTACCCGTTTGACAGTCTCAAAAATGATATATCGTTATTAATGGCTCCGGATAAAAAATTTCGGATCATTACCTGGAATATTATAAAAGATGATCAGACACATGCTTTTTTTGGTTTCATCCAAGTGAATAATTCAAAGACCATTAAAAAAAGTCTTTTCAAAAAAGAAACTACTTCACATTATGAGGTATTTCCTTTGGCTGATAAATCAGCCTCAGTTAAAACTCCTGAAAATTATGTGGGTGACCCGGCCAAGTGGTTTGGAATGTTGTATGTAGATGTGATCAAATCGGATGAAGAGTTTTATACCTTAATTGCCTGGGACGGGAATGATAAACTGACACAACGCAAGTTTATTGATATTTTATATTTCAAACCTGATGGAACACCTGTGTTTGGAAAAGATGTGTTCAAATTCCCAGGTAAGTTTGCAAAGCGCATTATGTTTGAATATGCGAGCGAAGTTGCCATGTCTTTAAAATATAATCCTGCCCGCAAACAAATTATTTTCAGTCATTTGGCACCAAATAACCTTGACCCAGCAATGGAAGGGCAATTTCAGTATTATGGACCTGATGGCAGCTTCGATGCTTTATTAATGAAAAAAGGTAAATGGATATATGAACCTGCCATTGATATTCGAAAAAACAAAGACAAAACAGATAATATCAAAAAACCTGAACCCAATAAACAAACCCCGGTTTACAAACCTAAGTAAGTTTTAAAAAGGTTTAAAAATGTAAGCGTAAAACGTAATAAAACTTAAACTTTATACTTTGATTAAATTCTTGAACCTATGTTAAAACAATTACTGCTTATTTCATTTTTAGTTTTTTCTGCCATTTCTTTTGCGCAGGAAGAGGAGGAGAGTGCTTCCAAATTTTGTGTGGAGATTGATAATAAAAAAGCCTTGAAGTTATATGAAAAAGCGATCGATAAAAAGAAATATAAGAAACCGGAGCGCTTAGGATTTTTACGTGAATGCCTTGCAGAAGAGCCTGATTTTGCAGAAGCCAACATGGCAATGGCTAGAGAGATCGTGGTTCACAGTAAACTGGAAAATAAATCATTTGGTGCCGCTGTTCCTTTTTTTTATAAAGCCATTGGTGCTTGTCCTCAGATCCATTCCGAGGCTTATTATTACATTGGTTTCAATTATTATGAAGAAACAAAGAATGATTCTGCTATCCATTACCTGACTAAATTTATTAAGTTTAAGGATGATGACGATAAAAAATTCGGAAAGGAATATGAAGGCCAGATTTACCAGGCCAAGGAAATGATCAAATACGCGAAAAAAGAAAGCGAACTTAAAAAAAAGATCGTTCCTTTTGATCCGAAAGTAGTTACCGGCGTTTCCACCAAAACAGATGAGTATTTAGCATACATTTCTCCCGATGATAAGTTGTGTTTTTTTACACGTAAAGTCCCTTTTAAATCCATGAATTCGGTGAAAGCACTGGATGGTGAAAAAGAAGTTTTCATGGTATCCACTAGAGACAAAACAGGTGTATTTAATGTAGGTGAAGAAATGTCACCACCTTTTAATACAACGGATGATAACCAGGGTGGTTGCACAATCTCTATCGATAATAAATTTCTATATTTTGCCATGAGCCGTCAGGAAGGCGGAGCACAACCCAATTGTGATATTTATATGAGCAGGAATGAAAATGATTCCTGGAGTGATATTACAAAAATAGGCGCTAATGTAAATCATCCTGTTTATTGGGATTCTCAGCCAACATTAAGTGCAGATGGTAACTCCTTATATTTTGCCAGCGATAGACCCGGTGGATTTGGCGGTATTGATTTGTATGTTACGCGTAAAGATCAAAATACCGGAGTTTGGGGCGTTCCTCAAAACATGGGGCCAAAGATCAATACAGCAGGTCATGAAAAAACGCCATTCATTCACTCTGACAGTGAAACCTTGTATTTTAGCAGTGATGGGCATTTTGGTTTTGGTGGTATGGATATTTTCTTTATCCGAAAAAATGAAAAAGGAGAATGGATGGAACCTGAAAATATAGGTTACCCAATCAACACAGGAACAGATGATGTAGGACTTTTTGTAAGCACGGATAGTAAAACCGGTTATTTCTTTTCATACGATGAAGGAAAAATGCGTGGCAAAGGTATAGGACGTTATGATTTGTATTCTTTTGAATTGTATAAGGAAGCTCGCCCGCAGGAAACAACTTTTTTAAGTGGTGAACTAAAAGATAAATCAGGTAATAAAATTGCCGGCGCTAAGGTCGAAATTGTAAATACGGTTACTAAAGAGAAAACTTTGGCTGTGGTTGATTCTACAAATGGAACGTATATGGTAGCAGTGAATTTAAAAAAGAAAGATGATTTACTAATTACTGTAAAAAAAGATGACTATGCTTTCACTTCAAAAGTCATCAGTATTAAAGAAGCTAGTTTTGAGACACGGCCAAAGCCTATTGACATTGAAATAAATGAAGCAGAAGCAGGGAATTCGTTTGTTCTCAATAATTTATATTATAATGTTAATTCAGCAGACTTAAAACAGGAATCCTTTATTGTCTTGGAATCCTTTGCGGAATATTTAGTAGACAACCCAGGTATAGCTATTGAGATCCAGGGACACACAGATAATGTAGGAGCAGTCAAAGCGAATGAAGCCTTATCTGCAAATCGTGCTTATACTGTTAAAGCGTTTTTGGAAGAAAAAGGAGTGGATGGTAAACGAATTACTGCCAAGGGATTCGGGCCAAATAAACCTATTGCAGCCAATACCAATGAAGAAGGAAAAGCCAAAAATAGACGGACAGAATTTTTAATTGTTTCGAAATAAAAATAGTGCTAGGCTGTACCTCTCCTGTTCTCAAACCTAAAAAAATCATAATAGTCCTCAATTGAGCCTAATACTAGATTTGTGATTGGATCCCATTGATTCATATTGTTTAAGGGAAACCGGCCGGTCATGATACGCTGCAAACGATTGAAATTATAATTTATCTGTGTTCTTAAAATAACAACATCCGTTAGCGAATAATTGTTTTTTTTATAAATATCAGAAAGGTCCTTTACCAGTGAGGCAGTATCCAGAAATGATTTACTTAGTTCCGTGTTCCCTTGCTTTTTATAAGTTTTACCGTACTGAATCAATTCATTTTTAATTGATTCATGCTTCTCATAATTTGTCATAGTACATTTTTTTGCAAAATATGAAGGTCTTACATCGAATGCCTTACACAATCTTATGTTTAACAAAAATACCCTATTATACATTTCGCATATGAACCTTAGAAGTTCTATAAATACTAATACAAGTTGTGATTTTTTAAATGCAACATCGTTGTGGCACTGATGTTTTAATTTTAGGCATTATGAAAATTGCAACATACAATGTAAACGGTGTAAATGGAAGATTGCCTGTTTTACTCAGATGGTCAGAGTGTGCAAACCCAGACATCGTTAGTTTACAGGAACTTAAATCGCCTAATGAAAAATTTCCAAAAGGGGCTCTTAAAGATGCAGGTTATATAGGGATCTGGTATGGACAAAAAAGCTGGAACGGAGTAGCGATTCTTTCAAATAAATTTGAGGTGGAGGTCATAAGCCTTTCACTTCCGGGTAATATAGAAGATGAACAGAGTCGTTACTTAGAAGCAATGGGTAACGAAATATTAGTTTGCTGTCTATATTTACCTAGCGAGAATCCTGCACCGGGGCCAAAGTTCGATTATAAACTGGAATGGTTCAAACGTCTGAAAAAACATGCGGCTCAATTTCAAAAAGAGAAGGAACGTATTATTGGTTGGGGATTTTAATGTCATGCCAGCAGACCAGGATGTTTATAAACCGATGCGTTGTGTGGATGATGCCTTATTCAGACCGTTGGTGCGGAAGGCTTTATAGGAGTTACAAAAACAATGATGGATTGACGACATACGCAAACTTTATCCGGCCGAAATAATATATACCTTTTGAGATTATTTCCGGAATGCATATGGAAGAAATGCAGGTTTTCGGATTGACCACTTTTTACTAAACCCCGAATTAAGCAACCGACTTGTTTCGGCGGGTGTTGATAAGGAAGTGTGTGGTTGGGAAAAGGCAAGTGATCATGCACCCGTTTGGACTACCACAAAAGATAAGTAGTACAATCGTATGCTTAATAAAAAATCTCCTAATGATTCTTCATCTCTACCCAGCTTCTTTAGCTTTTAAAATTAACCGTTTTCTTGCTCTTTAAGCTTGATTACTTTTTTAAAAATCAGAACCGACAATTCTCTTGTTCTGTTATCTAACAGTAAAGCAGATTGTTTCACTTGAAGTAATTTTTTATTTAATTGCGCAGGAGAATCGGCGGCAGTTCCATCTAAATAAGAAAGGTCTTGAATTTGAGCGGTGGGTTTCCTTACATTTTGAGATATAAAGACTAAAAGGTTTTCCAGTAATGCTATATATTCTTTTTGGCCTGCTGTAATTGCTGACTTTTGTTTTAGCGATTCGTTTTTTCCTGGTTGTTGTGTATATGTTTGCATCTTTATTTTATAATGATAGCAAAGTTGGTGAGTAAATAAGGAAGTCTCTTATATTGCGTGAGTGGGAAGTTGTATTATTCACTGCTATTGAAGTGCTGTCTTCTTGTCGAAGACTTTGCCAAATATTAGGCTAATTTTGCCAGTTCATTCCATACTGTATCATCTGTTGATGGCTTACAAGTAATGCTGATTGGTTCCAGTTTGATAGGGTGAATGAATTCTGTTTTATAGGAATGCAAATGAATGAAAGGTGTTTGATTGGATCTGTCAAAACCATATTTTAAATCCCCCTTGATAGGGCAGCCAATAGCGGATAGCTGAGCTCTGATCTGGTGATGCCGGCCAGTATATAAATTGATTTCCAGTAAATGATAATTAGAAATAGAAGCAATTAAGGTATAGGATAATTCGGCTTTTAATGCTCCCGGCCTTTCTGTTGCAAACGCTTTGGAAGTATTCGTCTTCTCATTTTTGATGAGGTAGTGCGTTAAACGTTGTGTGATATGTGGAGGTTTATTTTTTACAACAGCCCAATAAGTTTTTTGAATGGTTTTATCCCTAAACAGTTCATTCATACGAGACAACGCTTTACTGGTTTTGGCAAAAATTACAATTCCGGAGACAGGCCTGTCCAAGCGATGGCATACCCCACAGAATACATTCCCCGGTTTATTGTCACGTTGTTTAATAAAGTTTTTTATTTTTTCTGATAAAGGCGTATCGCCGGTTTTATCTCCTTGTACAATTTCAGAAGCTTTTTTATTGATAACGATCAGGTGATTATCTTCATAAATGATCTGCCTGGCTTCAATAACTTCAGAATGTGGGAACATAGGACTAGTTAAAAATTAATTTGAATTCGAGTCGCCTGTTAACAGCATGTTCATCATCGCTACAGATGGCATTGTTAACGCAATTATTGATCAGTTTTGTTTCACCGTAACCTTTAGCTATGATCCTTTCTGCATCAATTCCTTTGCTGATGATATAGGCTTTGGCGCTATTGGCGCGCTGCTCACTCAATCTTAAATTATAAGGATCACTTCCTTTACTGTCGCTATGCGCACTTAACTCAATATTAAATTTTTCATTGCTTTTCATTGCCAATACTACTTTGTCCAATGTCTGTTGTGATTGTGTCTGCAGTTCAACTTTGTTGAATTCAAACAATATGTTTTCTATTATGGTTTCGCCTTCCCCCGGTTTTGTTTTGGAGGATACTTCTCGGTCGATGATTGACAACCATGGGTCATCTACATAAATATCGGAAAAGCGACTTTGTTCTGTTGACAATGGTTTGTAGTTAAACCGGTGTCCTTTAATTAAAGATACTAGTTTGATGAGATTATCATCATTATCAAACACTAAAATATTACTAAATGATTCCAGGATGTTTTTTTCATTTTCGGCCGTAATTAAAAATTGTTTGGTGTACGGCAAATGTTTAAAAGAAAAATCCCCGTCCTTATTAGTCATGGCTGAATCGATTTTTTCAAAATTATCATTTAGTAATAATACTTTCATATCAGAAAGCGGATTGTTTTTGTTATCTCCATATAACCTTCCTTTTACATTCATTTTTAGTTCTGACTCATCCATCACTAGATCGTTAAAGGAAGCACTAGAAACAGATAAAAATTTATAAATGAATTTTTTTCCGGATACAGAATCCAGGCGTTTAATAAATTTATCTTTAACACTGTATAAATTCATAATGAAATTTGTTTCTGCATCAGCACTATCGTAAGAAATTCTATATTCCACACCTGGAATGATGTTAGGGAAAAGGAAATTTCCTAAAGCATTTGTTTTGGTTTTTTGAAGGACATTATTTTTTTCGCCCAACAGATAAACTGTTTTATTAGAGGCCACTTTTTTTTCTGTGCCGTTTGTTGCCACTAATTTTCCTGCAATATTATATTTAAAATCTTTATCAGTTAATTTTTCGATCAGGTTGTTTCCTGCTGTTTTATTAAAAGTATAGTTTTGACCCGAGCTTCCAACTGCATCTATTTTAACTAATCCACTGTTCTGTAATTTTATTTTATCATTATTGGGATTATCAGTGCTGTTTAAAATAAAGGTAATTCCATCAGCCTGCGCCGCATCCACACCCTGAAAAACGAACATGCCATGGTCGGTAGTTTTGGAAGTGGAAATCACTTCTCCTTTTTTGTTGAGTAATGCAATAGTCTTGTTTTTTAATGGAGTTTGCTTGTCATTGTCAAGACTTAATTTTCCGGCGAGCTGAACAAACCCTTTTAATTTTGCTGTATTGATAAAAGGTACCATAGTGTCTTTTACAACCACTTCTTTTTTATATATATTCCTGATGAATTTATTCATGTAAACAGTATCATCCACAAATTTCGATTTTCCATCAAATACAATCTGATGAAACTGTTTAGTGAATTGATTAGTATCAATATTATTTTCTTTTTGAAAAAAAGGAATATCCAGTGCGTATGTTATGCGGTAATGGCGTTTATTTTCAGGAATACCATCAGCGTAAACCCGGATAAACATATTCTGACAAACGGTATTGATCAGGTAAATATCATACACATTCCCGAAAGCCAATGTGGTTTTAAAAGTGTTACTGTTTTTGGTACTGAATTCTGAAATAAGTGTTGAGCCTTTCATTACTCTTACTTTGGTAAAATTAAGAGGTTGGTTGTTTAAAAAATTTCTGCCAACAAATTGCAGTTCGCCATCGTATTGTGCTTTTAATGAGAAGCTGATAATGGCAAATGCTATAAAAAGCACGCTTTTAAAAAAATTCATATATAAATATAATTTATTTTTTAATTTTCTGTATGATTTCCAGAATTTCTTTACAACAAGTTTCCAGTGTTGCAGCATTATACTCTTTGATTGTTAAACTTAACACCACGGTATTGATCTTTCCGTTAACCATGTAATATTTATCAAGTGTTTTTTTTAATTTCCTGAGATAAGTTTGCTTCAGACTTTTTTCGATCTCCCTTCCGCGTTTATGAATGTTCTTCACCAGCAGTTCTGTTGAGGTGTCTAAGTATACAACCAAATCTGGTGTAGGAAGCGTTTTTCGCAAAGGCTTAAAATGTTTTTTAAAGAACACAAAATCATCCGCTGATAAATTAGTTTTTGCAAAACAGAGGCATTTATCAAAATGGAAATCACTGACAGTGATAGTCCCCTTTTTAAGTGTGTTGAAATGATTCGTAAGTTGTTTCTGACGGTCAATCAAAAAGGAATATTCTGTAGGAAAAGCATAAGTCTCATTGTCGTTATAAAATAGCGGCAAAAGGGTATTGTCCTCAAATTGTTCCGGCAGGTAGGCTGCTTTTAATTTTTTAGATAGGGCTTTGGCCAGTGTACTTTTTCCCGAACCAATATTACCTTCAATACAAATAAACATATTATTGATCAGATTTTAATTTGTTTGACTTCAGAGTTGTCTTCACACTCTATTAACAAATTAAAGATAGTTTTATTTAATAAAGGATGCAAATAATTTGATGCAATTTCGTTTAGAGGAATTAACACAAATCTTCTTAATTGTAACCTTGGGTGGGGTATAATCAAATCATCCGTATTAACAATAATATCATTATATAAAAGGATATCAATATCCAACGTCCTGGGTTCGTAAGTATGATTAAAAGTTCTTTCTCGTCCTAAACTTTTTTCAATAGCCAATAAGGCACTTATAAGTTCATTTGGTGTTAGTTTAGTTTCAATTTTCACACATTGGTTCAAATAGGCCTTCTGATTTTCAACCCCCCAGGCTTCAGTTTCATAAACTTTTGATTTTGAGGTAATTTGTCCAACTATTTCATTGATTTTTATAAGTGCCAGATGAAGGGCATTTTCTCTATTACCAATATTACCGCCTAAACATAAATACGCACTGTTCATATAATTATTGGTAAAAATACAAGAATGTAAGCTAAATTGGCTAATCGAAATAAATAATTTTAAAAAATAAAATGAAACAATTTTTTGGAGCTTTTTTTGGCTCATGTTTAGGAATTTTAGTGACCGGTGTGGTCATCATTATTATTGTTATAGCTTCTATTACCAGTGTATTTTCAGAAGCAATGAAAATGAATACGCATTCCGGTTACAGTCCAACGGAGAATTCTGTTTTAAGAATCGACCTGAACGGCGATATTAAAGAAAGAAGCGTTAAAAACCCTTTTGGTGATCTTGATCTGGGACCATTTATGCCCAAGGCTACAGTGGGACTGAATGATATTATTGATAATTTAAAGAAAGCAAAAGATGATAAAAATATTAAAGGAATTTATTTAGAGATAAGTGACCCGGTTGCAGGCTTTGCTACTTTAGAAGAAGTGCGCCATGCTTTACTGGATTTTAAAACATCGGGTAAATTTATTTATGCTTATTCAGAGACCTATTCACAAAAAGCATATTACCTCGCAACAACAGCTAACAAGGTTTACCTTAACCCACAGGGAGGAATGGAGATTAAAGGTTTAAGTTCCCAAATAATGTTCTTTAAAAGAATGCTTGAAAAACTCGACATGGAAGTTCAGATTTTTAGACATGGTAAATTTAAAAGTGCTATTGAACCATTTATGCTGGACAAAATGAGTGAGGCTAACCGCTCACAGGTTGAAATATATTTGGGTTCTTTATGGAATCACATGACAGCCGGTATTGCTAAAAGCAGAAGTATTACTGTGAAAGATATCAATGACATGGCGGATCATTTGTCCATCAGAAGCCCGGAAGACGCATTGATTCATAAGTTGGTAGATGATTTAAAATATGAAGATGAAGTATATAGTCTCATCAGAAAGCAAATTCATATGGGAGAAAGTGAAAAAATTCATTTTGTGTCGTTGGATGATTATTCAGATGCTTATAGTAAATCCAAATTATCAAAAGATAAAATTGCAGTGATATACGCAGTTGGAGAAATTGAAAGCGGTGATGGCAGTGATGAAAAAATTGGAAGCGATCGCATCGTCAAAGCCATTCGTGATGCGCGTTTGGATAAAAATGTCAAAGCAATCGTATTACGTGTCAATTCACCGGGAGGAAGTGCTTTAGCTTCTGATGTGATCTGGAGAGAAACAGTTTTGGCGCAAAAAACAAAACCCTTTATTGTTTCCATGGGCGATGTAGCTGCCAGTGGTGGCTACTACATCAGTTGCGCGGCTGACCGGATTTTTGCTCAGCCAAATACAATCACAGGTTCTATAGGAGTATTTGGAATGATCCCAAATGCCCAAAAAGCTTTGTCCGAAAAATTAGGAATTACCATCGACACAGTAAATACCAATAAACACAGTGATGTAGGAACTATATTGAGAAGAGCAACTCCTGATGAATACCAATACATACAGCAAAGTGTTGAACATATTTATGATGTGTTTATTTCTAAAGTAGCGATTGGAAGAAAGACCACTAAGAATAATATTGACAGTATCGGACAAGGAAGAGTTTGGAGTGGGGCAGATGCAATTAAAATAAACCTCGTAGATGAGCTGGGAGGAATCAATGATGCAATTCATTATGCAGCTAAGCAGGCTAAAATCACTGATTATAAAATTCTCGAACTTCCAAAACAAAAAGATCCTTTGCAGGAATTATTGGGACATACCGAAGAAGAAATGGAAACTCGTGCCATGAAATCTAATTTAGGCAATCAGTATTTATATGTCAAGCAATTAAAAAATGTATTAAAATTGAAAGGTGTGCAGGCGAGATTACCTTATGAGATGATTATTGAGTAATTTCAGAAAAAACAAACTTTTAAAGCCCACCTTTAAAGGTGGGCTTTTTTGTTAACCGGATTATATGCTAACATTTTTTAAGAATTGCATTCTCAATAAACTGTTTTTAATACCTATTTTCACTAAAAATTATTTGATCATGAAGAAGATGTTGGCGCTTTTGTTTTCCTTATTTGCTTTGCAATGCATTTCTCAAAATGCTCTGAAGCCTGTAACTTGGAATGTCTCTTATGTTGAAAAATCAGCAACTGAAGGTGAAATTGTATTTAAGGCAGTGATTGAAAAGAAGTGGCATATTTATTCTCAGCGGCCTACAGATGTTGGGCCAATACCAACTTCGTTCACGGTTAGCCCTAATGTCTCGATTGAATTGATAGGAAAAACAGAAGAAATGGAAGCGCATGAAGAATTTGTGGCTGCTTTTGATGCCAAAGTATTTGTATTTTCGGGAGAAACTGTTTTTAAACAAAAAGTAAAGCGCAAAAGCAATAATGCTATTTTGATAAATACTTCATTGGAATTCATGACCTGTAATGATGTTCAATGTTTGCCACCAAGTACTTTAAATTTTATCGTAACTATTCCCGAATCTCCTTTCAAAAAATAGATTTTAGGAATCTCATAATTATATGAGTTTAACTGTAAACTCAAAGCTTTTCTTTTAAAATTTGCATTATTTTTACCACACAAATCAAACTATGCTAAAAAATATACTTTCCCTGATTATTTTACTTTTCACGAGCTTTTCTCTACTTAGGGCACAGGATGCTCCGGTGCATTTTAAACTTTCCACTAAAAAGATCTCTGATTGCGAATACGACCTTTTGTTTAATGCAACAATTGATGCTCCATGGCACATGTATTCATTGGTGAAAGCTGCAGAAGATGGTCCGAACCCAACTGTTTTTTTGTTTACAAAATCAGAAGATTATGAATTGGTTGGTAAAACTAAAGAGAGTAAACCGGTTAAAGAATTTGATAAGGTATTTGAAATGAATGTGCAGTATTTCGAACATACCGCCACTTTTACACAGCGCATTAAATTAAAAACGGACAAAAAAGTTTCTATTAAAGGTAAGTATGAATTTCAGGCCTGCACGGAAGAGAAATGTATATTTCCGCCGGCAGATAATTTTGCGTTTGACTTGCAGGGAACAGCTGTTTGTTTAAATAACACTTCTGGATTTAATGATGTTAATGCAGCTCAACCTGAAGTGTCAGCAGTTTGTGTTTGTGATACTCAAGCTATTTTAGCCGCTACTAATGTTTCTGAGAATCATGGAAATGTCAATGAAAATTCTGCTGCGGGAGCATCTACTTCCGAACAACCTGTTATCAGAGAACAAACTACAACTCCGTTAGAAGAAAAATCTTTCTGGGGAATTTTCATTGCTGGTTTTATTGGTGGTTTAGCAGCCTTGCTAACGCCTTGCGTATTTCCAATGATCCCAATGAATGTGAGTTTTTTTACTAAGCAAAGTAAAACCAAAGCACAAGGAATTCGTAATGCGCTATTATATTCAATTTCAATTATTATTTTATATGTTGGTTTAGGTTTAGGTGTTACCCTGATATTTGGAGCAGGGGCTTTGCATACGCTTTCAACAAATGTATGGTTCAACCTTGCTTTCTTCGTTTTATTATTGGTGTTTGCCATGTCTTTCCTGGGAGCTTTTGAAATCACATTACCGAGTGGTTTTATTAATAAGATGGATGCGAAGTCTGACAAAGGGGGTTACCTTGGTATTTTCTTCATGGCATTTACTCTCGCATTGGTTTCCTTTTCATGTACCGGTCCAATCATTGGAACTCTATTAGTACAGGCTTCTTCTACAGGAAATATTACCGGCCCATTTTTTGGCATGTTTGGTTTTGCTTTAGCATTGGCACTTCCCTTTGGTTTATTTGCTGCATTCCCTGGCTGGTTAAATTCTTTGCCACAATCAGGAGGTTGGTTAAACGCTGTGAAAGTGACTTTAGGTTTTTTAGAATTAGCTTTAGCTTTAAAATTTGCTTCTAATGCTGATTTAGTAGTGCAGGCAGGAATTCTTACGCGCGAAGTATTTATCGGATTATGGATAGTGATCTTTGCGTTATTGACTATGTATTTGATTGGAATGTATAAAACATCTCATGATAGTGATTTAAAGCATGTGTCGGTTGGGCGTTTATTTGTGGCGATTGTTTCTTTCTTTTTAACTGTTTATTTAATTCCCGGTTTGTGGGGCGCGCCTTTAAAATTATTATCCGGTATTCTTCCTCCATTGGAGTATTCTGAATCACCTCATGGTTTTGGTGCTTCAAGTAATCTATCTCCAGAAAAATCAATACCTCAAGATTCAGAATATAGTAAATACATGGAAGTTAATAAGAATGGAATTGTTCACTTTAAAAATGATTATGAGCATGCGTTAGCCTATGCAAAAAAAGTGGGTAAGCCATTGCTAATTGATTTTACTGGTCATGCTTGTGCAAATTGCCGTAAGACGGAAGATTATGTTTGGCCAGATCCTGAGGTCACCACGAGATTGAATAACGATGTTGTATTGGTTTCACTATACGTGGATGATAAGCGCGCTCTCGATCCAAAAGATTATATGACTGTTCAATGGTATGGCAAAGAAAGACAGATCACTGATATTGGCGATAAATTTAAGTACATGCAAGAAAAAGTATACGGCCAAAGCACTCAGCCATTATATGTGTTAGTTGATAGTAATGAAAAAGTATTGGCACCAATTCGTGGTTACAATCCAAGTATTCCAGAGTATATTATATGGTTAAAGGAAGGCACTAGTAAATATAAAAAGTAAAATGCGATTTGTTATCCAACGTGTTTCAGAAGCATCTGTTAAAATTGAAGCCTCTTTATATACAGAGATTCAAAAAGGTTTATTAGTATTAGTTGGTATTGAAGAATCAGATACGATAGAAGATGCAGTTTGGTTGTGCAACAAATTAATTTCATTAAGAATTTTTAGTGACGCGGAAGACAAAATGAATTTATCATTACAGGATATTAATGGCGATGTATTGTTAGTTTCTCAATTCACTTTATTTGCTTCTACCAAAAAAGGGAACAGGCCTTCTTTTATCAGATCCGCGAAACCGGATACGGCCATTCCGCTCTATGAATATTGTATAGAGCAACTATCTCAACTCCTTAAAAAGCCTATTAAAACAGGAAAATTTGGCGCAGATATGAAAATAAGTTTAGTTAATGACGGCCCTGTCACTATTTTATTGGATAGTAAAACCAAGGAGTAATTCTAATATTCCTGCAAATCTGACTTCAATTTATCTGTGATTGATGTAACATCTTTCCTGACTTTTATAAATAAAAGTGAAAATATAAACTACCTTTGGTGAGCCATGAAGCTTCATTCATGACGTAAACAATAGAATATGAAAATAAATTTACTTTTCGCGCTAGCAACAGTTTCACTTTTATCACCAACAATTAATTATTCGCAAGCTCCAGCACTTGGAACAGCTGCAAATTTCGCATTGTTTTCCACGAACGGCGCTGTTACAAACATGGGTATTTCTCAGGTAACAGGAAACGTAGGAACTAATAGCGGTTCAAGCACTGGTTTTGGCAATGTTAATGGCGTGATGAATGATGGTAATGGAGCAAGTGTACAATGTTCAACAGATGTTGCATTAGCTTATAATCAATTGAATGGAACAACTCCAACTGGTTCTCTTGCTTCTTTAATGGGTAATGGTCAAACTCTTACTGCAGGCGTTTATCAGATAGCTGGTGGTGCTACACTGAATCTTGAATTGAAACTTGATGGTCAAAATAATCCTAACGCGGTTTTTATTTTTCAGGTGCAGGGAGCTATGTCTGCAGGCCCTTCTGCTAAGGTAAAACTGATCAATGATGCAAAAGCCTGTAATGTCTTTTGGAAGGTTGAAGGAGTGGTAAGTTTGGCAGCAGGTGTTTCAATGAAAGGAACAATAATAGCTAATAATTCAGCCATTAATATTAATACCGGAGATACACTAGAAGGAAGAGCTTTTTCTATTATAGGCGCTGTTAATACGAATGGTGTTTTGGTATATACTCCAGTTGGCTGCGGAAGCCCTACATTGAATGGTCCAACTGCACCTGTTTTAGGCGCTGCTGCTTGTTATGCTGTGTTTTCAGGAAATGGTGCAGTATCTAATTCAGGAATTACTTATTTAACAGGAGATGTAGGAACAAATGTTGGTTCAACAACCGGATTTAACCCTTTATTTGTCAATGGTAATGTTCACCCTATTCCGGATGGTTCTACAGCACAAGCTGCTGCTGATCTATTGGTTGCTCATACTTATTTAGGTACATTATCACATGATATTGAATTATTATACCCTGCACAATTTGGAAAAAATTTGGTATTAACTCCTCACACTTATTTATTGAATGCAGCTACTGTTTTTACTGATTCACTCTACCTCGATGCACAAGGAAACCCTAATGCAGTATTTGTGATGAAAATAAACGGTGCGTTTACTACAAGCACTTATTCAAAAGTTAAATTAATTAATGGAACACAGGCAAAAAATGTGTACTGGAAAATAGAAGGTGCAGTGGCTATCAATGATTATTCTGTTTTTAAAGGAACGATCGTTTGCAATAACGGAGCATTGGGTGCAATTGGCACAGGTGTTAAAATTGACGGAAGGGCATTAACAACAAATGGCGCGCTTAGCATTACAGCATCTACAATAACAGCTCAAAGCGTTCCTAATAATTGCGCTTCTGTTGGTATTAAAGATTTAGTTGGAAACAATGAAGGTCTATCTGTTTTCCCGAACCCATTTACTTCTATGGTAACAATTGTTATGAGTAATGTGTCACAGGATCTTAAGACTGAGTTCAAAATGTATGATTTAGTTGGTAAAGAGGTTTATTCAAAAACTCTTACACAGCAATCCACACAAATGGAAGTTACAGGTCTTGAAAAAGGATTGTATTTTTACAAGATCTTCAAAGCAAATGTGCTTTCTCAATCAGGAAAATTAATTGCTGATTAATTATATTTTATAATTGGAAAAGCCTCTTTATTAATTTAGAGAGGCTTTTTTTTGATTTTTTAAGAAGCCTTAATCTCCTCGATTATCAGTTGAATACTTGTAGTACCCCTAAACTCGTTTACTTTAATTTTATAAACGATATCAACGGGAATATTGCGTTTTAAAAAATTTAAGAAATCACCTTTATTAAAAGCAATGGCTTCTATTTTTGTGAGCTTTGTGTTTGGTTGATATACTTCTAATTTTAAATGATTGTTGCCAACTACTTTTGCATATCCCGTATCCAGCAAACCACGGCTGCAAAAGGTTGGTGTCATGTTATGCGGACCATGTGGTGCAAACTGATTTAAAATGCGAATGAGTTTATCGTTGATGTCATCCAATGAAATTTCAAGATCAATTTCAACTGTTGGAATCAACATCTCCGGTTTGATTGTCCTGGAAACTTCATGTTCAAAAGCATCAATAAACGCTTTAATGTTTTCAGTTTTCAGTGAAAGCCCGGCAGCAAATTTATGTCCACCGAATTGTTCCAGTAAATGACTGCAATTTTCAATAGCAGTATATACATCAAAATCTTTCACACTTCTTGCAGAACCAGTAGCCATACCATTGGATTCTGTTAATATAATAGTTGGTTTATAATATCGCTCGATCATGCGGGAAGCAACTATACCAACCACACCTTTATGCCAGGAAGGATTAAACAGCACGGTTGATTTTTTAAACGGAGTGATGGGATCACGTTCCAGTGTTTCATAAGCTTCGTCGGTGATACTGATGTCAATATCGCGGCGGAGTAAATTGGTTTCATTTATTTTTTTTGAAAATTCAGTGGCTTCATCTGTATTACTAATTAATAATTCAACAGCTTTAGATCCATGTTCAATTCTTCCTGCTGCATTGATGCGCGGGGCAATGGTAAATACCAAAGTATTAATATCTAATTCTTTTTCCTGTTTATTTAATGCCAATAATGCTTTTAAACCCGGACGTGGATCAGCGTTCAGTTGCTTTAATCCAAAATGGGCCAGCACACGATTTTCACCGTTGATGGGAACAATGTCTGCTGCAATGCTTGTAACAACTAAATCCAAATATTCAAATACTTCCTGTTCATCAATGCTGTTTTGAATACAAAAGGCCTGTGCCAGTTTAAATCCAATACCGCACCCTGCAAGTTCTTTATAGGGGTAGGGGCAATCGTTTTGTTTTGGATCCAGCACGGCAATTGCCTTTGGAATCTCATCTCCAGGTAAGTGGTGATCACAAATTATAAAATCAATGTTTTTTGAATTGGCGTAATCAATTTTGTCGTTTGCTTTTATACCGCAATCCAAAGCAATAATTAAAGAGTAATTATTTTCTTCAGCGTAATCAATACTCTTAAAAGAAATTCCATAACCCTCGGCATAACGGTCAGGAATGTAGTAGCGCATTTCAGGAATGTACTTTCTAAAAAAACTATAGACCAATGCTACCGAGGTAGTTCCATCAACATCATAATCGCCAAAGATCATTACCTTTTCACGATTCGAAATGGCTTTAATAATCCGCTCGATGGCAACGCTCATTCCTTTCATTAAAAAAGGATCATGCAGCATATCTAACGAAGGACGAAAAAAGTTTTTAGCTTCATCAAAACTTTTGACACCTCTTAAAGATAATAGTTTGGCAATGGTTTCATTAACAGCAAGGCTGTCTTGCAATGAAGAAATATCTTCTGCATGATTTGTCTGTTGTATGTTCCATTTTTTTTCCACTAATGTTGTGTTTAATGTGTTTCAATTTTCATCTATCACCCTGAACACATTTTAGGGTTTCAAGAGATATTTAATTAAGTTCAGCATGACTTTACCGAAAAATAAATTAAAATAGTTAAGCAATGTTATGATAAACGGACATGACATCATCATCATCTTCCATTTTATCTAACATTTTTTTGAATTCAATTTCCTGTTCTTCTGTTAACTCTTTAGTAGTAGTTGGAATAAAAGTTTTAATTGTTTCTTTTACAACGTATTTTTTCTCTTCCAAACCGGCCTGCATAATTCCAAAGTCTGTAAACGCAACCTGCACGATCAATTCGTTAGTCTCATCATCCCAGGTTAATTCTTCTGCACCAAAATCAATAATATCCAATTCCACATCATCGTGATTTAAACCGGTGGAATCTATTTTAAATAAACCTTTTCTTTCAAAAATAAAACTCACCGAACCGGTTGTTCCAACAGAACCATTCGCACGGCTAAAATAAAGTCTTAAATTAGCGATCGTACGAGTAGGGTTGTCCGTAGCACATTCTACAAGCACAGGAACACCGTATGGACCATAACCTTCATAAATTACTTCATCATAGTTGCTGGTATCTTTTTCCGAGGCACGTTTAATGGCAGCATCAATGTTTGCTTTAGGCATATTCACAGCTTTGGCATTGGCAATACAAGCTCTTAATCGAGGATTCAGTTCCGGGTGAGGGCCACTCAGTTTAACGGCCATAACGATTTCTTTCCCAATTTTGGTAAACTGCTTCGCCATTTTAGCATAGCGTTTGAACATTGTTGCTTTCCTTGTTTGAAAAATACGTCCCATCGTTCTAAAGTCTTAAATTATCTAAATTTCGACAAATTTAACTCAAATTCCCTATTGCTTCACTACATTTACTATAAATTAAGAACAAAAATGAACTCTTTACCTCTCCTTGATACTTTCCAGATTCACATTACTTTACCCGATATTTTTACTAGGCGTTTTGCTGCATTGATTCCTCAGCAACGTGAGCGTGTGAACCAATTACTTGAAGAACGTGTGATCTTAAATTATGCTTTGGATATGGAGCGCACCCAGCTATGGATAACCATGCAGGCTAAAAACCAGGAAGCTGTAATGAATATTTTAGCAACTTTCCCAATCATTAAAGATGTGAAAGTAGAGATCTTTGAATTGGCATTCTTTGACGCCTCACCAATGGGTTTGCCCGAGTTGAATATGAATTAGAAGGCTTTGGCTTTTGTATTAAAATTCTTACCTTTATTTAAATGAAAGTTACATTAAATATTAAAGATAGTTTCTATAATACATTTATGGATTTTTTAAAACATTTGCCCGAAGTGAATGTGGAAGAGGAAAAGAAATCAGTCCCTCAATGGCAGATTGATGAGGTTACTAAGAGAATGAATTCTACGCCTGCTGAGAAGTATATTTCTTTGGAGGATGCAAAAAAAACATTAAAATTTAAGAAATAGTTATGAAATACAATATTGTATTTCAACCAAGGGCTGTTATCGAAATTCAGAACTCTATTGATTATTATGACAATAAGCAATTAGGATTGGGTGAAGAGTTTTATAATGAAATCTTTGAATATATAGAAACTATCATACTAAACCCATTCTATAAAATTCATTCAGAAAATATACGAATTTTACCATTGAAAAAATTTCCATTCGTAATTTTCTATTGGATTGATGAAATAGAAAGAAAAGTTTTTATAGAAGCAGTTTTTCATACTTCACAGAATACTGAAAAATACCCAAAGCCCTGATTTTTGAATTATATTTACAGTTCCTTCAATTCAAAACTCTTATCCATTTTAATCCCTCTTTCTGTTTGAGCAACCGTGCAGCATTCAATGGTAGGATCATGTTCAAAAAATAGAGTCCAGTTATTTTCAGCGGCTAGTTTTAAAATATATTCTTTTTCTTTCATTGTGTTTAACGGACGAACATCATAACCCATAATATATGGCATTGGAATATGTCCGGCAGAAGGAATTAAATCTGCTAAAAATGCAACCGTTGTATCTTTGTATTTTATTAAAGGCAACATCATCGCTTCTGTATGTCCGTTGGCTTCATACATACTTATACCTGGCATAAAATCTTTTGTTGTATCTAAAAAATTTAATTGCCCACTTTCTTTAATCGGCATGATGTTTTCTTTTAAGAAGCTTGCTTTTTCGCGTGGGTTAGGATTAACGGCCCATTCCCAGTGTTTTTCATTGCACCAATACTTTGCATTTTTAAAAGCAGGTTCTGATTTTGTTCTATCTGCATTGTAAGAAATACTTCCACCACAATGATCAAAATGTAAATGGGTTAAAAACACATCCGTAATATCATCTTTATGAAACCCATGTTTCGCTAAAGAAAGATCCAGTGTATCATTTCCATGCAAATAATAGTAGCCAAAGAATTTATCATCCTGTTTATTTCCCATACCGTTATCCACTAAAATCAAACGTTTACCATCTTGTATTAACAAGCAACGCATGGCCCAGCTACACATGTTATTATCATCTGCAGGATTAGATTTGTTCCAGATTGATTTAGGAACTACGCCAAACATAGCGCCGCCGTCTAATTTAAAATGCCCGGTGTTTATAGAGTATAATTGCATAGTTTATGTTTATTGATGAACTAAATGTAAATAGAAATTAAGTGTAGTGCAAGAATTTTGTTGAATGTATTGTAATAGGAGGCTTGGGCGTGTCCCTGCGGGTCGGGCTTTCAGCACTCGCTTTTTAATTTGCCCTTTGGGACAAATTAAAAGAGCTCAAACAATGCCTCAATCCCTCACGCATTTTTACTTTATATTTGAAGCTTACATGTCAGGTATGAAATAAATCCCCGCGCAAGGGATGCAAGCGTAAATCCTTTTGCCTGTCTCTTGCAAATCACGCCTTGTCGTGAGAAGCGACAACCCGGTTCCTGTCTGCCTTTTACAGGAATGCGCCCAACTTTTTTTATTAATAATAATTAAACTTCATTTTTCCTTCACTCAATTCCAAATTCGGAAAAGGAATTTTGATCATGTTCAAGCAGGTAAAAACAGACTTTAAAATTTTTGATTTTGTTTTGACTCTTGTTAAATCAACATCCAATGAAAAATAACCCTGGCGGTAACGATTGAAATTAGTGACTTTTCCGCTTTCATCTTCAATAGCAATATTGTTGTATCGGGCTCCCAGCATACCATTGGCGCCATAACCAAAAGCTACGTTCAACCATTTCGGAAATCTTGTTTCTTTTTTCATGAAAGTGGAAGGATTAATACTCAGCCAATAAATTTGCCCGTTATAATCTTTTAAGATCTGTGTCGCAAAGGATTCGCCTAAAAGATCTGTTCTGTATTTAGCGTAACCTGATGTGTAAAAAGAAAATTTTAATTGTATGCGTTGTTCTTTCCACAAAGCTTTTTGGCCCATTGCAAAACCGCTTCCGATTGCGTTTGCTCCCATATCTCCCCAGCTAAAGCCCCAGCCGGCACTATAGCCATCCATTATTTCAATGGCACTCATGTAAGCGAAACCGCTTAAACCTCCTACAAGTAGTTGATTTTTTTTTGAATAGCCAGCCCATTCCATAGCGTTCATCATTAAACGCCCGGTTTGATAGGTAGTGAACACATGGCCGCATTTATCCATCTGAAACCATTCTTCGTTATCATTGAAAGTGTGAAATTTAGAGGTGTTATATTGTTGATACCAAGCTTGATTTAAGTATATTAATGATCCTGCAGTGAGTGCTAAAGAAGAAATACCTAAAGTCAGTTTTCTTTTCTTCATTATAGACAGGGAGTCTGATGCAAAAGCCAGCTGGTTTACAGAAATTAATATGAGTATAAAAAATTTAAAACGTTGCAAGAAAATCCTTTTTAAACTAATCTAAATTACTAATAAAATCAGTAATGGCATTGTTCACTTCGTTAGGATGTGTTTCCATTGGGCAATGTCCGGCATCTTCAATAATTAATGATTTTGTTTGTGGTTTTTTCAGATAATCAGCAGCGCTCATGATCGGTACCCATTTATCCTGGTTACCCCAAATAATCAGTTTCTGTGTTGAATCGATGATCGAATCATTAATGTAACTATAACTGTAATTTGATCCCATTCTAAGAATGGCTGATCCACTTCCTTTTATTTCAAATGGTTTCATATAGCCATACGAACTTTCAGCATCAGCATCCCGTCCATAAGCAGAGGTTAATAGTTTTGAAAAGGATTTTTGATTCAAAAAATAATTTTCCAATATGAGATCTGACCATTTTAATAAAGGAGGGTACAGTATTAATTTCTGAAAAAATGAATGTGGTGTTTGAGTAAATGGCAACCCGTCAATAAAAATAAGTGATTTAGTTTGCTCATTATAAGTACTTGCATATTGACCAATAATAATTCCTCCCATACTATGGCCTATTAAATTCCACTTTATAGAGTTGGTTAATTTGTCTATGTGTTGTAATAAGAAATGAATAGCATTTATTTTATTACTATCTGTGTAATCAGCATGTTCTGATTTATCACTATAACCAAAAGCCGGCATATCGATAGCAACAACCAATGTATTATTGTTGACTAAAGAACTATAATTATTCCGGAAAGAAAAAGTACTTCCGCTAAAACCATGAACTAATAATGCTTTATGTTTAATATGTTTCGGAACAAAAATCCTGAAATGAAATCTTGTATGATTGAATTCAAAGAATACAGAATTTTCATAAGGCTTCAATGGAGCTTCTTTCAGATGATTGCTGAAAAAATAAGGAATGACACTCAGAATAATAAAAACGGAAATTAAAATAATAAATAACCATTTTAAAAAGCGCTTAATGGTTTTCATATAAGATTAAACCAGATCTTTTACGAGGGTATTTCCTTTACTGGTATTTAATACATTATCCATGTCTTTCATTAACTGGTTAACAATGGCTAATTCCTCACTGTTTTCAATTGGTAATTCATTGACACCCCTTTCGTCAAGTTTGTCAATGATGTATTTAACGGTTATTTTTGATTCTGAAATACCTGGTTGATATCCCATTTCTTTATCAACTGCTGTTTTGACTTCGCTAAATATGCCGGATTCTGTAAATTCAAAAATAATAGATCTCGCCAAACGAACAGGTAGGTCTAATTTTTTAGCGATCTGCATAGCGGTTAATACGGGCTTACCTTCATTGAAATTTTTAACTACATAATTTGCAATCAGCAAAGCAATAACACGCTTGTAGCGGTCACTAATATTGGTAATATCATTTTCCAGTTCATAATGATCTACATTCTGGCTGGCAAAAGAAAGTTCGGAGCCAAAGAGCATAATGTACCATGAGTATTGAACCCAGATCAAAAATAAAGGTAAGGCAGCGAAACTTCCGTAAATGGCATTATACTGTGCCACTCCAACTTGCGATGCAACATATGCCCATTGTAAAAGTTCAAACAAAAGTGCTGCAACAAAAGCACCTTTAGCGGCGGCTATAAAAGTTACTTTTGTATTTGGTAATGCAATGTAAATGAAAACAAAAATTCCCCAAATTAATCCAAATGCTAATAATTTTAAAAGAATTGCACTTACAGGGTCAAATGAAACGTAGCTAGAAGAAACTGCTTCAATACTGGTTTTTATGCCAAGTGTTATTGTACCAGATAAAATCAGGAATATGGGGGCAATCAACATAATGGATAAGTAATCTGTTATTTTTCTTACCCAGGTTCTGTCGCGTTTAATTGCCCAAATTTCATTAAAACTATCCTCAATGCTACTTAATAGCTTCATTACGGACCATAATAACAAGATTACCCCGATACCTGCAATTAAACCGCCATGAGTATTTGCCAGCATTTTATCCGCATAATCGAATGCCTGCATTAAAACATCCTGTTGATCCCCAAATTTTGAAAGAATTTGAACTTTTAAGTCTTCCTGGTACCCAAAACCTTTGGCGATAGCAAACGCCAGGGCAATAACCGGAACGATAGAAAAAAGAGTATAATAGGTGAGTGCTGAGGCTTTCAATATACATTGGTGTTCTTTATAGCCTTTGAATGCCAACATCAAAATCCGCAATTGTTTCAATAAAAAGCCTTGTTTTTTATCAAGCTTGTCAATTCTTAAACTCCATAATTTGTTGTTTAAAAAGTTCGATATTTTTTTGTAGAGGATGACCGCTTTCATATTAAAGTAAAGATAAACAAATCTATTTATTTTTTGTTTAAATCATCTCTTAATTGTTGGGATGTCTTTCGGCTTCCATCATGGCTCCATCCGGGAGGCCCGAATATATAAAGGAATTTATGTTTCAGGGAAATTTGTTTTTTAAGATCCGTAAAAATTGCCTGCCATTCATGGAAAACCATTGTAACCGGATTGTAAGATTTTAGATTTGTTGTTAAACCATATACCACTTCATCTTCTTCTTTAGCAAACGTTCCAAATACTCTATCCCAGATAATAAAGATCATTCCCATGTTCTTATCCAGGTATTTTACATTACTGGCATGATGTACACGGTGATGAGAAGGTGTTGAAAGAAACCATTCCAGGATTCCCAGATTACCAACTGTTTTAGTGTGAATCAGGATGCCATAGATTTGCGTTGCAGCATACATGAACATCACATCCAATGGATCAAAACCAAAAAGGGATAAAGGAATAAAATATATAAAGCGGTAAAGTGGCTGAAATACGGAGGATCGAAAACCAACAGTTAAATTAAATTCTTCTGACGAATGATGAGTCACATGTACCGCCCAAAAAAAACGACAATAATGATCGACTCTATGCATCCAGTAAAAGAGGAAATCTTCTGCTAATAATAAAGCAGTCCAATAAATAATTGGATGTATTGTTTTATCAATACCCACAAATTCAAAGCGCTGAAAATACCAAAGTACTCCTAAACAAATACCCCTGACTAAAATATCCAGAGAAAAGTTAAGGGTTGTCAAATAAATATTAGACAACAATCCTTTTGTGGAATAGTATTTTTTTTCATGCCAATAACTATATAAAATTTCTATTCCTATGACAAGCGCATAAATTGGAATAGATAATTTAATAAGAAGTGCTTCTCTAAATTCGTTCATAAGATGGAATTTTTAATCACGGAACAAATTTAAGAAACCTTTTTCAGTTGTTGAAGTACCAAGTTGATCGGTATAGTTAATAATGTAAAAATAGGTCCCCGATGGTGCCCCACCATTTTTCGCATTACCATCCCAATAGCCGTTTAATCCATCCCATTCATACATTTTTAAACCCCAACGGTCATAAATACTGCAATTTAAACTTTTGATCCCGGTGGATGTGATTTTAAATAATTCATTACTTCCATCTCCGTTTGGTGTAAATACGTTTGGTATTGTGATTGTCGCTTCTCTTACAATGGTGATACATTTAGTAGCAGAATTTGTACAAGAACTATTAGAAGCTAATAATGTAACACAGCAATTCCCGGTATCCTGATAAGTCATATTTATATTTTGTGAAGAAGACGTGCTTCCATCGCAAAGATTCCAGTTATAAATAATCGCATTTGCACTGGTATTGTTAAAATGAACAGTTGTTCCTACAACAACCATAATTCCTTCCTGAATAGTAAAGTCAGCAGAAGGAGTTAAATTTACCTGGATAGTTCCAGGCACAGTGTAGGTTGAGGAACAACCTAAAGTATTTGTGCATGTTGCTGTTACAGTATAATTTCCACTATTTGCAAAACAATGAACTGGGTTATTAGTATTGCCTGTCGTGCCATCGCCATAATTATACAATATTGTTGAACAGGAAGCACTCGTGATATCTAAAAAGTTTGTACAAAGTGGAGCACAACCTAAAGTGTTCAATGCATTAACAGTTAATGTTGGTGATTGTGAAACGGTGACGGTACTTGTTGAGGATGAACTGCAAATTCCGTTTGAGCCTAATACAGAATAGGTGGTTGTATTAACGGGAGAAGTATTGATTGAAGGAGTTGTTTCAAATGTGGTCCAGCTAAAGCTGCCTGCTCCTATTGCTGTTAAGGTGGCAGACTGACCAGCGCAAATAGTAGGGCTGTTGACGCTGATGGTTGGAGTTGCTGTGACATTCACTGATGTTGTTGTTAGACTTGTATTGATGCATCCGCTGCTATTTGTTCCTGAAACAGTATAGAAAGCTGTAGTGCCAGGACTTACTATTAATGGATTCGAATTACTTCCGCTTGACCAGGTATATGTATTAGCTCCTGTAGCGTTAAGTGTGGCGGATTGTCCGGAACAAATATTCGAGGAAGTAACACTTAATGTTGGTGCCGAATTAACAGTTACAGTGGCAGTATTGAAACCGTTACAGCTTCCGTTTGAACCGGTGATGGTATATACTGTGATAGAAACCGGAGATACATTTAAAGTGTTGGTATTAGCTCCCGTATCCCATGTGTATGATGTTGCTCCATTTGCCGTTAAAGAGGCAGTTTGGCCGGCACAAATAGTTGGACTATTAACTGAAATCGAAATACCTGTTCCAATGATAACTGATGGAGTTGCTTGAGCTGTACAACTTCCATTTGCACCTACAACTGTTACAAAGGTATTGGTTAAAGGATTTATGGTATAGGTAGAGCCCGCAATACTTCCTGGATTCCAAGTGTAAGAAATTGCGCCGCTTACTGTTAAAGTAGCTGTTTGCCCCGCACAAGTTGTAACTGAGTTAGCCGTCAGGTTTGGAGTAGAGGTCACATTGACTGTTGCAGTTGTAGATGCAGAACAAGTACCATCGGATCCTGTAATTGTATAAATAGAAGTTGATGATGGATTTACTGAAATGCTTGATGTTGTTGCTCCGCCCGGAGACCATGTATAATTCAGTGCTCCGGAAACAGTTAATGTAGTTGAGTTTCCAGCACATATACTTGCGTTTGTCACGGAGAGTGTAGGCTGATTAATCACACTTACTGTTGCTGTATTTATGCCTGAGCACGAACCTGAAACTCCGGAAACAGTATAAATCTGGGTAGATGCTGGGGTTACATTCAATGTATTGGTGTTTGCACCGGTATCCCAGGTATAAGAGGCGGCACCGCTAGCCGTTAAATTTGCTGTTTGTCCGGCACAAATAGTGGGACTATTAACCGTGATTGAAATGCCCGTTCCAATTGTTACCGATGCAGTAGTCTGAGATGTACAGGTTCCGTTTGCACCATCAACTGTTACAACGGTATTACCCGCAGGACTTATCGTGTAAGTATTTCCTATTACTCCACCTGGATTCCAATTATAGGAAGTGGCCCCACTTACTATTAATGTAGCAGTTTGTGAAGGACAAATAGTTGTTGAATTAACCATTAATGTTGGAGTCGCCGTAACGCTTACTGTTGCTGTTGTTGTATTGGAACAAATTCCGTTTGAACCTGTAATTGTATATATAGTTGTAGTTGAAGGATTATCTGTGATACCGGATGTAGTTTGTCCACTAGGCATCCATGTATAGTTGGTTGCTCCACTTGCTGATAATGTTGCTGTACTTCCCGAACAGATTGAAGCGTTGGCCACTGTAACAGACGGAACAGAAACAACTGTCACAACAGCTGTATTACTTCCACTGCAGGCACCGCTTGTTCCTAAAATAGTATATGTAGTCGTTAGAGCAGGAGATACATTTAACGTATTGGTGTTTGCTCCTGTATCCCATGTATAAGAAGTTGCTCCGCCTGCTGTTAAAGAAACCGTTTGCCCTGCACAAATAGTAGGATTATTGACACTGATTGAGATTCCTGAACCGATAGTAACAGATACAGTAGCAGAAGCAGTACAACTCCCGTTCGCTCCCGTTACAGAAACGGTAGTATTTGAGGAAGGGCTTATTGTATAACTTGTTCCGGAAGTATTTCCCGGGGTCCATGTATAGGAAGCTGCGCCACTTACTGTTAAAGTCGCAGTCTGGCCTGGACAAATTGTTGCTGAATTAGCTGTTAGTGTAGGTGTATTGGTAACGCTTACAGTTGCGACTGCAGAGTTAGTGCATATACCGTTAGACCCAGTTACTGTATAAGCAGCAGTAGAAGTTGGGTTAACAGAAATACTTGTTGTTGTTTGACTACCGGGTAACCAGGTATAACTAGTAGCTCCGGATGCTGTCAGGGTAGTTGAACTACCTGAACATAGTGTTGCATTAGCAACAGCTAAAGTTGGTGTTGCCGCTATTGAAACGGTTACTGTTTTTGAAGACGAGCATGAACCTAACGATCCGCTCACAGTATAAACGGTTTGCGAAGCAGGAGAAACAGAAATGGTATTTGTGTTTGGCCCTGTGCTCCAGGTATAAGTGGTTGCACCGCTTGCGGTTAATGTCACTGTCTGAGAAGGACAAATTGTTTGGTTACTGATTGCAATAGTTGGACTAGGGCTTACAGTCACCGATCTGGTAATTTGAGAAGAACAACTTCCATTTGCACCTATTACAGCAACAGTTCCTGATGAAGCAGGGCTTATTGTAAATGTCGTTCCGGTTATGCCTCCCGGGTTCCAGGTATAGCTTGTTGCACCACTCACTGTAAAAGTGGCTACCTGTCCTGCACAAATTGTAGCAGAATTGGCTGTTAATGTTGGAGTGGGGGTCACACTAACACTGGCCGTGGTTGAATTTGTACACGCTCCGTTAGAACCTGTAATTGTATAAATTGTATTAGAACCAGGGTTAACTGAAACAGTAGAAGTTAATTGTCCGCCTGGCATCCATGTATAATTTGTAGCACCGCTCGCTGTTAAAGTGGTTGAGTTACCTGAACAAATACTAGTATTAGCAACAGCAACGGTAGGTTGTGAGCTAACTGTTACACTAACGGTTTGTGTATTTGAGCATAAAGCGCTTGTTCCTGTTACTGTATAAATAGTTGTGGAAGATGGGGACACAGAAATCGTATTGGTTGTTGGCCCAGTATTCCAGGAATAGGTTGTTGTACCACTGGCAGTTAATGTTATTGTTTGTGTCGGACAAATCGTTTGGTTACTCACGGCAACTGTAGGATTAGGTGTTACAGTAACTGATCTCGTAATTTGTGAAGAACAATTTCCGTTCATTCCGGTTACGGAAACAGTTCCTGATGAAGCAGGGCTTATTGTAAAGGTAGTCCCTGTTATGCCTCCCGGATTCCAAGTGTAGCTTGTCGCACCACTCACTGTAAAAGTGGCTACCTGACCGGCACAAATTGTTGCAGAGTTCGCCGTTAATGTGGGAGTTGGCGTAATTGTGACGTTTGCAGTTGTTGAATTTGAACACGTTCCATTAGAACCTGTAATGGTATAAGTAGCATTTGAATTAGCAGAAATAGTAGATGTTGTTATATTTCCCGGCATCCATGTAAAACTTGTAGCAGTTCCCGAGGCTGTTAATACAGTTGATGTACCTGCACAAATTGTTGCACTTGGCACAGATACAGCAGGAAGAGCGACAACGGTAACTGTTGCTGTTGTACTATTAGTACACGCACCGTTAGAGCCGGTAATGGTATACGTGGTATTAGAGTTAGAAGAAATAGTGGATGTTGTTATACTTCCGGGCATCCAGGTAAAACTGGTGGAAGTTCCTGAGGCCGTTAATACTGTTGAGGTGCCCGAGCAAATAGTTGCGCTAGGTACTGATATGGTAGGGAGGGCGACAACCGTAACGCTTGCCGTTGTGCTATTAGTACAAGTGCCGTTAGAACCAGTAATGGTATATATTGTATTTGAATTAGCAGAAATAGTAGATGTTGTTATACTTCCGGGCATCCAGGTAAAACTTGTAGCAGTACCTGAAGCAGTTAAAACGGTTGAAGTACCTGAACAAATTGTTGCATTCGGAACGGATACAACAGGAAGTGCAATTACAGTCACTGTTGAGATGGCGCTGTTAGTGCAAGTACCATTAGAGCCTGTAATGGTATAAGTTGTATTAGAATTAGCAGAAATAGTAGATGTCGTTATACTTCCGGGCATCCAGGTAAAACTTGTTGCAGAGCCGGAAGCAGTTAATACAGTTGAAGTTCCAGCGCAAATCGTAGCATTAGGCACAGTTACGGTTGGAAGATTATTAACGGTAACCTGAGTGGTTTTCGTTCCAACACAAGAGCTGCTACTTCCATTAATTGTATAAATAGTTGTGGAAGAAGGTGAAACAGAAAGTGTACTTGTTGTTGGCGATCCTGTTGTATTCCATGTGTATGAAGTAGCCGAAGTAGTTACTGTAAGAATAGTAGTCTGTCCCTGACAAATGGTTGGACTGTTTATTGAAAATGTCGGACCGGTTATCACATTTATAAGTATTGGAACGCGATAAATACCCGGACAAGAACCCGCATAAACTGTATACGTGCCAGTTGCTGTATAAGTAGGCGTTGTATAAACTGTTCCTGAAGAAATGGCATTTCCACTTAAAGAATTATACCATTGAATGGTTGAAGTCGTATTTGTTGATGTTGCTGTTAGATTAGTGGACTGATTTGTACAAATTGTTTGATTAGGTGAAGCTGATAATGAAAAAGATGGAGTAATAACCTGGTTATTAGTTCCAACATCTCCGGAAGTGGCTCCGTTCATTGGAAATTCTGTATCAAAAGCAGTTGCGTTTGTTGTTCCATTTGCGCCGCCATTTACATTTTGAGTAAATCCTATATTGGTGGATGCAATGTATCCGCCGCCACCGCCGCCGCCGGGCCCTTGCCCTTCGCTATTGGTTGTCCCTGATTTAAGCTGGTTCCCACCGTTACCACCATTTGCATTTGCAATAATAGAAGATATTGCCCCGCTGCTTTGTAAAATAATAGTACCACCCGCACCTGCACCACCTGCGCCATCAATTCCCTGGGTTGGATTTGTAAAATTAGCCGTACCAAAAGCATTATTGCCATTTGCTCCATCTGAAGAAACTGAACCTGTTCCGGAAATTGTTCCGTAATTTAAAATATAGATTAAACCACCACCGGCACCGCCTGAACAAGCGTTAGCACCGTTTGATTGACCTACAGACATATGACCGGCACCGCCGCCGCCGCCCATAAATAACTTACCTGTTGAATAATCTAAAGGGCGTCCGCCGAACCCCCCATGCCAGGGCCTTTTAAAGCTGCCCCATAAGGTAGAATTGGGACCTACTGTATTTGCATTGACAGTATTCGTTGTTGATGTTCCATAACCGCCTTTTCCGCCGCCGCTTGATGTAATAGAGGATCTGGACGGATATTCCAAATTGAAGTTAACACTAAAGGTTTGATTTGATATACCAAGTCCTTTATAATTCAAAATATTACCTCCATTTCCTCCTCCTCCTCCTGCTGAATTATTAGCATCACCGCCACCACCGCCATTTGCGGGTGCACCTTTACATTGTTTTCCTAGAGAGTCAATCCCTAAGGCGTTATTCAATCGGTCACTTCCAATACCTTCACCTTTTTCAGCCCCGTCATTTGGATTTTTGGTTACAAAATTGCTATTTCCACTGCCTCCATTGCCAATTGCAATACCTCCTCTAAATCCTAATCCACTAGCTGAAATTACGCCATTTATGGTTGTATTTCCATCTACTTCCACTGCTAAAACACCACCAATGGTTCCGTTCCAGGCATCTGTTGTGAGGGTCCCAGCGCTTGTTACAGTTAATGAAGAATATCTTGGAATACGAACAACCTGGGTTTTACCTGAACTACTATAAGCATATTTTAACCCACAAGTTAATTCAATTTGAGTACCGGAGATAATAGATTTTACCTCTGCGAATTCGTAATTACCAGCTGCAGCATAATCATATACTTTTCCATAAGTGCTATCAGGTATCCATGCTGTTGGGTATGTTCCTAAATTCATTAAGGCCCCTTGCATTTGAATAACCATCACTAAATCACCGGGAGTTAATGTCGAAGTAAATCGTGTATTCGTATTTAAAGCACTCGCTGCAACCGTAAGGGTCCTGTCGTTAATAGCAGCAGGAGAAGTTAAAGCCGTAAATTCATTTACTTTTACATTGGTAACGGAAACTGTTTTAGCAGCATCCTTTCCTTTTTGAGCGAATATTCCGTTTAATAAACCAAGACATAAAATGCTGGCTAATAGTCTGTTTAGTACCATTTAATAATCAATAAAATGAGTACCAAATATATGAAATTTAGGGCTAAAACCCGAATCTACTTAAATTCTCCAAAAAGTATAGTTGTGTACTCAGAAAAATTCCATTTCTCGGTATTATAAAGACATGTGTCATAGCTAAACATTAATTTAATGTTTAATAAACTACATAAAATTAAACATACTAAAAATAATGAAGGCACTTTTTTTTCACTCCAAAAAATTGGAATAAATAACAAAACAGCAATGTCATTTAATGTCCGGTGGCCAAAGCCGCATCCTAGTGATAAACTCCACCAAGAAGCATAAATTAAGATATAAGAAATAAAAAGAAAGATACTCAAACTACAGTATTTGTTTTTATTTTTTATCCAATAAAAGATAAAGTAAATAAGTATAGGATAATAAATTAATAAACCGTTATTGGCGCTAAATAATAGTTCAATAATTCTACTGAAAGAAGGGAATAAGAAGGGTTCATTTTGATAAGAATTCGTTAAATAACTTCCAAAAGCATATTTATAATAAGCTAACTGGGGGTATAACAATAAGAAGCTGAATAAAATCAGGATGAAAACAGATTTAAAATTCACCGTGGAAATATGAAAAAGCTGTTTTTTCTCATACATAAAAAACAAAAGCGCAGGAAGCAGGAATAATATATTTATCGGCCTGATAATGATATACAGTATGGAAATGAAGCAAATGAAAAGCAGGCGCCGTTTAAAATTGGTTTCGTTTATTTTGAATAGTAAAAAAACTAAAAAGGAAAGGCATGAAAAGGAGTAAATATGAGACATGCCTGTTTCAAAAATTCCATAATAAAAAATGCCAGTACTTAAAATAATACCGGTAGATATGACAACAGATTGAAGCCTTGAGTTAAACATTCTTATTGTGAAGAATAGAAAAAATAAACCCACCGTTAAATAAAAACTTCCCGCTATATCAATCGAATTTTGATAAAAGAAAGAATAGCCCGTTTTTTCGGTACTTATGATGTGAGCCAATAGCCAGAATGGAGATTGCAAAAGAGAAACACCATAAGGATATTTTGTAATTATTTTTCCTGTTAAAGAATCTAATTTAAATCCATCCCCTGTCTTTGAATCCAAATCTTTTGGAAAAAGGTGAGCATTAAAATCATAAATAAAAAGTGAAGGTAAATACACATTATACCCTGCTTTATCAGCCCAAAGCTCAGAATGATACGTATTTGGCTCGGAGTGAGAATGCCTGTTCAATGATATAAAAGCAAACAAACCAAACACCAATAAAAAAGCAAATGTTATTTTTATTTTAGAAGTAAACATATAGTTGCTTAAATATATGCAATATTAAAATTTATTTCTCCAAATTAATATTAGAACTCCTATCAATGATATGAAACATGCCAGAACAGCCTGAAGAGTTATTTTTTCTTTGTAAACGATTAGGCTGATTGGTAAAACAAATAAAGGTAACAAGGCAAAAATGGTTTGCGCTACTGCTACTTCCAGTTTTTGTATGGCAAACAAAGAAAGGGTAACACCCATGACAGGGCCTAACAAGGTGCCAAGAAACATATAAGGTAAATTATTTTTTTCGTTAGTAAGAACAGGTTTACTGTTAGAAATTAGTTTTCCTGCAAGAAGTGAAACAATAAAAGCGGCTAAGAATGCAAACAATAACCTGATCCAAACAGCATGCATGGTTGGCAATTTTTCTGAATAATAATCCATGCCATACTTTGACAGAACCAAACCTACTCCCTGGCAAAGAGCTCCAATAATGCCGAACAAAATTCCTTTTTTATCCCTTGTATATCCGACTTTTAAAGCAGCGCTGGAATCTTTTTTTGAAAGTGTTAACCAGATTACTCCTGCAATAGTAATACTAATACCCAGTATTCCAGTAAGGTTTACAGTTTCACCCAATGCGATGTAACCAACAATTAAAGCCGCGCCCGGAGCAAATGTGGTATAAAGGCTTCCTAATTTAGGGCCAAGAAGTTTAAAAGATGTAAAACTGCAATAGTCTCCGATGGAAAAACCAATTACACCTGATAGGCCCAAAAATAAAAAATGATATGGCTGAGGTGTTGTGAATAATTGAAAAAAAGTAAGTCCGTTCCAGAAAAATAAAATGATGGAAATGATTATCCAGGCTAATAATAAACGGTATTGATTTAATGGTGCCGAACCAATTCGTTTAGCAGCTTCAGTAAATGGGAAAATTCCTAAGCTCCAGCATAAGGTGGTAAGGATCGCAATGACCTCTCCGCTTAAATTCACTCTTTACTTTTTTTGAGGGCGGTTAAGGCAATAAATATCCAACCTGCAATAAAGAACAGACCTCCAATTGGCGTGATGGGCCCTAATGCTTTAAGCCATTCAGCTCCCAATAAATTCCTTGTGCATAAAAAATAGAGAGAACCGGAGAAAAATACGATGCCGATTATAAAACTATTATAGGCCCAGATAATGTATTTATGGGAATTGTATTTTGAAAATAAAAATAAAGCCAGCATGGCTAATACGTGATACATCTGGTATTTAACAGCGGTATCAAAACCGTTCAACTGATCAGTAGTAATTAAACCGGTGGAAAGTTTTCCTTTTAAGAAATGTGCACCCAATGCGCCCAGAGCAACTGCAATTGCTCCAAGCAAGCCAATCACCATTAATTTTTTGTCTTTCATGCTTAATGAGAAATATAATTTAAAAAATCATCCTTAGCATCTTTAAATTGAAATTCATCTGCTAATGAAGCGGCATTTTCTTTATCAGTTAATATGTTATAGGCATATTTCATAAATTCAATTTTTTCCCTGTCATGAGTAATTAATTCGCTTATTTTTTTTATTTGGATACTGGAGAGACAAACATCTGCCAGCAATTTTTTTGAGAGTTTTAATTTTTCATTTTCGTAAGCCGTTGTTTTGATGCTATTAAACAGAGTATTGAATTTAACGTCAGTGGCAGGCTCCTTGCATTGAAGACTTTTTTGTTTGATAATGTTTTCTTCTTCTTTTAAAAATGTTGTAAAATTTTCCTTCATGACCGGGTACCTGAACATCGTCATTAAAATGGAAATATTTTCTTTATCAGTTACATGCCTGTACGCGCGCCTTGAAGCATTTAAGCGATCCATGTCTATTTTTACCTGTTCAATCAACTCTTTGATTTGTAAAGATGTATAGCAGTTATTGTCAATGATTTGAATTAAATATCTGTGTTTCGCTTCATCATCATTGGCTTTATTGAAAAGGTTGAGCGCATATTTTATTTCCTTGTCAGTCAAAACGGTTTTGCAGGAATCAGCTTCCTTAACATAGTTATTAAAAAACACCGGTTTATTTTTAACGGCCTGGTATAAATGCCCATAGATGCTGTTATCTACTAATGGAATCACTTCTTTGGGTGCTTCCGGAACAGGGGGCACTTCAGGGCCAGAATGTTCAGAAACCGATTTAAATTTTAAATTTAGCTTACCTTCTTTTTCTGTTAAGACATAAGTAAATTCTTTATTTAAAAATTTGGAATTACAACTTAATAAAATAGAGTCGTGGTAAAGAAGCTCTTTAATGTCCCCGGGCATTTTTATTTCAATTAAATTCCAACCTGTTGCAAGGTCAAAAACTTTAACATTTGACTGAAGAGTATTGTTTACAGGGTTGTTATTAACAAATAAATAAAACGGTTGGCCGGCGCCAGTAAACACAACCAATGAATTTGTTTGAGACTGAACAGAAAGCCAACAAAAAAGTAAATATAATAAGGCTTTAATCTTTAAGGGCATATTATCTGTTTAGGTAACAAATTTAAGGTTATTTTTGTGCAGAATTTATATTATGAGTAAAATATTAATAATAGGCGCAGGCCGCTCTTCATCCAGTTTGATTGATTATTTGTTGTCAAACGCAAAAATGTATAACTGGCATATTACTATTGCTGACGCAAACAAGTCAGTAGTTGAATCGAAAATCAGTGATCACAAAGACATCGCCAGTGCGGTTGAATTTGATGCAAATAATAACGATTTAAGAGAAAAACTGATCATCGGTGCCGATCTTGTTATTTCTATGCTCCCCGCTTTTATGCACGGAGATATCGCAAGAGATTGTGTTCGTTTAGGAAAGCATGTTGTAACGGCAAGTTATGTGAGCCAGGATATGAAAGACTTGGATGCTGAAGCCAAACAAAAAAAATTGTTGCTTTTAAATGAATGTGGTTTGGATCCGGGAATTGATCATGCATCTGCCATGAAAGTCATTCATGAAATCCAAAATAAAGGCGGTAAAATAACCAGTTTTAAATCATTTTGCGGAGGTTTGGTAGCACCAGAAAGTAATGACAATCCGTGGGGTTACAAATTCAGTTGGAATCCAAGAAATGTGATTTTAGCAGGGCAGGGTACAGCTCAGTTTATTGAAAATAATAAATTAAAATTCATTCCTTATAATCGTATTTATAAACAAACAGAAACCATTGAAATAAAAGGTTACGGCAAATTTGATGCGTATGCGAATCGCGATAGTATAAGTTATAAAGAACCTTACGGATTATCAGATGTTAGTACGATCTTACGTGGTACTCTGCGTATGCCCGGATATTGCAAAGCATGGAATGTATTTGTAAAATTAGGCTTAACGGATGATACCTATAAAATAAAAAATTCAGATACGTTAACCTATTCAGATTTGTTGGATTCCTTTTTACCGGAAGGAGAGGGCTCTGTAAAAGAGAAACTTATCAGGTTCATGGGATCTGATATTGATAGTGATGTCATCTCCAAATTGGAATATCTTGAATTATTTTCAAACAGGCCAATAAGATTAAAAGAAGGCTCTCCGGCGGAACTCCTACAGAATCTGTTGGAAGAAAAATGGTTATTAAAACCGGGAGACAAAGACATGATTGTGATGCAGCATCAGTTTGAATATGATTTGAATGGTGTTCATAAAAAATTAAACTCTTCTTTAGTTGTTATTGGTGATGATGAAGTGCACACTGCCATGGCAAAAACGGTTGGTTTACCAATGGCTATTTCTGTCAAAAATTTCTTGACAGGAAAATTTAAATTATACGGTGTTCAAATTCCAACGGTTAAAGAGATCTATGAACCGATGCTTACTGAATTAGAATCTTTAGGTATTGTTTTTAGTGAAGCCGAAAGTTGATTTTTTTATGTAAAATGCTCTTAAAATTCAGTAAATTGATCAAAAAAATAAATTAAAAAATACTTTTATTTACCTAAATTTGAAATAAATTTTAAAAAAATAAATATGATAAAAAAATTACTTTTTAATACGTTAATGTTTTCATCCTTCTTTATGGGGGCGCAATCTTTTACGGCAAGCTATAGCTTTGCTGCAACAACCACGGTGTCTGGCACTACAGACCCAACTCCACCACCAATTGTTACCGGGTTAACCTGTGGTTCTTTTATGGCAGTTGGAACACCTTCAGCAAATCCAAATGCAGCAGGTCGTTTTTCGTTTATTGGTTGGCCTGCAGGTTCCGCTACAGGAACGGTTTCAACGGATATTTATGCAAATATGACCGGAAGTATTAATCCCAATGAATATTATGAAGTGGTATTGACTCCTCAGTCTGGTTATACAGTATCGTTAAACTCTATTGCCTTTACAGTGCAACGTTCTGGTGCAGGTATCAGAAGTTATGTTGTGAGAACGAGTGCAGATGGGTTTACTAATAATTTGCCTGCAGCAGTTTTAACTGGCACTAATTTATCAGTAGTAGGAACTAACGAATTCTTTTGGAATTACGATGCAGTTTCTACTGCACAAAATGGCAGTTCGATCGGTTTATTGGGCGCCTCAACTACATCTTCTGTCTCTTTCCGTTTTTATGCATGGAACAGCGAATCTTTAAGTGGCACATTTAGTATTGATAATGTTGTGTTTAATGGATCAGTTGCAGGTACAGTTACAAACATTCAATCACTTCAAGCTAACTCCTTTAATCTGTATCCAAACCCAAGTACTGGTTATTTCACCATTCAATCATCTGTTCTTCCTGCAGAATTAAATGTATTTGATATCAATGGAAAACAAGTGCTTTCTCAAACGATATCTACTTTAGAAACAATAGTTGATCTATCCGGAATAGAAAATGGTTTTTACCAGTTGAATATTAAAACGGAACAGAATTCGTTTAATCATAAGGTGATGATTAATAAGTAAACTAATTTCATAACAATTTTAAGAAGCTGTCTCAAAAGGACAGCTTCTTTCATTTTTCAGCACGACTCAGGTAATCGGGAAGCGAAATTGTTTATTCTTAAATATTATTTAATACGTATATCATACGTTGGTAATGGTGCGGTTGGTTTGGCAGTCCGTCATTGCGATCCGCCAGTTGGCGGAGAAGCAATCTCATACTTATCAAAATAATAATTAACTTTTGATTCATGTCAAAAAAACAATATGTTTATAGTAATGATAAGAGGTGGTGCTGTATATATTTTAACTAATCAAGCTCATACTACTTTATATACAGGAGTTACCTCCAACATTGTTAGAAGATTATATGAACATAGAAACGGTGTATATAAAAAAAGTTTCACAAGTAAATATGCCCTAAATAAATTGGTTTATTATGAGGTGTTTTCAAGAATTGAAGATGCTATTGCCAGGGAAAAACAAATTAAAGCTGGAAGTCGTTATAAGAAAGAAAACCTAATAATTTCCATTAACCCAAATTGGAATGATTTGTCGAATGATGTTGGAATAGAGTAAAACTGTGTATGAGATTGCTTCGTCTCACGCTAAGGCGTGATCCTCGCAATGACGATTACTTCCCTATAAAGGATAAATAATCCTGTAAAATAATAGTAGCGCTCACCATATCCACCGTATCTTTATTGGCCCGGGCTTTTTTCTTTAAGCCTCCCATCAACATAGTTTGGTGAGCCATAACAGTGGTGAATCGTTCATCGTAACGGGCAATTTTTATACTTGGAAATTTGCGTGTTAAATGGGTAACAAAAGGATCTATGTATCGGGCACTATCTGAAGCTTCGTTTTGTAAAGTTTTTGGTTCGCCAACCACAATGCATTCAACGGCCTCCTTTTTTAAATAGTCTTCTAAATATGCAATTAAATCTTTGCTGTGGACTGTTGTTAAACCCGAAGCAATAATTTGCAAAGGATCAGTCACGGCTAAACCAACCCGTTTACTTCCATAATCTATTGCCATGATTCTTGCCATGAGATAAAGATAATATTATTTTTACGGATTATAATTTTATGATTATCAGGATTTTTAGTTGAGCGTCTCCCTCCTTCGTCGGGTCGGGCTTTCACTGCAATCTTTTGCTAGAGGCAGGCAAAAGGATTTCTGTTCAATCCCTTACGCAACATAACTGTTTATATTATTTAAAAAAAGTTAAAATATATTGCAGTTTTCAAAAATTAATCTAACTTTGTATCTCAAAGTGCTTTTAACATGACAACAGAAAACCTTGAACACCTGGAGGCGATACAGGATATTCGCCAGATGATGAAAAAATCAACCCGTTTTTTATCACTCAGTGGTTTATCGGGAGTATTTGCCGGAATCTTTGCTTTGGCAGGAGCAGTGGTTGGTTATCTATATTTGAATTCAATTTACGAGAATTGGGTGATAGGTAATCTTGAGGTTTTAAACAGAAATGAGATTTACCTGAATTTCATTTTAATTGCAGCAATTGTATTAATACTTTCTATTTCCACCGCCTATTTTTTCTCCAACCGTAAAGCAAAAAGAGAAGGGCAAAATTTATTTGATCATACCGCCATAAGAGTTTTGATCAATTTAGCAATTCCTTTAATAGCGGGTGGTATTTTTTGTATTGCTCTACTATACCATGGAGCCATTGTTTATATTGCACCGGCCATGTTATTGTTTTACGGCCTCGCTTTAATTAATGCCAGTAAATATACTTACGATGATATTCGTTATTTTGGTCTGTGTGAAATTTTGTTGGGCCTAATCAATGCGTTTAATTTAGGAAATGGTTTGTTATATTGGGCATTAGGATTTGGAGTATTGCATATTGTTTATGGCATGATGATGTGGTTTAAGTACGAGAAGAAAAGGTGATACGAATTTGGTACGAATATACTCACGCCACTGCGTGATGTGTATGCTAAAGTTTAAGCGGTTCGATTCGTAAATTCGTATTAGATTCGAAATCAAAATTTATTAAGAATAAAAAAAATATTGAAGTCATACATACATAATTTAAATAAAGCATTTGAGAACCGGATTCGTTTAGGGATCATGAGCGTGTTGATGGTGAACGACAGTGTGGATTTCAGCACTATGAAAGAAACACTTGAGTTGACCGATGGAAACCTGGCGAGTCATATTACGGCGCTTGAAAAAGAAGGATACATTCATGTTAAAAAAGAATTTGTTGGAAAGAAACCATTAACGACCTATTCAGTAACTAAGGTTGGAATGAAAGCGTTTAATGATCATTTGGATGGACTTGAAAAATTACTGAAAGAACGTTAATCCTTTTTTTTGAATATAAACTTTGAAATTCAAAGTACTTTTAAATAAAGAAATATGAAACATATCGAGATCAATTATCAATCAGAAAGTTCCTTCAGAGCTAAAGCCGTGTTATGGCTTTTGGAAAAAGGAGTTCCCATTCATGCCCGGTTAAATAAACAAAGAATTGCCTGGGGTTTAAAGTCGGGTGATCTATTGAATTGTGCTAAGGAAAGTTTAGGTCATGCTCTGGGACTGTTTTACAAAAAAGAAAAATTTGAACCGATCCCAAAAGCAGAAAGACACGATGTGTTTCATGTCCTTTTGGGTTATTCCACCAATGTTATTGATGAAGCAGCCATGCAGTTCTTTTTGTTGGGAAATGGCAAGCCTTCATTTTTCACGATCGGAACCTGCATGATCACAATTCTGTTGTTCCCTAATCAGTTTTCTTATTTCCTTGACGCTTATCAAAAAGGTAAGCGATCGACTTCTATCCGTGATTGGAATTTTAAATTATTACTGAATGTAAATATGAACGACCTGCAAAATAAAATATTTAATTTAAAACATAAGTTATGAAAACAGCGACAGAACAACCAAAAACAATGCTCGATCATTTGATGCTGATCCATTTAAAAACATCTTCCTGGGTGGCTCAGCTCATTGGCCCTATGGTTTTTGATTACGGAACAAAAGAAAAAAACTGGAATCTCAGCACCTCAGAACTTCTTCAGTTTCCGGATGGCAGTCTTGGGAAAGCCTTGGGTGAATTCCTTAAAAAATCCAACGTAGAGCCCCTTGCCGGAGCCGAGTATCATGATTTAGAACATGTACTTTTTGATTATTCGATATCATTTAAAGATGAAATTGGCTTGCAGTTTTTTTTACATGGTAACGGCAAAAAATCGGTTGCCTCTGTCAGTACTTTTATCGGCGCGTGGTTTATCCTTCCTACACAATGGAAATATCTTAGGGCTTCCTATGAAAGAGGAAAGAAATGTAGAGACATCTCAGCGCTCAATTTAAAGGCGATGTTATATGATGATTTTAACCAAGTAAAAGCATCTCTATTCCAATAAGTGCCAAAGTTTTGTGAGAACCGCGTGAGGGATTGTAGCAGAAATCCTTTTTTGATCACGCACTAGCGTGAGAAAAAAAGATTGGAGCGTAAAGCCCGACTGACGACAGGAAGGCACGCCCAAAAGATATTAAAAATACATAAATATAAAAACCATGAAAAAAAACGATTATCTATTGCTGCTAGCCACAGGCGCTTACAGCTTTTTATTTTACCAGCAAAATGCAGGAATTAATTTTCTGTTATTTACGATCATATTGCAGACTATTATTATTGTTAGAAATAACGAATTAGTAAAAAATAAAAAATGGCTCTGGTCTGCAGCTTTGTGTTTGGTCAGTGCAGTTGCGGTTTTTATTAATTCAAGCTCTTTAAGTATCATCGCCAATGTTTTCAGTTTATTATTACTCTCAGCAGTATCCTTTAATGTATCGACTTCCGGTTTATTCTCATTTTTGTTCAGCTGTTATTCGGTTGTTTCGGTAACTGTATTTATGATTATTGATTCGATCAAACGCTTGCAGGCAAAAAATGATTCAGCCACAGCTAAAAGTGGATATAAGGTAATAGCTACATTCCTGGCCTTACTACTAAGTATCATCTTCTTTAACATGTATAAAAGTTCCAATCCTTTATTTGCGGAAAACACCAAATGGATCAATCTGGATTTTATCAGTTTTAACTGGATCTGCTTTACAATAAGCGGATGTTTGCTAACCTATGCCTTTTTATATCACAGGGTTATTGCACCTGTAGAAAAATGGGAAAATAACCTGCCCCTGTTAAATAAAACAGGTACCGAAAATGAACAAAATAAAAAACAATTTGAAATAGAACGCTATGCCGGTTTATTATTGTTTGTAATGTTAAACTTGATGTTGGTGATCTTAAATTGTGGAGATATACAAACCTTATATTTTAATGGTGGTTTGCCAAAAAACATTACGCATTCTGATTTTGTGCATAGTGGTGTAGGGATCATTATTTTGTCCATCATCCTTGCTACCAGCCTTATCATGTATTTATTCAGGAAAGAATTTACGAACGTGAAAAACAATAAAGCATTAATGATTTTTGTTTATTTATGGATTGCGCAAAACGTACTAATGTTGTCTTCTACCGCATTAAGGAATCAGATATACATCCATGATTTTAATTTTACGTACAAACGAATCGGAGTTTATATTTGGTTAGCACTTGCTGCGCTCGGCCTTTTGATTATATTGTGGAAGATTTATAAGAAAAGATCGAACTGGTATTTGATCAAAACAAATGTGGCTGTATGGTTTACAACACTTGCCCTATGCAGTTTGGTAAACTGGGATAAACTGATTACTGGTTATAATATTCAGAACAAACCAATTGCTGAGGTGGATTTTTATTATTTGTTCTCTTTGTCTGATGCCAATATCCCAGAGTTAATGGCCGTTACCAAAAGCCTTGAGTTTGCGGTTTTTAATTCTAAACTCAGCAATTATAAGTGCTCTTATTATAATGAACGGTATTATTCAGAAACCTGTACACGGTTATTAAATCAGAAGATCTATCATTATTTATATGATTACACAAACGATTGGCGAAGCTTTGACTTACGTGACAAACAAATTTTAGAAAGTATTTATAAAAAATAATTAACGATGAAATTATCATTCAAACAACTCATTTATTTGTTCACTGCTTTCTGTACATCGCTTTTAATTTACCGAATTGTGAAAAGCGAAAGCCTGGCTTATATTTTTTTAGCCTGGAATTTATTTTTAGCATTTATTCCCTGGTGGATCAGTAATTCTTTAAAACAAATAAATTCATTGAATTTCAAACACTTTCCTGTTTTGGTTTTGTGGTTATTGTTTTTGCCGAATTCACCTTACATTTTAACGGATCTTTTCCACTTAAAACTACGAGATCCGTTTCCATTATGGTTTGATTTGGTACTGCTGCTTTCGTTTGCTTTAATAGGGATGATTGTTTTTCTCAAATCTCTGAAAGATATGTTTAAAATTTTAAAGCAATACATAAGCCCGTTTTACATGGCTATTATTACGCCTTTTGTTTTTTGGCTAATCTCATTCGGACTTTATTTAGGAAGATATTTAAGATTCAACAGCTGGAATGTGGTGAACCATCCGTTTCAATTAATAAGACAAAGTTTTGATGTTCTTCTAGAAAAAGACACCATTGGATTTACTTGCCTTTTTAGTGTCTTTATGTGGTTCTTGTATTATATTACACTGTGTATAAATCAAGATGAAAAAGTATAATCTAAATTATAGTTTGATAATTGATATGCTATTAGGATTTGCATTTCTATTTTTACTTATCTTTATTTCTATTTTTTCACCTTTCTTTTTATTTATTCTCACTTCAAATATTTAATAGTATGCGTTCATTTTCTAAATCACTTTCTTATGCCATTAATGGCTTGCGTTTAGCCTTTAAGGATAATCATATGAAAGTGCATGTGATTATTGCTTTTATTGTTGTATGTGCAGGTTTATTTTTTGAAATCGCTCAAACCGAATGGTTAGCTTGTTTCATCTTATTTGGTTTAGTCATTAGTATGGAGATAATTAATACTGCTATCGAACATTTTGTAGATCTGGTTGAACCGAATTTTAATCACAAAGCCGGGGCTATTAAAGATCTGGCAGCAGGTGCGGTTTTGGTTTCTTCGATTATTGCATTTGTTTGTGGAGTATTGATTTTTGGGAAATATATCTTAGATTTACTCAACTTATAAAGCATTAAATTTAATCATTACTACATGTCACAATTTCCTGAAACCGAATTGATTCTTACGAAAGAGAACCGTGTTTATCATATCAACTTAAAAGCAGAAGACATTGCCGATGATGTGATAGTTGTAGGTGATCAACATCGCGTTGCGCAAATTTCAAAGCTTTTCAGTAAAATTGAATTTAAAACAGAGCACCGTGAATTTGTGACACATACCGGTATTTATAATGGTAAGCGAGTTACTGTTTTATCTACAGGTATTGGAACTGATAATATTGATATTGTATTGAATGAGCTGGATGCCGCAGTAAATATAAATTTGGAAACTAGAACATTAAATCCTGTACATCGTTCTTTAAATATAATTCGTTTAGGAACCAGTGGTGCCCTGCAGGCTGATATTCCTGTAAATGGAATTGTAGTAAGTTCTTATGGACTTGGTTTGGATGGTTTATTAAATTTTTATGATAATTGGGAAAGTGTTTGCGATAACACAATAAGTGATTCCTTTATTAAACATACCGGATGGACACCAAATTTACCATATCCATATTGTGCAAAAGCATCTGATCAATTAATTTCTAAGTTCCAGAAAGGAACTCATATTGGAATTACAGCTACTGCTCCTGGGTTTTATGGCCCTCAAGGGCGCCAGATCCGTTTAAAGGCTGCCATGCCAAACTTGAATGAGTTATTAACTGATTTCCGGTTCGGAGATCACCGGATCACCAATTTTGAAATGGAGACATCTGCCCTATATGGTTTAGGAAAGTTATTAAACCACAATTGTTTAACAGCCTGCGTGATCATCGCAAACCGCGTCCGCAAAGAGTTTACCAGCGATTACACCAAAAGTGTAGAGATATTAATAGAAGAAAGTTTACAACGATTAACATCCTAATTGTTAAAAAAAACAAATCTTAGGTATAAAATAGCTCCATATCGGGGCTATTTTTGTTTTGTATGAAATGTTCATCATCTATTTAGTCAATGATTTTAAATGATGAATATTCCATACGGCCATTGATATAATATCAAAAAACCTGTATGAGACCTAAGAAAAATGAAATGAACCTAAAAGAAGTGATTGCCTTAATTACTCTATTAGATGATCCGGATGACGGAATATATTCTGAGGTAAAAAACAGGTTCATTATTCTTGGTCCGCCGGCAATTCCACATTTAGAAACGGCCTGGGAAAACAGCTTTGATGCTTTGATGCAGAAACGTATCGAAGGCATTATTCATACCATACAGTTTCAGGCTTTGCAAAACGCTTTAAAAAACTGGTCTGAGAATGAACAGGATGATTTATTTAAAGGTTGCGCCATTATCGCTCGTTATCAGTATCCTGATCTTGATGAGAATAAACTAAAAAAACAATTGCACCAGATCAAACAAGACGTGTGGTTGGAATTACATGATGATTTAACTGCTATTGAAAAAGTTAAGATCATTAATCACATTATGTTTGAAGTGCACCAGTTTGGTGGAAATATTACCAACTACCACGCTCCTCAAAATTCTTTTATCAATGTTGTTTTAGAAACTAAAAAAGGAAACCCTGTAATGCTAAGTGTTATTTACGCTTTGGTTTGTAAAGAATTAGGTATTCCTATTTATGGTGTGAATTTACCACAGCATTTTGTACTGGCCTATGTGAATGATTTTACGAATCTATTTGATCCTTCCCATAAAACCTTATCAGATAATATTTTGTTTTACGTGAACCCATTCAGCAAAGGGTTGATATTTAACCAAGGCGATGTGGACTCTTTTATTAAGCAACTGAATGTAGAGCCGGAAACAAAATATTATTTACCATGTTCTAATCTAGATATTATTAAGCGCATCATCAATAATTTAATTTATTCATTTGATAAAATGGGTTATGCCGAAAAGGTAAGCGAATTAAAAGAATTGGAGAAAAATTTGTAAGATTCTAAATTTACTATTTCTATTTTTTATTATTCTAAAAATTTGGGCGCGTCCGGCGGTGGCCGGAGCGGGCTGTCACTGCAATCTTTTTTAGTTTCTAAAAAAGTATTTTCGTTTGCATCCCTCGCGCAGCTTTACTATAGAATTTATATTTTCATTTTAACCGGAATTTATAATTCTAAAATTTAAATTGAAATTCGCGTGAGTGATTGTAACGGAAAGCCCACAGCTTTGAGGAACGAACAGCGAGGACTTGAAGTGTAAAGCACGACTCTTTTGCTTGCAGCTTTGCAAAAGAGTCACGCCCAAAAATTAATTACTTCCCAACCTTTACCCTAATTCCTTCACTGTGGCTTGTAAACTCAGGAGCGTACATACATTGGATGGTGGTAATACCATTACTAAAATCACCTGAATGGTTCACGACTAATGGATACTCAAACACATAGGTTCCTTTATTTAAATAAGAAAAGAAAAAGTTAGTCGCGGCATCCCTTGTACTTTCATAATATCCTAATCCATCCTGATACTTGTACCCACTGAAAACATTGGTCGGTTCAAAACCGGAAGCTCTCATATCTTTCATGTGCACATAACTCATATCTCTGTCTACCCGTAATTCTATTCTTACTTTTATTTTATCTCCCAGTTTTAATTTGGTAGTTGCAGTTATTGGTTCAATTACTGGTCCGGCGGCTGTATTTTTTTGGAGGAATAATTGTTTCTTGATTTTCAAAGGTGTTTCATGTGGTGTGATTTTATCCAGTTGCTCAAAATACTGCCAGTACATGGCACCGTAACTCACACCCACATCTTTTTTCTCCACTTTAATTTTTCCCATACTACTTGGTTTAATATCCGAACCGTGCCACACTTTTTTAAAGTAGCCTGTTCCTGGTTCTGCATTTAATGATTTATCATTTTTAGGATCGAGCTTTATATCGCCCACCGTAATTTCTACATTGGGTTCCGCTGCTAACCAGTCCGTTCCTTTTAATAGTAATGCATAAACAGCATCGGTTGTTGAGCGTGTAGTTCCCCAGTGTTGCGTTTGCTTGCTTTTCACTAACCATGTTTTCAGATCATCCACCGACTTTGTATCGTTATTGATCTCATCAAACGCTTCAATCATTAAAGCCTGCATTTCAATTGGTGCTTCGTACCAGGAGTAACCATAATTTTCTTTCCAGTACATTCCCATTTCTTCGCTATTAATGCTGTTCTCCTTTAAAGATTTTAAAATGTCTTTAGGAAGTTTTGTATCGTTATAGCGATTTAAGCTCAGAGCAATCATACCTTGCATGTAACGACTATTTTGCAGCCAATGTGTTTGTTCCTGTTTTTTGTAATAATCAAAATGTTCCTTATTACGATTTTCTAAAGAAATATCTTTAAAGTTACTTCGCATATATAAATACTGGATAGCCATATAACTCAAATGGTTTTCTGCTTTATATTTTGGATTGTATTTTTTTATCCACTCATATTCTTCACGCATTCTATTATCGCAATAATTTACGGCTTTGGTAATCATGTCCCATACTTCGCTGTTTTCTCTTGCTTTAATAGCACCTAATTTATCCAAATGAGAGAACCCGGCAATGATATGTTGGGTTATATACCAGTCATCAGGGCCGCCATCAAACCATACAAAACCTCCATTGGAAGATTGCTTTTTTAGCAATTTTTTAAAGGCTTGTATTTGTTCATTACCCATTTTATTTAAATCAAATAATAAACCAACACGTTTTTTATTTTCACTTTCGCTTTTCGATTGTAACACCCAGGGAGTTTCCTCCAAAACCACCGTTTTTAATTCCTGGTTTTTTTCAAGGTTTGATAAAAAAGCATCAGGACTTGAGCTTTTCCAGACATCAAAAATTGCTTTGATTTTTGGTTTCGAATTTACAACGTAAGTTGCCAGGCTGTTAGCATAATAACGCGCAAAGGTTTGTTCAGCACATTCATATGGATATTCCATTAAATAAGGTAACGCTTGAATAGCATACCATGCCGGGTTGGCCGTAAACTCTAAAGTATAAGAATGGTTTTTTAAGGTGTTTGAACTATTATTTTGATTAATGAATTTTGTAAAATTAAATTCTTTGGTTTGATTACTTCTGATCGGCATCGGCATACTTTCTGTCACCAGCATGCGGTTTGTTAACACTGGTACAGCTTGTTCTTCACCATCTGTAAAATTGCCCGCCTTCGCTATTACTTTATATTTGATGGCGGAGTATCCTTCAGGAATATGAAGGTTCCATTCAATAGAAGTGCTTAATCCTTTTTTTACAGAAAAATCTCTGTACCCTATTGTTGGAAAATTGCCATTTAATGGTGTAACTAGTTGGCTTGAAATTTCTTTATCGGTTAAGGCATCGTATAATATTAGTTCAGCATTACCGGTCAAATCTTTTTCAGATAAATTGGAGATCTTGCTAATGAAAGTCAATTTATCTCCTTCCCTAAAAAAGCGCGGTGCATTGGGTTGAACCATTAATTCTTTTTGAGTAATCACTTCTTTTTCAAACTGTCCTATTTTTAAATCTTTGGTATGAGCAAGGCCCATCACTTTCCATTTGGTTAAACTCTCCGGAACTGTAAATTTAATAATGATCTCACCTTTTTCATTGGTTTGTAATTGTGGAAAAAAGAAAGCTGTTTCATTAAAATTAGAACGTGCTTTTACATTAGACAAATCACCCCGGCTATTCTGTTCTTTTCCTTCTCCGGTTTTTATACCACCAACATTTTGTTGTTCCGCTATACCAGTAGCTGCAGTTACGGTCATGTCTTTATCTGCATTCTTCTCACTTTCTTCTAAATTTTTATTTGCCTTCATTTTAGGTACTGCACTTTTGAGCTGATTGATAGACATTTCATCCGTCGCCATTCTGGATGATTCAGATGCAGGATATGCTGAATTTCCATCGCCTTCTCTATATCCATAATTGGAATTACTATTATAAAAGCCCAGCCCAAAATAATTCAATACATCATAATACCTTGATGGCAATGTATGATAGTGAGATGATAGGTCATTAAACTCTGTTGAGTTTGCCATGCGCCCTAATCCAGAAGTCCAGTTTAAATGGGCATAATAACTTTGGTAAATATTAAAGTACCAGTTGTTTGGTTTAAAAGCATCGAGAGAAGCATCGTACATCCCAGCTACCATTTCAGCGGCTGCCTTTTCGCCTTTCTTATCTTTTAAAATTAATTTCCATTCTTCTGCTTGTCCCGGTAATAATTTATTTCTAAAGGTTTCAAATTGAATATCAAGTTCTTTATTGGTGTACGGAACTGTTATGATGTTATTCCTCGTATAGATGCGGTTATATTTTATAAAAGTGGTATGGAATGCTAAATTTCCCCTATGTATTTCTTCAATCGCTATTTCATTCATTTTCATTGAAGCCTGAAGAGTTTTAGTAACCGTAGATTTTCCCTCGTGTTCTGTTTCGAATAAATAATTGACGTTTTGATAACCAGAAGCTAATATATATTCTACTTTTTCACCGGGTTCCGCTTTTGTTTTAGGATAATAAAACCATTCTGCAACCTGCTCTGGAATAACATTCGAATTTTTATTAAATAAAGTGACGTATTCAAATGCTTTGATCTCTTCACCGAATTTATCTTTACATATTGCCTCGATCACATATACACCGGGCGCCGCCGATTTTAATTCTGATGACAGGTCATACTCTTTTTTAGAACCGGTATCAAATGTTTTTTCCAGAATCTTGTTTTCTTTTTCCCATTTGTATTTATTGCTTTCATCAGCGTATAAATCGTTTGGAAAAATTTTGTAATATTCATCCTGTGTTAAACTATGTCTGTCTGACTGCTCCCACAAACGATTTCTGAATACTTTCTGTGGTTGTTTTAGTTTGTAAATTGTAAATGTTCCTTTGGTGTTCTCATCAACACCATTGAGATTAGTGGTTGAAATGCGAATTGGTTTTACATTATTAGTTTCAATTATATCATCGCTGGAAACTGATAACTGAAGTGCCTGGTAACCAACTCTGACTGTTGTTTTCGTGCTATGTGTTTCTCCGTTTATATCTGTTACATCAGCACTTACTTCATAATTATAAGTTGCAAAACTGGTCTTAGAAACAGATTCATCAGGCAAGGCTTTAAATTTAATGATATAAGCTCCTGTATCATTTGTGATAGTTTCTCCGTTAGTAATTTCTGTTTCTGCAGAGGCACCATAATAAGGCCGGTACCACCAATACCAATACGGATAATTAACTGTACGTACTACACGGTATTTTACACTGGCACCATCAATCACATTTCCGGCATAGGCTTTTGCTGTTCCCGTTACACTCACTTCATCATTTAATCTGTAACTTCCTTTAACCGGTGTAAATTCCGTTTCAAATTTAGGACGCTTATAATCTTCTATGGAAATATAAGCATTGCCATATCCATCAGTAATATGCATTTGTCCATTCAACCCATTTTGTGGGGCAATAAAAGAACCGGATACAGTGCCATATTCATTAGTAGTTAACTCTAACGAACTTACCTTTTGATAATTGACATCATAAAAAGTTAAGGTAACAGGAAAATTTGTTTTTAATTGATGATTTTTATTATTAGCGGACTCCAGTAAAATTGATTTAAAGTAAACCGTTTGTCCCGGCCTGTATATTGCCCTGTCTGTAAAAATAAATGATTGAACCCGTGTGTAATTATTCTCGTTAGGTTTATAAGTGTAATAACTGTTGTTATTAAAATAGGAATCTGTTCCACTATTAAATTCTATAAAAAATTGTTTGTCATTTAAAGAACTGTAACTTACATTTAAAAATCCCTGGCCATCTGTTTTAAAGGAAGGTCCTTTGTTGATTCTGTATTCCCTGTCTTTATAATCATAATGTTCGAACCAAATCTGGGCGGAAATATTTTTTAATGGCTCCCCGGTCTGGCGGTGTAAAGCGTAAAAATCATAAGACCCATTGTCCCTTCTTCTTTCAGTGCTCACAATATCAGAGATAATACATGTACTGTAGGCCGACATATTATTATTATAATTGAAATCTTCTGTTAATGAATTTAAAATCACATAATATCCCGCTGGTAATTCCGGCAACTTTATTTCTGTATTGTGTGTTTGAAAATCGCCATCGTTTTCAATTTCCTGTGAAAATGTAGTAACCTGAGGAAAAGATTTAAATTTTTCATAAAGATCTTTTCCATATTTTTTTCTGAACAATTCCCTCAATTCCTGGCTGGAAGATTTAACTATCTTAAAATAAATCTTATTCACGTTTTTCGATGCGACTAATGCTCTGAAAGGTTTGCCTGGTTCATTAACTTCTTCAATGGTAATGTTGTAAGTTTTTGCCTCAATATTTTGTATAATGTTTTTACTGTCTAAGGCTCCATAGGAATTTGGAAATTTTGAAATAGCCTTTTCACAGATTTCTCTTGCTGTTTTTTTATACCATTTATAGGTATCTCCCACGAGAGGTTTATATTCATTTGATTTTTGTAAATACCAATTGGCAATGCGTGTATCAACTTCAGTCACACGTGAATTTTGTGCAAACTTAGTCTGGATGGCTTTTAGTGAATTTAAATAGAGTGTATCTTTTTTCGGGTTTTGTGAATTGTTATGTGTGTAATCCAACCTCATTAATTCTAGGTCAATTAAAGCGTCCGGATTAACATCATTTTTATGGAAATGTGTGAGGTCTTGTATAAGCTTTAATGCATAATACTTTGTTTCCAATGAATCTGAAGGATTTGTAATCTGGATATTTAAAAAATCCGGATAAGGTTTTAAAAATTCATCGTTGTTAATAGTAAATCGGTTTGCCGGTCTTGATACATCCGTTTCAGGATTCATAAAATAGCCTAAAGCACGATGCCCTAAAAAATCATATAAGGTCGGGCGCCATTGGCGACATTCAGTTGTTCCTTTTACTAAGATGTCATCGTACATGGCAATTTTTGTACGTTTAAGACTATCAATATTTTCAAGCGATGCTTTGTAATTAGAAATAATGGCAAAATGAATGGCCTTTAAATCCCATGTTTCAATGTCATCATTTTTAAAATTAACAGTGGTTGTTCTGTTATAAAATTTCCAACGGTTATTTTGAAAATACTGATAAAAAGCGTCTGCTAAAATGCTTTGTAAAACCGGTTTAATCGGAAACCTCGCTACTTTTGCTTCATCTCTTAATTCGAATATGGATTTTTCTAATGAGAACTCTTCTTTATAACTCTCAAATTTCATACGATGTAAAATGGCTTTTACAAACTGAGGCGCATTGTTTTCGTTTTTAGCTTTTACATAAATACCATTTACGATTTTTAAAGCTGATTCTGTCAGGCCTATGTTTTCGCAGCTATCTACTTTTTTCCAAAGTTTTTCATAATTGTCGTTCTTATTAAAACTCAATATAGAGTTTGTTTTTTTTGTAAATGTGTTTGAGAAAAATCCTAAAGAAATAAGTGCTGTTGCAACTAATAGTAGAGCAACAGTCATAATTTTTTTTGCGTTCATAAATTGGTGATTTTAATATTGAGATACAGTATTGGAAATAATTCCATAAATAACCTGAAATTTATTTATAAAGATAAATTACTCCGGCGTTGGCAAATTCCATATAGCCCATTCTTCCCTGCTTGGACCATATACACCAGGCACTGCTATTCCATTCAACCGCATCAATGTTGTTAATTGTCCGCGATGATGGGCTTCATGTTTAATTAACACCGTAAGTATAATTCCCCTGTGCCATTTTTCACCATACATTTCCACTTCCTCCGTGAGACTTTCATCATTCCAGTTTTTTTCCACCTGTTCTAATACTGACTTGGCCGCTTTTTCATAAATATCACAGATCTCATGAATATCTTTTAAAGGTTCAGAATGTTCATCCGGACAATCAATCTTTAAACCGGCTTTACCCAGCATCTCTCCCAGGGTAATTGTAATATGCCAAACTAAGCGTTGCATTGATCTTATTTTGTCATGGGGTTTAAGATTCAATGTTTCGTTATCAATGTTTTTAAACACTTTTAATGTGGTTTCATATTCATATTGAAACGCGCGTGTAAAATCATTTATCGTTCTGAACATAGTTTTAGATTTATTGTTTATAGATATCCTTTTACTTTATAAATAGTATAGCCAATTATTTCGTGTAAAATAAGATTGAGGCTAAATAATGCTTCTACGTTTGGTATAAAACAATAGTCAAACTCAAATTTTCTTAAACCAGTAATTTTGTTCGTTACGTATGGTGTCATATTCGTAAAACCGGCCTTTTTAAATATCGCTGCTGAGCGCAGCATATGATATGATGATGTAACTAATAGGATAGAGCCTTCAAAATGAATACTATCAAGAATCCGTTTACTAAATATGGCATTTTCATAAGTGTTCTTGGAATTATTTTCAATTAAGATATTACTATCGGGTATAGAAATTGCTTTGAGATATTTTTTTATGTATGTCGCTTCTCTATCCTCCGGTTTACTAACGCTACCAGAACCACCAGTGATAAATAATTTATTCACACGACCTTTATGATATAGCTCCAGTGTTTGAAATAACCGGTCTCCTGCATATCCAAAATCGAATCTTTGCTGTCGTTCATCTATTCTGCCCATGCCACCCAGTACAATTGCTATGTCATACTTTGTATTTTTTAAATATATATCGTTATCTGTAACTTCCCACGCTCTTACTAATTCATCTACTAAAAATGAATTGGATATAACATACATAAAAATAGTAAGACCAAGCAACCATTTTTTAAATGGTGTGTACCACGTTTTTTTTAATAAAGCTAATAGTCCGAAAAATAACCAAATATATGGTGTCAACAAAAAAGCTAAAATTTTAGATAGGATAAAAAACATACCCTAAATTAATTAAAAATATTCAGATTTTATTTATAGTTCCTAATAGTTTACACTTTTCTAAATGTAATAATCGGCAGTCTTTATGATAAAAATCAGCCAATACGTCCGCTTGTATTATCTTTTCAAGACGAAATTTCAGTTAAATTCACTTGGACTATAATTTGAGAAAAATGATAAAAAATATTGGATATGAATTTGAATAATTTCACTATAAAATCACAGGAGGCAATTCAGCAGGCTATGCAGATTGCAACAATCACAGGTAACCAAGCCATTGAGAACGGACATATTTTAAAAGGTATTTTGGAAGTGGATGAAAATGTAACTCCTTTTATTTTGAAGAAGTTGGGCGTTAACCAATCTGCCTTTTCTAAAACAATAGATGCCATTATAAATTCTTATCCAAAAGTTAGTGGTGGACAACCTTATTTATCCAATACAGCTAACCAAACAGTGGCTAAGGCGACTAATTATTTAAAAGAATTTAAAGATGAGTATGTTTCTATTGAACATTTGTTATTAGGAATTTTAGGAAGCAATGATTCTGTTGCTCAATTACTAAAGGATAATGGTATTAAAGAGAAAGAACTAAAAGCTGCGATTACCGAATTAAGAAAAGGATCAAATGTCACTAGTCAATCAGCAGAGGAAACGTACAACTCTTTAAATAAATATGCTATTAATTTAAATACGCAAGCTCGTAACGGAAAACTGGATCCGGTAATAGGACGTGATGAAGAAATCCGCAGAGTATTACAAATCTTATCCCGTCGCACAAAAAATAATCCGATTCTGGTTGGTGAACCAGGTGTAGGTAAAACAGCCATTGCAGAAGGATTAGCGCATCGTATCATTTCCGGTGATGTTCCTGATAATTTAAAATCCAAACAAATTTATTCTTTAGATATGGGCGCACTCATAGCAGGTGCTAAATACAAAGGTGAGTTTGAAGAGCGTTTAAAGTCTGTGGTTAAAGAAGTAATTGGTGCAGATGGAGATATTGTTTTATTTATTGATGAGATTCATACCTTAGTTGGTGCAGGCGGTGGAGAAGGCGCTATGGATGCCGCCAATATTTTGAAACCTGCCTTAGCAAGAGGAGAGTTAAGAGCTATTGGTGCCACTACGTTAAACGAATATCAAAAATATTTCGAAAAAGACAAGGCTCTGGAACGCCGTTTCCAGAAAGTGATGGTTAATGAACCAAGTGAAGAAGATGCGATTTCTATATTGAGAGGTATCAAAGAAAAGTACGAAGCTCATCATAAAGTTCGTATTAAAGATGAAGCCATTATTGCGGCAGTAGAATTATCACAACGATACATCAGCGATCGTTTCCTTCCCGATAAGGCGATTGATCTTATGGATGAGGCAGCCTCAAAATTGCGGATGCAAATCAATTCAATGCCGATTGAGTTAGATGAACTTGAACGTAAAATCATGCAGTTGGAAATTGAGCGTGTAGCTATGAAGCGTGAGAATGAAGATTCAAAAGTTGAAGCATTGAACAAGGAATTAGCCGATTATAACGATAAGCGGATTGCCTTAAAAGCAAAATGGCAAGGTGAAAAGGAAGCGATTGAAGGTGTTCAAAAAGTAAAAGCGGATATCGAAAATTATAAGCATGAAGCTTCAAACTATGAGAAGCAAGGAGACTTTGGTAAAGTAGCTGAAATACGGTATGGTAAAATCCAGGAATCTGAAGCCTTATTAGCTTCTCTTGAAGAAAAATTAAGCGAGGCTAAAGCAAATGGTTCTCAATTATTAAAAGAAGAAGTAGACAGTGAAGATATAGTTGATGTGATTGCTGCCTGGACTGGTATTCCTGTATCTAGAATGCTGCAAAGCGAGAGAGAGAAATTATTGCTGATGGAAGATGAATTGCACAAAAGAGTAGTGGGCCAACATCAAGCCATTGAATCTATTGCAGATGCTGTTCGCCGGAGCAGGGCAGGTTTGCAGGACGCTAAAAAACCAATTGGTTCTTTTATTTTCCTGGGAACAACAGGTGTTGGTAAAACGGAACTAGCAAAGGCATTGGCGGATTATTTATTTAATAATGAAAATGCGATGACCCGAATTGATATGAGTGAGTACCAGGAGCGTCACGCGGTGAGTCGTTTAATTGGTGCGCCTCCGGGATATGTTGGATTTGATGAAGGCGGACAATTAACGGAAGCTGTTAGAAGAAGGCCATACTCTGTTATTTTATTAGATGAAATAGAAAAAGCGCATCCCGATGTATTTAATATTTTATTGCAGGTTTTAGATGATGGGCGATTGACGGATAATAAAGGCAGGACAGTAAATTTTAAAAACACGATCATCATCATGACTTCTAATATTGGTTCACATTTAATTCAGGAAAATTTTGACAGGCTCGATGAGTTTAACAGAGACGAAGTATTGGCTAAAACAAAATCAGAGGTATTTGAATTATTGAAAAAAACAATCCGTCCAGAATTTTTAAACAGGATCGATGAAGTGATTATGTTTGAACCGTTGAATAGGGAAGACGTCAGTAGTATTGTAAAGATCCAGTTTAAACAAATTGCTGATCGGTTAGCTGAGCAACATATTGAAATTTCAGCAACAGATGAAGCGATTGATTGGTTGGGTCAATTAGGATATGACCCGCACTATGGAGCAAGGCCGGTAAAGCGGGTTCTTCAAAAGCAGTTGTTGAATGAATTATCAAAACAGTTATTGGCAAATACCATTGATAAAACCAAAAAAATAGTTGTTGATGTTATTGATCATAAATTTGTGTTTAGAAATAATTAATTTTATTATCGTGCCCTTTTATTTTATTTAATAGCATTAATATTTTTTGTATATTTATTATCAACATAATAAATATATAATAAAAATAAATGGCCATGAAAAAAAACTTACTCTCCTTATTCGTGCTAGGTAGCACATCTTTAATTGCGCAACAAGTGCCAAGCCCTGAATGGTCAACTATTCAAAATACTAATTTCCCACAAGTAGCTGCGGGAATTCGTTATTTAGATGCCGTAAATGCAAATGTTATCTGGGCTAGTGGATTTGATGGCTTTGCCGGCGGCAGTAATTATAATTGGTTTACCACTTCAGTTGATGGAGGTAACACGTTTTCTTACGGTGATGTTTTTGCTGATACTAATACCTATGTGATATCAAGTATCGAAGGTATTAATGCTTCAACTGCTTATATTACAGCTTATGTTAAAGCAACAGGGAATAAAGGAGTTGTATATAAAACAATCAATGCCGGTGCTGCATGGATAAATATGGCAGCTGTAAATATGTATACCAATTCTGCCTCTTTTGCTAACATCACTTGCTTTACTGATTCGGTAACAGGAATTACAATGGGCGATCCAGTAGGTGGCGAATATGAAATTCATAGAACTGTTGATGCGGGTGCTAATTGGACAAAAATACCGGGAACGAATATTCCTAACCCATTAAGTACTACTGAATATGGTCTAACTGATGTGTTTACAAAAAACGGAAATAATATTTGGTATGGTACAAACAAAGGGCGTGTTTACCATTCTGCTGATGCTGGTTTAACTTGGACAGTTGGAGCTATCACCGGTGCATCTCAAGGTGTTTCACGTTTGGCTTTTAGAGATAATATGAATGGATTATGCATTGCTTTTAGTGGAACTACTTCAGCACCTGTTGCCGGTTTATACGCAACTGTTAATGGAGGATTAAACTGGACACAAATTCCTTCTCCGGCTAATCTTGGCTTAAATGATATTTGTAGAATACCAGGAACGACTATGTATGCATCGTGTGGGGCAGGAACAGGAAATAACATCATATCTTATTCAACGGATGATGGAGCTACTTGGATTGATTGGGGAAGTACTGGCATTCAATATTTAGCAATTGATTTTGTTGATAATGTGAATGGTTGGGCCGGGTCGTTTTCAGATCAGTCACTTGCTAGTATCGGAGGAATGTATAAATATTCTGGGTTACCTACATCATTAAAACCAGTTACCGAAATAGCAAATTTTAATGTTATGCCAAATCCGTCAAATGGTACAATTAATTTTATTATGCCAGTTGCAAAAAGTGGTTTAACGATTGAAGTAATTGATGCTTTAGGAAAAATTGTTTATTCAGAAAAAACAACTTCAACAAACGTTGGAGATAAAAAACAATTATACCTGGAATTTTTACCTAAAGGTTTATATACCGTGAGTATGCAAACAGCAACCGAAAAAACATTTACGAAAATTATTTTGCAATAATTTTACTGTTTTTTAATTTAAAAGCATCCGCCGATTGGTGGGTGCTTTTTTTTGATTAATTTTTTGCTTTATAGATAGCCAATCTTTATAAACTTATTTTTCATGCAAGGTTTTTATGTAAACCATTTCCACTTTCTTCAACTCATTATAAGAAGGGGTTTGTTTGTCTTTATTAAGGTTCATATTGTTATTTTCACTCATTAAAATTGCCACAGGATAGGTTTGATCGATATTGCCGGCATTGCTTGTTTTGGGCTTTAAAATGTACATGTTGTTTTTTTCATTATTCTCACTATAAATTTCAACAAGATAAGTTACTACATCGTTTTTCAAGAAATATTTTTTTATCAGTCGTGCCTTTCTTTCTTTTTTTATAATTGTTTGATTCTGATCCAGGGGACAAATAAGAATTTCTTTTCCAATGTATTTTAAGAATCTAAGTTCTTTTTCACTTTCACCTCTTATTTTAATTGGTAACCCTAAGAATAAAATATCTTCATCATCGTTTTTAGTAAGATAGAATGGTAATTGTAATCTAACAACCAGGTACTTCCCTTTATTAATCTTTAAGCGACTCGTTCTTAATGCTACTATTACCAATAAAAACCCTTCATTAAGCATGTTTTTGCCTATGTCTTTTAATGCAAAGAGCAGATCTTTATAATAATAGGCGTAACTAAATTCTATAACCACAATAATAAGATACCAGGTAAATAATGTGGTGTAAAGTTTAGTAGTGGAAGCTATTTTTTCGTAATTGAAAAACGGAGAAAAATTGATGGCATTATTGATCATCTGCATCCAAAAATTAATCCCGATAAGATATACTACACTGGATAATAAAGGTGTGAAATCTCCTAAAAAAGATTGTGTTAGGAAAAAGTCAAACATGCCATGAGACACTACAGCCAGGCTTATTCCTATAATCGAATTTAAATAGATATTGCCTTTGTTGAAAATACGGCTTCTATAAATGCCATAAACGCAAATACTCGTATTTATAATATGAACCAGGCAGCTTATGAAAGTTCTTCCGGTAATAATCTGCGAGCCATAGTTATTATAATAAATAAAATTTTCTCTAACAGAGAAACCTAAAGCCACAATTCCCGCAAATACAAGATAATCAACCGGCTCATTGATCCTTTTTTTTAGAAGTTTAAAAACGATGAATACACCAAGTAATTTGGATAATTCTTCAGAAAGGCCAACTCCTAGCAAAGAGTATAAAAAATCATTGGTAAAATCACCATTGAATTTGATATCTAAAACGCCTAATCCGTAATAGATCCAAAGGGTGATGCTTGGTGTTAAAAATCCAATAACGAAGGCTATAATCACATCAATGATCCGTTCACCTTCCAAAAGATCTATTCGTTTAAAATAGTTCAGCCATAGCATAGCGCCGCAAATGGCCCCAAGTATTGGAAATATTAAATAGATCTGTTGTGCGGTTAACATGTAGTATTAAAAAAAAATCCCTCAGCCATGAGCTAAGGGATTTTACTTTTTCAAATAGAAAAATTAGTTGTTGATGCTTATTTTTTTATCCAGTTCTTCGATATAGGCTTTAAAACGTTTATCAGTATCCATTAAGTTATTTACTGTACGACAAGCATGTAATACGGTTGCGTGATCTTTTCCTCCACAATGCATACCAATTGTAGCCAATGAAGATTTAGTCATGCATTTTGCAAAGTACATGGCAATTTGACGGGCCTGAACCACTTCACGCTTGCGTGTTTTGGATTTCATTAAGTCGATGTTTAAGTCGAAATAATCACAAACCACTTTTTGTATATAATCAATAGAAACTTCACGTGCAGTTGACTTAACAAATTTGTCAATCATTTGCTTGGCTAACTCTAAAGTAATTACTTTTTTGTTTAAAGATGATTGTGCTAATAATGAAATTAAGGCGCCTTCTAATTCACGCACGTTGGATGTAATGCTATAGGCTAAATATTCGCAAACCTCTTTTGGTAATTGAATCCCTTCGTTATAAACTTTCTTTTCAAGAATAGCGATACGTGTTTCTAAACCTGGAGTTTGTAAATCTGCACTTAATCCCCATTTAAAACGGGATAATAAACGTTGCTCAATTCCCTGCATTTCAACAGGCGCTCTATCAGCAGTTAAAATGATCTGTTTACCTAATTGGTGTAAGTGATTAAAAATATGAAAGAAAACATCCTGCGTTTTTTCTTTTCCTGCAAGATATTGAATGTCGTCAATAATTAACGTATCGATCATTTGATAGAAATGAACGAAATCATTTTGATTATTATTTTTGATTGAATCAATGAACTGAGCAATAAATTTTTCTGATTGAACGTAAAGTACAGTTTTGTTTGGAAAGTTCTTTTTAATGTCGATGCCAATTGCCTGGGCTAAGTGAGTTTTACCTAAACCAACGCCACCATATAATAATAATGGATTAAAAGCAGTTCCACCTGGTTTTTGTGAAACAGCATATCCTGCTGAGCGGGCTAAACGGTTACAATCACCTTCAACGAAATTATCAAAGCAATAGTTTGGATTCAATTGAGATTCAACAGAAACTTTTTTAAGTCCCGGAATGATAAATGGATTTCTAATCGATCCGCTATCAATTGGCATTGAAACTGGATTGTTTCTTAAATTAGTATTAATATTCGGAACTTTAAGCATGACTGCTTTTTCAGATTTACCTGTTCCGTTATCCATAACGATACTGTATTCAATTCTTCCTTCAGTACCTAATTCTTTACGGATTACTTTTTTAATAATTGTAATGTAATGTTCCTCTAACCATTCATAAAAAAATTGTGAGGGAACTTGTATGTTTAATACGTTGTCTTGAATTTTAATTGCCTTAATCGGATCAAACCAAGTTGCAAAGTTTTGAGGGCTTACATTATCCTGAATTACCCTTAAGCAATTCTTCCACACGGTTTCAGCAGTTTTTTCCTTCATAGTATTAAATAAGTTATTAAGTATATAGTGTTTAGTGTTATTAACAAGTCCGAGTTTGTAAATATATACTGATTATTTAATCTCGCAAGAAAAAAATGGATAAATAATTTGGGAATATTTTCGTTTTGGGCTTGCTTTTTTAAATTTTTCTGTTATTTGAATTATGAGATATTTTTTTAGAATTATGAGAAAAATAGACATCTAATTTTCCCAGCCAAATTCCAGCCC
>JACMNO010000049.1 GCA_014378485.1 Bacteroidia bacterium
AAAAAGATAAAATAAAAGTATTTGATTTTGAAGACAAAATAATTATGACCTACAGTTTTGAATTTGATACGACCATACCCTTTAAAATTAAAGATTGGGGCAGCAGTAAAGACTTAAGAAATGTACCTAACATTGAACAAAATGTAAAAGCATATTATGCAAATTTCAGAGAAAAGTTTGCAGCAAATGATTCAATATATTTTGCCAATGTAATGTATAATAAAGAGCTTGAGATGGCAAAGGCCCTTTATATGACGGGTAAGGCGGAATCAGAAAAGAGATGGCAGGATTTGTTATTTGCAGTAAATGATAAAAAGAAATATGAATTAAATTCTGGTAATTTTAAGTATATAAAAATTAGTGATTTATCCCTTGAATTTTACGGTGATGGGAAAGTTGTTGGATTGATAAATAAAAGTAAAGCTGTTTTAAATGCTAGGGGCGTTACTTACATTGGAAAAGATAAAACTGACGAAGGTAAAGAATATGATGACCTTTATATTTTCCCTCTTTATCTGCATATACCTGAAGGCAGTACAGAATTAGAAATAATACGATAATATGAAAATAAGATTCAAGCAATTTATTGCAGGGTTTGTATTTATAAGCATGTGTGGCTGCAGTGGTGCGCAGCCTTTTAAAGATGCTCCAATTAAATACACACCTGCAATGATGAATGAAATTTACAAACAAGTAAAAACGTATCCTGAACACCCATATTACAGTATCACATTTGCCCATAAAGGCTGCGCAATCGAGATATGGCTTAACAATATGCCTCAATTTATTTCACTTGATACTATGGGAATTGTTACTTTACCCCTAAATACAGAAATTTTAAATAGTGGTAAACAAAAATTATTGATCAAAATATACCTGCCTTTTAATTCAAAAGAACTTCTAAAAGAGGAAAATGTTTCTTTAGAGGCAAAAGTAGAAATGAATAATGAAAGAAATGATATTACCACTCATAAAGTGATAGAATTAAAGCCTAAAAAAGTTTTTAATAACAAAGGCAAAGAGGTTTTTGATTTTGAAGGAAAAGAAATTATGGAGTACACATTGGAATTTAACGCAGCCGTACCGTATAAGCTTAAAGGCTGGAGAAACAGTAAAGACCTAAGGAAATTGCCAGGCATAGAACAAAAAGTAAAAGCCTATTATGCACATTTTAGGGACAAATTCGCTGCTAATGATTCAGTTTATTTTGCCAATGTTATGTATAAAAAAGAATTTGAGATGGCGTAAAGTTTATATATGTCAGGAAGTGAAGAATCAACAAAAAGGTGGAAAGATTTGCTTGAAGCTATTAATGATAAAAAAAAGTATGAAGGAGGAGGCTTAAAATTAAATGAATATCAATTAGAATTTTATGGAGATGGTAAAGTAGTAGGTTTAGTGTATAAAGGTTATCAAGTGTATAATGCACGTGGTATCGGTTATATTTCAAAAGTAAAAAATGAAGATGGTAAAGAATATGATGATTTTTTCACTTTTCCACTATACCTCCACATGCCCGAAGGCAGCACAGAACTAGAAATAATACGTTAATATGAAAATAAAATTAAAGCAATTCGTTGCAGGGTTTGTATTTATAAGTTTATGTGGCTGCAGTAATTCTCAACCTTTTAAAGATGCACCCATTAAATACACCCCTAAAATGATAAACGAAATTTATAAACAGGTAAAAACTTATCCGGAACATCCATATTACTCAATAAGTTTTGCTTACAAAGGTTGTGCAATAGAAATATGGCTGAATGATATGCCGGAGTTTGCCACGCTTGATGTAACGGGCTCAATAATGATCCTGCCGTTAAATGTAGAGATTTTAAAAACTGGCTTGCAAAGGGTAGTAATAAAAATTTACTCTCCATGGCTTGATAAAAGGCCATTGACAAGCGATAAGGTTTCTGTAGAAGCAAGAATTGAATTGAATAATGAAAGAGACGATATTAATACCAAAAGGTTGGTAGAATTTAAACCTTTAAAAATTATAAAACAGGATAAAACATGGGGTGATGACTTTGATGGAAAAACATCTATGACTTATACAGTTGAATTTAATGCTGTATTACCGTTTAAAACTATAGGCTGGAGCAATAGTAAAGACTTAAGGAAAATGCCTGATATTGAACAAAGGGTAAAAGCCTTTTATGCGAATTTTCGCGAAAAATTTGCAGCAAATGATTCCGTATTTTTTGCCAATGTCATGTATAAAAAGGAGCTTGAAATGGCCCAGGCTCTTTATATGTCTGGACCTGAAGAATCATCAAAAAGATGGAAGGATTTACTGGAAGCGGTTAATCGTAAAAAAAGATACGAATTTGATTCCGGTAATTTTAAGTACATAAAGTTGAGCGATTTAGCACTGGAATTTTATGGAGATGGCAAAGTTGTAGGTTTAGTTAATAAAGGAAAGGCCGCTTTTAATGTAAGAGGGTAAGTTATATAGGAAAAGCCATGACAGAAAGCGGCGAGGAATATGATGATCTTTTTTTATTTCCACTTTATTTACACATCCCAGAAGGTAATACCGAATTAGAAGTTATCCGATAATATAAAAGCATTTTTAAAACAGTTAATGGCAGGGTTTATATTTATAAAAATGTAGATTGCCATTACCTTTTTTTACGTGCATAGCCTCAACTCTATGATTAAAAAAGGAGAGCCTGCTCAACGGAAAATTTAAGCCAACCAAGGGAGTGCTGGAATACAACAAAGCGCACGAAGAAGGTAAGATGATTACCCTTGAATGGGAAAACGGTTATGTGTTGCAGCACGAAGTAAATTTCGATGCCGTGGATGACAAAAGTATGTTGATCAGTTTCATCATCAGTGCCGAAACCATTAAATACGGCAATGCAGAATACAAAGGCAACTGGCCTAAAATGAAGGTAAAAAAAACACTTCCTGCAACAAGACAAGAAGTACTTTTCCCCACGGCTTACACCTTCAAATAATTAGGCTACATTGTTGTTTATTAAATATTTATAATCCCAACCCTAAAGCAAACCCAAATGGATACCAAAGATTATTCAGCCAGTGCAATGATATCCGCCGTTGATATTATGATGAAAATTAAATTGCTAAATAATAAAGTGGTAACATTTAATGAATAGTCTTCAATGTTACCACTTATAACTCATAACTTATCACTCATAACTGTTTACGTTGCCACTATACAGATCGTAATAGATGGCAATATCTTTAATCACTACCAATCTTTTAAGCTGGAGCAAAGCATTACCACACACCATAGTTTTACGCTGGTGTTGTATAGCGATGTGCTGGGACAGGACGAAGACCATTCGCTTGAAAAAGCCCGGGAGTTTTTAGGGAGACGACTTTCTGCAACTTTTACTTACCGAAATTTATATTCCTGAATGAAATGCTTCCAAATAACCGAAGCCGCTACCTTCGCCTACTTTTGGAAAATGAAATTTATAACCTACTATTCCAGTTAATTACTACTTCCATATTTATTTAATATTTTGAGAACCATATTAACCCACCCAAACTATCTAAAAGATATGCGGTAGATTTACTTTTTTCTAAAATTAATTGCTTAAATAATAAATATTACATATTTATCTTATTTAAGTAAATAATTATTATAACTTGCAACCCTTTACCATTTATTATCGTCTTCGTTAAATAAATTATACCCTTACATTTTAATCCATCATTTTGAAAATAAAAGCTTTAAAAAAACCATT
>JACMNO010000050.1 GCA_014378485.1 Bacteroidia bacterium
AAACATTTTACAATACAAAACGAAGGCACAAAAAATTAAACAACTTAACAATTTTAGAATACCATAAATTAATTAATAATAACCTAAAAAATGCAGCTTAAACGTTAACTGATTTTTGTCCCCTTTTCATTTGGAATTCCAGTTCCATAAGACGCTAAACCATTGCCTTCGTTTTTTACTTAAAGCAATTTTCAATACAAACGTATTATTAATTTTTTCAATGTAAGCGCCAACGGCAAAGGTTCTGTATCGCAATGTTGACAATGTTTTTTGTGTTTTTCCCTGCAATACAAATGTTCTAAAAAGAGCCATAAGGTTATAGGCAATCACCACAAAAGTTACGGCAGCTTTGGTTGCATAAAAATCTTTCGAAGTAAAACTATCAAAACCAAAGTCATAAATTAATTTTTTGATTGTATATTTTGAAACAAGTTCAGAATGACAAACAAAAGGAGCGACTCAATTGAATCGCTCCTTTTTTTCTGCACCATGAATAAAAATCATTTTAAATCACAAAGATCTGCGCTATCAATGTTCCTTTATATAATTTAAACTAGTATCCAAACACATCCTTCAATGTAAGGTACTTTACCGTACCATATTTCTCTAAAGTTTTAATGTCCAATAGGTCTTTTTTTCCTAATACTAAAATTGATGCTGGTTTGTTTTTAATCTTCTCATCCTGAAATTTTTTCACATCATCATAAGTCATAGTTGCTACCCGGGCATAGATGTCTTTCCTGATATCTGTTTTCAATCCAAATTTCTCGGCGTTGAGATAATCAAATAAAATATCCGCTTTATTGATACGTTCAGTTCTAATATTCTGTAGTATAGCTTCTTTAGCTGCACCAAAAGAAATATCAGATTTAGGAATATTATTCAATAAGTTCATCATTCCAGCCATTGCTTCCGGAAGTTTATCTGCCTGTGAACCTATGTATGAAAAATTATAAAAAGGTAATTTAGGATCTTTCGGTCCTCTATAAGTTGAATAACAGGAATAGGCCAGCGCTTTTGATTCTCGTAGATCTTGAAATACAACTGAACTCATGCCTCCACCAAAATATTCATTGTACATATTAATCATCGGAGCATTTTTAGCGTCGTACATATCGCCTGTCGTTAATATAACAATCTCTGCTTGCTTCATGTCATAATCAACTACATAAACTGTATTATTAAATACCAGTGGTGTAAATACAGTTTCGGCAGGCACAGGTTTTAATCCTCCTGCTGGGATTTTATGAGTGGTATTTAATGATTGTTTTACATCTCCTACTAATTTAGGCCCATAGTATAGTATTTTATGCTGGTAAGTCATCAAGGATTTTATTTTTTCTGCTATCTGTGCTGGCTGTAGTTTATTCAGTTCATCCTCTGTCAAAATATGAGTTACAGGGTTAGCAGCTCCATACTTCGCGTAATTCACCATCATCTTCTGAAGGATCGTTCCTTTTTGCTGTTTCGCATCGCTGCGTTTTTTTAAAATGTCTGATACAAGATTTTTTAGGATAGCCTCATCAATTTTTGGATCAACAAATAAGTCTTCAAATAAACGAGTTGCTTTTTCGAAATTTTCATTCAATCCTGTTAAGCTTACCCAGGTTTGATTATCCGAATTAAACACATTAAAAGAACAACCCAGTTTATAGAATTCCTGCTGAACTTCGGCCGGAGTCATTTTACTTGTTCCCAGGTATGGAATATAATCAATGGCCACAGGCAATAATTTATCATTATTGGTTCCCATATCAAACGCGTAATAAAGGTCAAACAATTGATTCTCGGTATTCTGACTATATAACAACGGAATGTTTGCATTCATGGTTGTTTTCATCAAGTCCTTATCATAATCAATAAATTTTGGCTGCATATCTGCTGTTTTAGCAGTTAAAATATTTTTCACAAAAGGCGACTGATCTTCCCTGTTTACCTCTACTGGTGTGATCTGTGGCTTTTCAACTTTCTGAATATTTTTGTCTTCGCCAATACGTTTGTAAACAACTACATAATTATTCTGGCTATAATTTGCTTTGGCGAAATCAATAACCTCCTGCTTAGTAATCTTTGACATGCGCTCCACCATATTGACGGACTGTTGCCATTTGGTATCATTAACAAAAGCATCAACAAAAGCCATTGCACGTGATTGATTATTTTCCAGTTCCTTTGTTTTTTGCAATTTTAAATCAGTAATAACAGCACTCATTAACCAGTCAGGAAATTCGCCTTTTTTAAGTAATTCAAGCTGGTCCAATAATAACTTCTCAACTTCCTCCAAGGTCTGGCCTTCCTTTGGTTCAGCAAATAAAATATGAGTGGAATAATCTTTTAAAACATATGCAAAACCTCCGCTGTTTAATACTTTTTGCTGCTGATTCAGGTTCAGGTCTAACAAGCCTGCTCTTCCGTTCACTAAAAGCAGATTGGTCAGTGTGATCATGTCTGCATCTTTTGTGCCTGTTCCGTTAAAACGCCATGCCATCGCTAAATTAGCGGCATCAGGCCCTATAATCTCTTTCACTATTTTCTGAGTAATAGGGGCTTCTTTCTCAAAAGTATAAGGCGTTACCGCTTTTGAAGCCATTGCACCAAAATTCTTTTCAATCAATTTTATCGTTTTATCAGGATCAAAATCTCCGCTTAAACATATTGCCATATTATTTGGGACATAATTGGCATTGAAATATTTCATGATCTCCTTCATAGAAGGATTTTTTAAATGATCAATTGTTCCAATGGTCGTTTGTTTCCCGTAAGTATGATTTGTAAATAAGCCGGCAAAAACAGCTTCCCATAATTTACTATTATCACTGTCAAGGCCTCTGTTTTTTTCTTCATAAACAGCTTCAAGTTCGGTGTGAAACAAACGCAATACAGGTTTGCGGTAACGTTCCGCCTCTATTTTTAACCAATTTTCTAATTGATTAGAAGGGATGTCGTTCACATAAACAGTTTGGTCAAAGGAAGTAAAAGCATTTGTTCCTTGGCCACCAATACCCGCCAGCATTTTATCATATTCATTGGCGATTGCATATTTTGCGGCTACTCCCGAAATACTGTCAATCTGGTGGTAGATTTTTTTTCGTTGGCCTTCATCTTTTGTCTGCCGATAAGTTTCATAAAGGTTTTCAATCTTTGTTAATTCCATCGATTCTTTCGCAAAATCTTTTGTGCCGAATTTATCCGTGCCTTTAAACACCATATGCTCCAGGTAATGCGCTAAACCGGTTGCACTTGCAGGATCATTTTTACTTCCTGCTCTTACCGCTATATACGTTTGTATACGTGGTGCATTTTTATAAACGCTCATGTAAACCTTTAAGCCGTTTTTCAAAGTATAGATTCTGGCTTTAAAGGGGTCGTTTAAAGCGTACTCAAAATTAAGAGAAGGAACCGGAGAACCGTCTTTAGCACTTGGCTTAGAAGTTGGTTTTGTTTGAGCGTTAGTATGTGCTGTAACAAACACCAAGGCTAGAGGTAAAAAAAATTTTAATTGAATCATATTAATATATTATCTAACGAATGTAATTAAAAATGCTGTGTCTTAGCTAACCGTCTATCACTAAAAATACAACTCAAGAAGCGTTTTTGCGAGATTACGTTTATTTAAAATCCAACCCATCCTGGTTTCCTTCCTGCCCACCCATGCCTTTCATTTGCTTACCACGTTTAAAGATAGACGCGTCCATTTTTCCAAACAAGTAAGTGACTGTTAATCTTACGTAACGTGACTCACGGCGGCGTGACAAGTCCTGAATGTAATAAGGAGTTTCATAATGAGTTCCCATTCTACGGCTGTTAAATACATCGCTCAGGGTCGCATTAAAGATCCATTTGGTGCCGATCATCTTGTTCAAAGAAATATCCATGGAATATATCTCATTAGCTACTCCTAATAATAAAATTTTTGGCGATTCATAATTTCCATTTAATTGCAAAGTAAAATTTTTCGGAAATTTATAAGAAAGAGTGGTCTTGGCATTCCAGGCATATCCTTCCGCTTTCACTTCCGGTTCTGTTTGTACCACTTTACCTTTGATGTAAATATAGTAAGCATTTGCATTAACGGTCCAGTCAAGATTTTTAAAGAATGTCCATTTGAACGTATGTTCTAATCCATAACGTACCGCATTATTTCCATTAATAGTGGTATTCACTAATACATTTGTTTTGAGGGGATCAGGGTCAGGATAAGCCACGTCTGTGATCGGTTGCTCTTCATAACGTAAATAGCCGGATGCAAGGTAACTTCCTTTAGAGAATATTTTATTATAATTTAACTCCCCAATATTTTTAAACTCCGGCTTTAACTGTGGATTTCCAATACGATAATTCTGCTTGTCGGCAAACATCACAAATGGCATCAACTGGAAAAAGTTAGGGCGGTTTATTTTTCTACTGAAATTTAACTGTACTTCATTATTTCCTTTGAATTTTTTGGAAAAGTAAATTCCCGGAAATAAAGATTTTAAAATATCATCTGAGGTGGTTGGATAATTGTATGAGAATTTCTGATTCTTATCCGTGATCGTTCCTGCATAATAGGATTGTTCGAAACGCAATCCGGCCTGGTAACCAATGCCCCAAAACAATTTATCATTGTAGTTCACATAAGCAGCATTGATCATATCATCAATCATATAACGGTTACTCATTATGGTATCTTTTACATAACTATCTTCGTTTCCATTTGCCCTGGAAGTGTTATTAGCGCTAACCGAATTTTTATAATAAGCTTTAATTCCAGCTTCAAATTTACGGGTATCAGAAATTGGGTTCACATAATCCATTTGAAATACATATTGATTGGCAGTAGTGGAGCCCACATTTTTCTGATAAGAATTTGGAATGTCGAATAAATATGGATTTAACCGTGTGCTTGTAGTAAATAAATAACCGTTTTTTGAAGTCGTGTAATTGTAATTTACATCAAAAGTTAATTCCTTCCCTATTTTTGGAAACGTTTTTTTATACAACAACTGAGCATTATAATTTTGGAATACTGCTTTCTGATTGTTGACCTGTTCTCCAAACACCCGTTGAGTAGCAGAGCTATCCAATATTTCATACGATTGGTTATCTGTCGTTTTAAACTGGCCTCCTACCACCATACCATTTAAAGTGATGGTATTTCTGTTGTCGATGTAATAATCAATTCCTAATCTGCCAAAGTTAAACACATTCATCATTTGGACTTTATTTTCCTGATTGAAATAACCTACTGTTTTGCCGCTATCTAACTGTGTACGTTTTGTAAAACCGGTTGTCGTATTAATTCCCTGGTTATATGAATACATTAAAGACGTATTCCATTTTCCCTGTTTTAGATTGATATTGGCCATTCCTCCATATCGATCGCCGGTTCCAACATAAGCCATAAGCATACCGTTATACCCAGGCTTTGTGTTTCTTTTCATCACCACATTTAAAATACCACCTGTGGCACTTGCGTCATATTTTACAGAAGGATTAGTAATGATCTCTACACGATCGATCTGATCAGCCGGAATTTGCTGAAGCGTTAATGTGGTTGGCCTTCCATCAACAAAGATTGTTGGTGACTGGTTACGCAACTGCACATTGCCATCGGCATCCACAGTTAAACCAGGAATATTCTTCATCACATCCACACCGGTTCCTCCTTTAACAGATAAATCTTTTTCTACATTATATGTTCTTTTATCTATCGACAGCACAACGGCGCTTTTCTCAGCCACTACATCTACTTCTTTTAATAATTTATCATCTACTGCAAGCTTTATATCACCCAAGTCTTGGTCAACTTTCTCAGGTGGCACGATAAATACTTTCTGTGTATAATCCTTATAACCAATAAATTTTATCCTCACCCTTACCTGCCCGAAAGAAGGTAATCCGTCAACTGCAAAATCTCCATTTTCTTTTACCAGTGATCCACCCAGTAAACTATCCTTACTAAACCATAGCACTTGTACGGAAGCATATTCAACAGGCTTACCTGTGTTAGCATCAATAACTTTACCATATACCCTGCCCAACTTCGGATCTTTCATGTTCTTCATGTTACCCATGCCACCTGGCATTTGGGAATAGAGAGATAAAGAGACAAAAAAAACGAGCACTAAAAGCAGATTCTTCATATTGAATTTAAATACGCAAATGTATAAACATTAGATACGCGTTAATGACAAATTATATAAGCGGTATTTTAGCGTGACACGAAATTAAAACGGGAAGTAGTAACATATTTTTCTTCGCAAAAAACCCTCTTTCGAGGGTTTTAAAATACTATTCTGGTTTTTTAGCTTCTATGATTATCTGCTCCTTTTTCTTCGGCTCTTCTTTTACTGGAGGCTGGGAACATTTAGTTTTTGTACTTTTTGAGGGCTCTGATTTAACTGCCACTCCGCTTTCGTTGATTGCTCTTTCCTGCCCTCTGCTCGGAGCAGTAGATGCTTTTTTCTTTTCAGGCTCCTGGGCATGGATCACTAATGAAGCCATCATAACGATAGATATAAATAGTTTTTTCATATTAAATTAATTGTTAAACAAAGGTAAATAATTATTTCAAAAGTTCCTGTGCTTCCTGTATGGAAATAATTTCTCCTTTGAAAACAGCGATCACAAATGCCTCCACAAATCCTTTATCTGCTAATTCCTGGCGGTATTTATCTGCTTTTGAATAATCACTGAAAGTTCCTGCGGTATACCTTATCATTCCTGAACCCGTTCCTTGTTTTTCAATACCTTCAATGTCTTTGGTTTTTTCTTCCATATCATTGGATCCGGCCTTACGAAGTGCACCCAACTGGATTTTAAAGCTTACCAATGATTTATCGACAGAACTAAACGATTCTATTTTTGTAATATCTTCTTTCTCCTGTGTTTCCATCGTGGCACTGGTTGTGTTCATTGCAATTCGTTTTCCATCTTTATAGGCGGTAATAAAAGCATCGCCATAACCTTCTAATACCAGGTTTGCTTTTACATTTGCAGCACTTTGGATGGTTTTATATCCCTTGGTGGCATAACGGAAGTAATTATCATCTGATTTAAGTTCTAATACAGTACCGGCATTCTTAAAAATTCCTTTAGAAATCCTGTTTTTATATGCTCCTAACTGCACACGATAAACAATGTCTCCTTTGGCAAATTCATTTTCATCAGAAGCACCCAATTCGTTTTTTGTGCCGGCAGTATTAGTGGTCGTAGAAGTGCTAGTTGAATTTGAAATAAGTTCATTTGCCTTTTTACTGGCTTCTACTAGTTTATTCACTTGTTCATCATCAAGAGTAATCAAATCGCCATTTTTAAAATAACCTACTTTCGCATTTTTATTTCCTTCCGCTTTAAATTCATCCTTTCGTCTTACTGCATTCTGAATTTCTTTGTATGTTCCTGCGGTGTATAAGACCGTTGAATTATCTACGAGAACGGTTGATTTCACATCTCCAATACTTAACAGGTAAGCCATTTCATCATTTGGAACAGGGCCGGTATACCTTGCTAATTCAACAGTATAGACATTATCATTTTTAGCTATATCGGAAGACGTTGCGGAAGATGAATCTTTTTTAGAATAAAAATTTTCAATGACCTCGCTTTTAACCACATTGCCACTGTCCATATAAACATTATACCAGTTTTGCCAATATTCATCAGTTAAAGCAACGCCACTCATATTTACTTCAAACCCTACCGGAGAAGTTAACTCATCGTCTGCATGATTTGGCACTCCATCATTATCGTCATCAAGCGGACAACCACCAGCGTCAACTTTAGCTCCTTTTGGGGTGCCATGGCATTTATCATCCCAATCTTTTACACCATCTTCATCAAAGTCGCCGTTATCAATTGCCAACCAGTCAATATTATCATAATAATCATCAGGCAATGTATCAGCTTTTGATTTTCTCTTCAACACTAAATCATATTGCAATGCGAAAGATGTATAAACAAAATTATCCTTTTGTTTAGTTCCACTTCTTGTTCCTAAACTGTTATTTGTAATTCCATCAATATAATCAGTCGTTGTGAAATAATACTGAAAGCCGATCTTAAAATCAAACCTATCAGTGATCTTCATTAATGCACCGGCACCAACCGGAAAAGCCCAAGCACGTTCCTGGTATTTACCAAAACCATCTTTATTTAATTCCCGGATATCAGATTCATAAATATAATCTCTATTTAAATTCACTGCCAGTGAAGCGGTTGGCGCACTTTCGTCTATGTTTTTTATAGAACCATCGGTCCAATAATAATACTTATTTCCATTTTTATCCAAAAGATCAGTTTTAGATAAAAACTCAAAAGAATTAACACCTATTGAAACCCATGGGCGAATGCGGCATCTATCCGGTATAAAATTTCCGAAATCATATAATAAACTTAAACCACCTGAACGTATTTCAGATTGAAAATTTTCCTGGCGACCATCAACCCATTCATTTGCTCCCAACTTTCCAAATAAAATATTAAAATTCAGCTGCAATGGTTTAAATAAACGCTGAGAAATATTCAGGTCATATCCGATACGGGCGGTCCATGGAGCCTGATAATGTTTGGCGTAAAGGTCACCATGAAATGAGAGCATTCCAGCACCAAATGATATTTTTGGTTTGAAAACGTCTCCTAAAGAAGGTGGTTCCTGTTGTTTTTCTTTCTCTTTTTTTGCTTCGGCAAAAGTATTTAAAGTTGGAGGTGCCGCCGAATTAGCAGAAGTGTCTGTCTGCGCTTTAACAAAAGAACAAATTAAAATAAAAAATATGCAAAATACTTTTTTAAGCATTCTTATGATTGTATGCAAAATTATAAAAAATAGCTTACTTAAACCATTTTTGACTGGTAATCATTAAGGCTTCTTGGACAGTGATGCGTTTAGCTCCGTTGTAAGCTACAACAAAAGCACTGTTACACCCTTTTTGTTTTATATTTTCACGGTGTGAACGGGCTTGTTTATATTCGCCAAAATTACCAACCATAAATTTACTAAAACCTTCAGTCATCTCACTCTTAATAGTTTCAGAGATTTTAAATTTCTTTGATAAGACATCAGACTGAATTGCATTTTTAAAAGCACCGATTTGAACATTGTAATTTACATTTCCTTCTTTCCTGGTAACGGTTTCTTTTGTTTGAGTTTTTACAGGCTCAGTAGTTATTGGCTCAGTAGTTGCAACAATTGGCTGGGTTGTAGGCTCAGCTGCAACTGTTTGTGTTTGAACAGGGGTTTCTGTTGCTATATTAGTTGATTGATTTCCGATGACATCAACTCCCATTTTGATTTTTTTACTCTGATCATTTTCCAGGTAAGAAAATTCGCCATTCTCTAATTTTTCATCCGCAGAAGCTGAACTGCTTTTTTCCAATACATAAGAAACTACTAATTCCTCTTCTACCGGTAAAGAAACCCAAACAAATTTTAGCTTTCCATCAGAAACCGAAAATGAACTGCCGTTTGTTTTCCCTCCTGTAGCAGTAAATCCGGCCGGCAGTGTTTCCTGAAATTTAGCAAATCCTTTAATATTCCCTTTTTTAATTTTGACTTCAACATTGTATTCGCTGGCAGAAGACCCACTAGTAATTATTCTTGAACAGAGGATGTTTGAATTTGGCTCTGCGTGGTTATCAAAAGCAGGACTTGAAGAATTATTTGTTGGTGCAGGCGTTGTTTCTGAAGAATTGGGCTGAGTATTAGCTACAAGAATATCAGCAACAACATCACCAATAGTAATTTCAGCGGGTGTCATTTCAACCACCTCTTTATTGTTGTTATTAACATAAGCAAATTTAGCAGGAATTGTTTTAGCACCAGCTGCAGAAGCATCAGCGATCATCGTAAATTTAACCGTAAACTCAGGATCATTAGGTACTGATGTCCAGATTATTTTTGCAATGTTTCCCGCAAATGAAAAATTTCCATTTTTACTATCCAGTTCCTTCACTGTAAAGCCTGCTGGTAATTCAAGCTGCAGTTTGGCAAAGCCACCAACACTTCCTTTGTTCACTTTAATCTCAGCCGTAAATTCTGTGGCTATTTTAACGTTTTTCGGAAAATTACCTGACAAGGTCACTGGGGTATCGCCGAAAAAAAAGCTAAATAAAAATACTGATACAGTGTTGAAAAAAATAATTAATGGTTTTATCATATGTTTAGTTTACTGCTCAAAGAAAAAATCAATGAGCTTATTTATCTTATCAACGTTAAATGAATTTGCACCTTCGAAAAATCCATCAATCGTTTTTGTAATTTCACCAGCGGAAATAATACCATCTTTATCATAATCTGCTTCAATTAAATCTGCCGGGATTGCCGCTGCCTTACCTGATTTAACCTGGTGTTCTTTTGTTTTAGCTTCAATATCCTGCAAGTACGTAATACTAGGGGCATTATTAAATCCTTCGCTTCTTTCAGAAGATAAACTATCCCAGGCCAACTGACGTTTAGCTAAGGCTTCTTCATCAATCGTTACACCATCTCCATCAACTCTTGCATCTTTTTTAGAAGCTAATTCTTTATCCATGTAATCAAATACTCCGTCTTCATCTTTATCCTCAGGACAGCCTTTCCCATCAATCTTAACGCCTTTAGGGGTTCCCAAACATTTATCATCCAGATCTTTTATACCGTCACCATCTGTATCTGAATTATCAACAGCATTAAAATCAACATTACTGTATGCGTCTTTTGCTTTTTTACCAAAATGAATGTTAAGTCCTATGTTTGCGGAAGCCCAGCTATCATTCCCACCACTTTTATAATTATCTATATAATCGCTCATACAGATATTATAAGCTACGCCGATTCTTAAACTTGTACGGAATCCCATTTTAAACTTTGCCCCTACACCCAGAGGTATATAAAATGTATTTCGGGCATAACTTGCTGATGAATCTTTTAATTTAGTTTCGTATTTATAATCCCTTTTAATAACAGTAGATAATGGTTCATTAGCTGTTGATTCCTCTAAATTGCGAATGGAACCATCGTTCCAGTATTGATACAAAGTTGTATTTTTGTCCCTTAAATCACCATAAGGGTCAAACAATAAATAGCCAAAACCTGCATGAATATAGGGAGATACATCTTTTTCCTCGTCACCTAATTTATCAAAAAAAGCAAAGAGATTAAGGCCGCCACCCATTACAGTTGATTGAAAATTCCTGTGAGATGATTTATCATTATCTGTACCGGCTAGTTTACCATACATTCCATCAATACCGATACCTAAAACTTTGCCAATGCGGTATTCAATACCAAGGCCATAACCAAGGCGCATATCACTGAAAAAATTGGCATTTCCTTTTTTTCCAACATCACCTAAAAACTTTAGCCCGCCGGCTTGAGCTGTTACAGACAATTGAGAAAAAGAAGTGTTTAAAACAACTAAACAAACGGCTAATAAATATAGTCTTGTAGAAATTCTGTTCATAAATTTATCGTTTAATAATCGATTAAATTAGTTGTTTTCTCGACAAAAACAAAACTAAAGCAAAAAAAACGTGAAGTTTTTATGATTTTCAGGTAATTGTAAACACCAATTTGTTAGTTAAAGCAATAAAATAGTGTGTTTTTCCTTTAAAAACTCTAAAAAATAACGAAAATGGGCTACTTGAGATTTAAAGAATAATATCTACAGACAAAAGAGGTTATGCAGACTTTAATTTACATGCAATTTGAGCAAATACTAAATTACTTAAGTAAATGGGTTGCTCCATTTAGGATGAAGATTTTGATTATATGTTTCAGATTTTTGGTTTTTATATTTAAACATCTGATTAATAGTTTAAGTCATTGAAAGAAATAAGAATATAGGATGCGGCATTCTCATGACCATAAATAAACTGAAAATTTGTAATGTTAGCATTAATAATGGTAGGTGTTAAAATTACAAGTGTAAAACCGAACACTCGATGCCAAATATGTTTTTTTAAGATTTCTATTATGTATAAAAAACGAATTAATAGATAATTTCATTTTGGTTATACTTTTTAAGAATCTCTAATTTTTTTGCGTTGGATTTATTTTTATTTTTTGCAAAAATAATATGTCTGGATATTCTAAGAGTAGCGCCTGCTGCAACACCTGCAACAAAAAGGGTTGCTGCACCTTTATCTCCATCAAATGACATTCCTACGGCAGCCAAAGAAGTAATGAGAAAAACAACTATTCCTAAAGCAAATAAACCTGGAGCCAAAGCTCTTTTATTACGATTATATAGTTCCAATTCTTTAACATCATTAATTAAGTTTATTTGATTTACTGATAAAGTATTATTTCTTAGTAAATGCTGAGTTAGAATTTGACCCAAAGGCTTACCACCGTAATAAATTCTTGTATTAATTAATTGCAACCCATTATTTATAGTAGATACTTTTTTAAGTTTAGAATTTAAAGTGTTTAATGTATCAATTCTACCGTTTGAATATTTAACTAGGTTGATGTCTTTCTTTAAAACTATATATATTGGTCCGTTTAAATTATCAAATCTTTGGTATTTAATTTCTGAAATTCCCGCCTCAATAATTTTTGCCGAAACTATTGTTTTGTTCTTAAAACAAATAGTATCCTGAGCATTAATTAAAAATGCAAAAAGGGTCAGTTTGATGGTTAAAAGTGTTTTCATAATGGTGTGTTTTTTATTAATAATGTTTAAAATTTCCATAATTGATTGATTTGATAATTCAAGTTTAGATTAGCGCTAAATCTAAATCAAACGGGTATTTAGACTAGCAGTGGTGGTTCTTGCAAAAAGTCAAAAATTAATTTCTTTTATAATGATCCAGAAGAAAAATTGCAATAATTAATTACACAGCAAGGCCGTTTTGCGTTTTTCGCAAGTAAAACACAGTATAATTATCAGAAACTCTTAAAAATAATGATTTAAAAAAACGCTAATAGATGATTTATCGGCCTGGAGTTACTGCCGCACCTATACCCAATAATAAATAATTAATTATTATTGCCGAAATCACAAAAAAGCAAAGAGTCGTTATTATTGATATTGTAAGACTTATCAAAGCCTTTGACTTAGCTTCTTTCAAATATACATTCTCATATTTTCGTTTTGTTTTTTTTATTTTAACTAATGCAATGATGCTTAAAGCGAGTCCAACAAACGATAAAATACTCCATGACATAGCTTTGTAACTTCTTTTATTACAAGACTCAATAGCTAGTTTGTTTAATTGTTCATCCTTTATCTTATAAATAGGCTTAAGATTTTTGCATTCTATAGTATCGCCTTTCTCTGAAATTGCGACATATCTATCTTTACCTTTTCTTTTTATTCCTATAATTGCAGTATTTGTTCTTTGGTAGTATTCTTTCTCAAGCTTAGCCAGGTTAACTGCTTGTATACTTCCAGGCTTCGTAAGTATAATAGTTACATTTTCAGATGAACACTTTTTTATTTTCTTTCTATCACGTCCTCTTCTTTTTGATATCCAAATACTATCTTTTTTAATAATGAATGCAGAAATTGCATTAATAATATCTGTCTCGAAAATATTATCCAAAGAATTACAAGTTTTTCTTTGCGCAACTACATCATTTAAAGAGGCATAATATTTTGTCGAATCAATAAAAGTTGTATTACAAACAAGTGATTGCTTGTGGTCGTTATACTTGCCAAAAGTATATTTTCTGTTTAAAAATTTGCCGCTAGAACACGAGCCTAAAACCAGGATTAAAACTGAAGCAAAAAATGCTATCCTAACTAGTTTAAAGTTAGATTTGATCATTTCTAGTAACAAAATATATATAGTAAAACTAACAAGGTATGTTCTCGTCATTAAAATAATTTTATCGATTTTATTTACCATTTTTATAATGTCAATTAAAATATAAGTTGGGTTTTCAAGTTAAATCTAATTCAAATCTATTAATTTATGCAAATAAATACATACTTTTATTAAGCTAACATTATCAATTAAATGGCTAAAAAAACAGAATTCGAAATCCAGGAAATGTTCATCAAACATTTAAAGCAAATTGTTCCCGCAAACGTTTCTTTGGTAGATGAACTTGCCGACCTTCTAAAAATAAGCAATGACAGTGCATATCGTCGATTAAGGAATGAAACAGTGCTTAGTTTGGATGAAACCTATAAAATTTGTAAGCATTATCAAATATCGATTGATTCTGTATTTTCAAATAGGGGTGATTCAGTATCCTGCAACTACATAAAGCTAACCGACTCATCGGATAATTTTGAGAGCTACTTATCAGGCATCTTAGCCCAATTAACAAGGTTACAAAAATCAGAAGATATAAAAATAATTTACGCAGCCGAAGAAATCCCAATTTTTCATTCCTTTTACTCAAAGGAATTAGCCTCTTTTAAATTATTTTATTGGCAGCGTTCTGTTTTAAATATACCAGAGTATCAAAGTAAAAAATTTGAATGGGACATAATTCCCGAAAAACAATTACAATTAGCCGTAGATATTTATAAAACTTATTTACAACTTCCAAGCACAGAAATATGGACAGTTGACACCATCCACACAACAATAAAACAAATAGATTATTATTTTGAATCGGGTGCCTTCCTAGAAAAAGAAGATGCTATTTTGGTTTTATTAGAATTAAAAAAAATGGTACAAGCCATTAACCGGTTTGCTGAAAACGAAAATAAAAATGAAAAAAATAAATCAATTATTACCCCTTTTAATTTATACAATAGTGATTTAGTGATTGGCACAAATTGTATTTATATAAACGCAAATGGCTCTGTATATTCCTATATTTCATTTAATACAATGAATTCATTAACTACAGCCAATCAGCAATTTTGTGAAGAAATTGAACATTGGACAAAAAATTTAATTAAAAAATCCACCCTTATCAGTGGTGTTGCAGAAAAACAGCGATTTCAGTTTTTTAGTAAGGCTTATAAGGCTATTGATTTAAGTATTGAACGCATAAAAAATTATTAGAGAAAGAGACTAAATTGACAATTTGACTCAAGAGAGAAAGGGGATAAATAATTTTAAAAATTAATTCCAAAAACTCTGTGACTCTGTGGTAAAAAATAAAAACAAAAAGATGAATTCACACTATAACGTTATTATTGTTGCGGGCGGAACCGGTTCTAGGATGCAATCAACCGTACCCAAACAATTTATTGAAATTAAGGGTAAACCTATTTTGATTCACACTATTGAAAAGTTCATAGAATTTGACGAGTTTATCAATATCATTGTTTGCGTTCATAAAAATTATATGAGCGATGCTAATTTTATGATGGCTGAGTATTTTCCTCAAAGAAACATTAAAATGGTGACAGGCGGAGACACCAGGTTTTATTCTGTAAAGAATGGATTGAATTGCATTACTAATATGAATGATGTTGTTGGTATCCATGACGCTGCAAGGCCTTTTGTGAGCGTAGAAACAATCAAACGTTGTTTTGAAACTGCTGCTCAAAAAGGAAATGCCATTCCTGTTTCACCTGTTTTTGAAAGTTTAAGAATGGTAACCAACGGTATTAATAAAGCTGTGAGCAGAGATGATTTTAAAGTGGTGCAAACTCCGCAATGTTTTATTGTTTCTAAAATTAAAGATGCTTTTGAACAGGATTACTCTCCGTTTTTTACCGATGATGCAACCGTTCTGGAAGGTATTGATGAGCCGATTTTTATGGTGGAAGGAAATGTTGAAAATATTAAGATTACTAATCCAACTGATTTAAAATTTGCTGAACTTTATTTATGATTACCACGGAAGACATTGCCTATGGTTTAGAAATTACTGCGAAATTAATGGAGCTTCATAATGAAAATCCATTCAAAGTAAAAGCTCTTAATAGTGCCGCCTACAAATTAGGTAAAACGCGCATCGATCTCGATAACCAAACCGTTGAAGAATTAACCAAGATCGAAGGAATTGGCAAAAGCCTTGCGGAAAAAATCATGGAATTTATTACGACCGGCACCACCAAAGAATTGCGTGACCTGATGGCCAATACACCCACAGGCGTTATCGAAATGTTGGGCATAAAAGGTTTGGGACCAAAAAAAGTAAGACAATTATGGATTGAACTGGAATTAGAAAGTGTCACTGACCTATTGTATGCATGTCATGAAAACAGATTAATTGAATTAAAGGGTTTTGGTGAGAAAACACAAAATACCATTATCCAGAATATTGAGTTTAAAATAAAAAATACAGGTTGGTTTCATTATGCTTATGCAGAAAAAATCGGACAACCAATTATTGATGCCATTAAAGAACAAACAGACCTTGTAAGTTTTACCGGAGCCATGTATCGTCATTGTGAGGTGATAGAAGAGATCGATATTCTTATCGGAGACGAACAAATCGACCTTGATGAATTTTTTTCAGAAACCATTCCGATAAATTTCATACAGGTAAATCCAAATTTATTTTACCGGAAATTAGTTGAAACTTCAGGCACTAATGAACACATAGAAGGTATCAATTTTAAAAATCTTGAAACAAAAATATATAAGAGTGAAGAAGAAATCTACTCTAATTTAAAAGTCCAATACTGTGGGCCTGAACTACGGGAAGGATTATTTGAATTGGAAAAAGCAAAAAATAACCAACTCCCTAAATTGATCGAATTAACCGATCTGAAAGGTATTCTTCACAACCACTCAACTTACAGTGATGGTATGAATACATTGGAAGAAATGGCTTTGTATTGTAAACATTTAGGTTACCAGTATTTAGGAATATGCGACCATTCACAAACAGCAGGATATGCCGGAGGATTAAAAACTGAAACAGTTTTGTTACAGCAACAGGAAATTGAAAAACTAAATAAACAATTATTCCCTTTCAAAATATTTAAAGGTATTGAAAGCGACATACTTGGTAACGGCAATCTGGATTATGAAGAAGATATTCTGAAAACATTTGATTTTATTGTGGCTTCGATTCACTCCAATTTAAAAATGGACGAAGGAAAAGCAACCACCCGTTTAATAAAAGCGATTGAAAATCCTTATACAACCATATTAGGCCATCCAACGGGCCGATTATTACTGGGCCGTCCGGGCTATCCTATTGATCATAAAAAAATAATAGATGCCTGCGCTGCAAATAAAGTGGTTATCGAATTAAATGCGCACCCTTACCGTTTGGATATTGACTGGAGACTAATTCCCTATTGCCTTGAAAAAGGCGTTATGATTTCCATTAATCCGGATGCGCATCAATTAAAAGGGTATCACGATATGCGTTATGGGATAAATGTAGCACGCAAAGGACTTTTAACAAAAGAACATTGTTTAAACGCCATGGACTTATCTACGTTTGAAAACTATCTTTCTTTAAAAAAATAAAAATTACTTTTAATCAATAAATCTTTGAAATCTATAACAAAGAAGGGTCATCGAAGTGGTATCTTAGTTTTGTTTAAACAATAACATTGTTACTTTTACTCTATGGCCTTTCTTAATTCCATCGCCTCATGGCTCATGAAAAAGCGAATGCACCAGATTGAACTTTTCATGAAATATCCTCATGATGTTCAGGATGAATGGATGCAAAATTTAATTTCTTCTGCAAAAGATACCGAATTTGGGAAACACCATAACTTTAGATCTATAAAGAATTATCATCAGTTTAAACAACAAATTCCTTTACAGGATTATGAAAGCTTAAAACCATTGATAGAAAGAACCCGCAGAGGTGAACAAAATTTGTTATGGCATTCGGATATTAAATGGTTTGCGAAAAGCAGCGGCACCACTGATAAAAGCAAGTTTATACCAGTTAGTACTGAATTTTTAGATGGCTGTCATTTCAATGGTGGTAGAGATATGATCACGTTTCAATGTGTCAACAACCCGGATACTAAATTATTCACCGGAAAAAACTTAGCACTTGGAGGAAGTTTTAAAACGGATGATTTCGGAGACTATAAATCTTATCACGGTGATGTGAGTGCTATCATTATTCAGAATTTACCAAAATGGGCAGAATATTTCAGAGAGCCAAATGTGAATATTGCCCTGATGGATAACTGGGAAGATAAGCTCGAACAAATGGCCAACTCCATGGCGAATGAAAATGTGACAAGTTTGGCCGGTGTACCAAGCTGGATGCTGGTTTTAATAAAGCGGATTTTAGAAATAAAAAAAGCGGATACATTAAAAGAAGTATGGCCGAATTTAGAAGTGTACTTTCATGGCGGAGTAAGCTTTACACCATATAGAGAATTGTTTGATAAACTATTTAATGACAATACGGTTGCTTTCATGCAATTATATAGTGCTTCCGAAGGTTTCTTTGGAATTCAGGATGAAAAACACAGCAATGAAATGTTGTTAATGCTTGACTATGGTATCTATTACGAATTTATTCCTGTTTCAGAATTAGGAAAGGATGATCCCCGCACTTATAATTTATCAGAAATACAAAAAGATAAGGACTATGCGATGCTTATCAGCACGAATGCCGGCTTATGGAGGTATAAGATTGGAGATACAATTCGATTCACCAGTTTACTCCCATATCGTTTTATTATTACAGGTCGCACTAAACAATTCATAAATGCCTTTGGCGAAGAACTGATGATTCATAATGCAGAGTTGGCATTAAAAACAGCCTGTGAAAAAACACGTGCACATATTGTTGATTATACAGTTGCGCCGGTGTTTATGAACGAAAATAAAGGGGCGCACGAATGGCTTATTGAATTTGAATATGAACCCAATAATTATGATTTTTTCAGAAGTGTTTTGGATGACACTCTAAAACAAATTAACTCTGATTACGAAGCGAAACGATTCAATAATTACATTTTACATTTACCAATTATCAGAATTATGCCAAAAGGTACATTTTATAGATGGCTTAAAGCCAACAATAAACTTGGGGGGCAATATAAAGTGCCACGATTAAGCAATGACAGAAAAATACTGGAAGAAATTTATTCGTATGCTAAAAATTAATAGAATATATCCGGACAAGTGTAAGCATTCAAATACACTTTAGGTTTTCTTATTTTCTGTTCCTTCCGATACAAATACTGATTACCGGCAGTGTCGATCATTGGCATGTAATAATTATTTGGAAGGATACTATGTAAGATTCTGTTCTGCGCCAGGTTTCGCACCTGTTCTGCGTCAACACCGGCATTAGCCTGAAGGTACTGGCCTTCTTCATTAGCAAACTTTACCTGCGCGCTCAACAAACCATGAGACAGTCCCTGGTATGTTCCTCCTTCTGTATTGATATAACCTCTTGCCGGAAATAATGATTCATTCGTAATGGCTTTTCCAAGTTGTCCTGTCCACATCGTGCAATTTATAGCATACTGAAAATATTTTGTTTGGTACTGGACCAATATTGCGCCCGTTCTAAACCTATCCAATGCTGGTTTTGCAAGTAGATCATTCTCTGAAATGATGGAAATGCGGTCAAATTGAAACGCGATCGTACCAGTTACCTGCGATGTTTTCATTTTATTATAATAGAAATTATAACTGTAGGCAAACGAATTTTTATAAGCAGTTTGATTACCGATAGTGCTTATGAAACGATTCTCTTCTTTAATTATTAATCCATACCCAAGACATACGCCGAGTGACCCATTAAACTCTGTATGCTCTGCCTTTGGACCCAAGTTTCTAAAGTTCTCGTAAACTCTTACAGTTGCGTTTAACTGAGCAAAGCCTGAAACAGCATATCCCTGCAATACAAAGCCAAAGCGTTGAAAGTGCGTTCCAATGGCACTTACAAAGCCAACATTAAATCCATAATTTTTTTCAAAAATCAACTGCGCAGATCCACTGGAACAAAATCCTATTACAAAAATGATCATGAATTTTATCTGGCGCATGTATTAATAACTGTAATTTAATACTTGATTCTTTAATTCTTCAATATCAACGGCAACTCCGTTTGTGATGATCTGTGCTTTTTCGTAAAACGATCCTCTTTTTTTTAAAAGGCTTTCAATATATAAAAGCATTTCTTCATTGGCTTTGTCTTTTATAAGCGGCCTATCCTGCTTTGCATTAAATAACCTGTTATACAGGGCTTCAGCATCCATCTTTAAATAAACAACCAATCCATTGCTTATCATTAAATCTATATTACTGCCAAAACAAGGTGTTCCTCCGCCAACAGCGATCAAAGCTTTTAAGTTATCCTTAATGCATTCCTGGAGTGCTTTAGTTTCTATTTTTCTGAATTCCTCTTCACCAACTTCTTTAAAAAGATCAGTTATCGTTTTTTCATATTGACTTGAAATATAATCATCCAAATCAATAAAAAAATACCCCATTTCTTTGGCCAGTTTTTTTCCCTGTGTTGTTTTTCCACAACCCATAAATCCACAAATAAAAACCAGTTTCTTTTCTTCCATTATTTTATATTCATTAAGCGAATTACTTTTTCTATATCTTCCGGGGTATCTATACAATGACTATCAAAATCAGTTATCGCACATTTTACTTTATACCCATTTTCTAACCATCTCAGCTGTTCCAATGACTCAGCATTTTCAAGTGAAGAAGGTTCTAATTTTGTTATCGCGTTTAAAACATCAACTCTATATGCGTACATACCAACATGCCTGTAATAATTAAAATGCTTATGCCATTCTTCCTGTGGCTTACCTTTTATAAAGGGAATAACCATCCTGCTAAAGTATAAAGCTTCCATATCCTTATTCAAAGTGATTTTTACTTCACCCATATCAAACAGCACTTCATATGAATCAACAGGGATCATTAAAGTAGCTAATTCCGTTGTGCCTGTACAAACCTCACATAACAAATCAATCTGTCCCGGATCTATAAATGGTTCGTCGCCCTGGATATTGACAACATATTCAAAATCTTCCTCCATTTTCTGAAATGCTTCAAAACACCGGTCTGTCCCGCTCGGATGGTCCGCTTTGGTATAAAATACTTTTCCACCAAAAGATTCAACATGATTGTAAATACGTTCATCGTCAGTTGCAACAATCACATCTGTTAACAATGCAGATTTCACAGCCTGTTCATATACACGCTGTATCATGCTTTTGCCAAGTATGTCAATCAATGGCTTCCCTAGAAATCTGCTTGACGCATATCTTGCCGGAATTATTCCTAAAATGGGGTTCATTTAATGAGTGTTAAAATTTCCTCTAAATTACAAAAAAACACAAACCCTACTTGCATTATCTCGTGGTAAGCTTATCTTCGTAGTGCCATGAATAAAATCGTACTGATCATAATTACTATCGCCCTATGCTCTACCAAAGTTTTTTCGCAGCGTTCAAAAAAAAATGCGAAACTGCATGGTACAGAAAGTCCCAAAGAAGTTTCGCATGAACATTTTAAAGATTTTAAATTAATTTCAGATATGCTGGACTCTGCAAAAAAATTTTCATTTTTGCGATATAGTATGAAATCTGTTGAACGTACTGAAAGCGGTTATGCAACAGCACAAACCAATGTTAAACTTCAGGTACATCCAAGAAGGTCCTATTTAGTAAATACCCAAAATAAACTGGAGGTACTATATAATGAAGGTGAAATGAGTAATAAAGCACTGGTAAAGCCACATGTATTTCCTTATTTTACAATGAGTTTGGATCCGCGGGGCAATTTAATGCGAAAGAATCAACACTTCACTATTTTAGATATTGGCTTTGATTTTACAGCAAGAACAATTGCAGTTGCTCTTAGTAAAGAAAAGGAACATATTGCAAAGCATTTGACCTATGTGGGTAAAGTTGAAAAAAATAAAATGAATTGTCACCTCTTAGTATACGAAAATCTTGAATTTGGCTATCGCGATTATATTGTTCAACAAAAAGAGACTGTTACTAGTATTGCAGGTAAGCTAACTGTTAATGACTATATGCTTCGCTGTAAAAATAAACTGTATGATGATTATGGTTATTTAAAAGAAGGATCGGTTATAAAAACACCTACATTTTACTGTAAAAAAGCAGTATTTTATATTGATGAAAAAACAATGCTTCCTATAAGCGTCAGCATCTACGATGAAACTGGCCTGTTTGAAAGTTACGACTTTTCTAATTTAGAGATCAACAAACCCATTCCGGCAAATGAGTTTAGCAGAAATTTTAAAGGCTACGGCTTTTAATAATTCATTCCCAGGTTATAAAATACAAAACTCCACATATCGGCAAATTCTGCAATTTGCTTATCTGTAGGCTTGCCTGATCCATGCCCGGCATTGACATCGATTCGTATTAAGGTTGGATTTGACCCAGTATTATTTTTCTGCAAAGTGGCGGCAAATTTAAAAGAATGCGCCGGCACTACCCTATCATCGTGATCCCCTGTTAAAATAAGCGTTGCAGGGTAATTAGCTTTTTTCACATTGTGTAACGGGGAATATTTCAAAAGGCAATCAAACTCTTCTTTTATGTCGCTACAGCCGTAATCAACAGTCCAGGCTCTGCCTATTGTAAATAAATGAAACCTTAGCATATCCAATACACCAACGGTAGGAATAGCAACTTTTGCAATGTCTGGCCTTTGAGTGATGACAGCCCCAATTAATAAACCGCCATTACTTCGGCCATGGATCGCCAGTTTTTCATGTGAGGTGTATTTGTTTTCTACCAGGTAATCGCAGGCTGCCATGAAATCATCAAACACATTTTGTTTTTTACATTTTGTTCCGCTTAAATGCCAATCTTCTCCGTATTCTCCGCCTCCTCTCAAATTAGGAACACAATAAATTCCTCCTGCTTCTAAAAACACTGCTCTGTCGATTCTGAACTCCGGCGTGTATGAAACATTAAAGCCACCATAGCCAAATACAAAACATGGATTATCCCCGGTTAATTCAATATCTTTCTTATGGGTAACAAACATGGATACTTTTGTCCCGTCCTTGCTGTTATAAAAAACCTGTTTGGTTTCATAATCAGCGGATTGAAAAGGTGTATTGGCTTTGAAAATACGTCGGCTTGTGCCCACCTTTGAATCATAAAAATAAATTTCTTCCGGGCTAATAAACGATACGGTTGAATAAAGCGCAAAGTCATCTTCCCTCGAAGAATTAACAGCATTTACTTTACAAATGCCTGGCAATTTAATTTCCTTTTCGATTTTTCCACTAATTGTATGCAAGTATAGTTTAGAAGAAACGCTTTTCAAATAATTGGAAATCAATTTATTTCCGCAGAATGAAACACCTTCCAATAAATCAGCCTGCTGTGGCAAAACGTCCTCCCAGTTATCCTGCGAAGGATTATTTAAACTTACTTTTACTAATTTATAACGGGGGGCTTTATAATTGGTATAAATATAAAACTGGTTGCCGATATTTTCCACAACGTTATACTCGTTATCAAAATTTGCGACGATCGTAGCTAATTTATTTTGTGGATTCGAAAGGTCTCTGATCATAAAACTTTGCCCGCTCGTACTTTCACTTCCATAAATGATTAAATAATTTTCATCATGCGTTACTTGAGCAGAAAAATTTCTATCAGGATGCGATTTATCCTCGTAAATTAATTCATCCTCACTTTGCAGCTTCCCGACAGAGTGATAATACACTTTATGAAATTCATTCTTTTGTGTAAATGCTTTATCATTAACCGGAGCATCATAACGACTATAAAAAAAACCATTGCCTTTCCATGAAATATCAGAAAATTTAACCCACTTAATAACATCTTTCAGATCTTCTTTTGTTCGAATATTTTTTACATGAATTTCAACCCAATCACTTCCCGCTTTTGAAATCCCATAAGCCAGGTAATTCCCATCCTTACTAATTGCCATACCGCTTAATGAAGTTGTTCCATCCTTAGACAGCATATTTGGATCTAAAACCACTACCGGATTATCCAATAAAGACGTTTGAGAATATAATACCGACTGATTCTGTAATCCGTTATTTCGGGTAGAAAAAAACAAATCTCCTTTCTTAAAGATCGACGTCATTTTATCATAGTTCCATAATGTTGTTAAGCGGTCTTTTATTTTATCTCTGAATGAAATCTGAGATAAATACAGATTGGTTGTTTTATTTTGATTTTCCACCCAAACTTTTGTTTCCGCTGAATTATCATTTTCCAGCCACCGGTAAGGGTCTTCTATTTTCACACCATGGTAGTCATCAACCTGTTTTACGGTTTTTGTCTCTGGATATATCATTTGACTAAAAGTATTTAAACATAAATTTGTGAAAAGAAGGCTTAACAAAACTGATTTTTGAAATTTCATTTTATTATTTTTGATGTGAAATGATTTCGGACCTAAACAAATATACCAAAGAAGTAGATGATGCCCTTAACCGTTTATCATTAAAAGTTGATAAGGCAAGATCTGAGAGATCAAAGAAATACATCGGCACTAATCTCCATGTGCTTGGATTAGTGGCTAAGAAACAGACCGAGGCTCATAAAAAAGGATTTAGTTTTTATTCAACTGATCCTCAAAAAACATTTCTGATTTTTAATCATATCTATACACAAAGTACTGTTTTTGAAACAAAGAACCAGGCATTTATATTTTTAGATAAATACGCCAAACACATTCCTATATCAACGCAATTAAAAACATTGCCTTATTGGATAAAATACGTTGATAACTGGGCGCACTCCGACGGCTTATCAAAATACCTGACCCGCTTACTTGAGAACACTGATTCTCAAAAAGCAATGCTTGATATTTTAAAAAAATGGAACGCATCCAAAAATCTTTGGGAACGAAGACAGTCGCTCGTGGCTTTATATTATTATGCAAGGACAAAAAAAGAATACATCAGTTTTGAACAAACCACCAATTTTATTTTTCCATTGTTAAAAGACAAGGAATATTTTGTCCAGAAGGCAGTTGGTTGGACATTAAGAGAAACGTATAACGTATATCCAAAACAAGCGTATTACTTTATTGAAGAAAATATAAAATCTATTTCTCCAACAGCATTTACTGCGTGTCTCGAAAAAATGACAGAAAAAGAAAAATTCACCTTAAAACAAAAGCGTAAGAAATAGTGCCTCCCTATAAACATATAATTACGTTTTCTTTATTCGTACAGTGTTTGTCAGCTCAAAAAACAATGACGCCTGCCGAATATATAGCTTCATTTAAAGATGACGCGATTAAAGAAATGTATTTACATAAAGTTCCGGCCTGTATTACGCTTGCGCAAGGTATGCTTGAAAGCGGGAATGGCAACAGTTTGCTGTGCAGGAGTGCAAATAATCATTTCGGAATTAAATGTCACCGTGAATGGGGTGGAGAGTCTTTTATCATGGATGATGATTCAACAGGAGAATGTTTCAGGAAATATAATGATGTGTTGGACTCCTATAGTGATCATAGTTTATTCCTGTCATCGCGTTCTCGTTATGCTCCACTTTTTGAACTGCCAATTCATGATTATAAAGGATGGTGTTATGGTTTAAAAACTTTCGGATATGCTACCGATCCTAAGTATCCGCAAAGACTAATAGAACTCATAGAACGTTATAAACTTCAGGATCTGAATGTTATAGAGAACACCCCAAAGCAAACATTACAATTGCAGGGAAGCCTGAAATCAGACATGGTTATCAGGGATGTATATCGTTTTAACCATATCCGGTTTGTGATAGCAAAAGACAATGATTCATTTTATAAGATTGCCCATGATTTCAATTTAGAATTGGATGAGATCTTAGAATTTAACGACCTGTCAAAATCCGATAAACTAAGTTACGGCCAAAAAATTTATATTGAAAAAAAGCGCCGAAAAGCGTTAGAGCCCTATCATGTGGTGCAAAAGAATGAAACCCTTAAATCTGTTTCACAATTACATGGCATCCGTTTAAACATGTTATGTAAAAAAAACCGACTTAAGACTGATGATAAATTAAAGATCGGTGACGTTTTATATTTAAGACAAAAGAAAAACTTACCAGAATAAAGACTTATTAAAACAAAAAAGGTTCGCTAATGCGAACCTTTTTTGCGAATTATCATTTAATGATTACTCTTTAATCAGCTTAATAATACTTTGATTGCTATCAGATACTACACGAATTGTATACATTCCTACCGCATAATCCGCTAAAGAAATGGTTGTATTGGTATTTGTTACTTTTTCAGAAATAACTAATTTACCAATAGCATCATACATTTGAATAGTTGCCTGATTTACTAACGCTGCGCTCATATTAATATAAACTACATTTTTAGCAGGATTAGGATAAACAGTAATCGCCATATTAGTTAATTCAGTAATACCCGTACATAAACTCACACTAACAGTTTTACTATCTGTTGCTGAACAACCGTTTGCATCAGTAAAATTGTACATGACAGTGAATGTTCCTGCACCTGAAACGGAAGGATTAAAAGAAGATCCTACAACTCCGGTCCCTGAAAAATTTCCTCCACTTGGACTTCCTGATAAAGCTACAGCTGCATTGTTAATACAAAGTGGGCCTGCAATAGTTCCTAAAGTAACCAAAGGTATTGAGTTAACAGTTACAGTGGCAGTTTGAGAAGCCGCTGTCGCGCATCCTGTAAGGTTTCCGGTAACTGTATAAACCATTGTTCCTGTTGGACTCACGGTAATACCGGAAGCATTTGAACCAGTGTTCCAAGTGTATGTAGTAGCACCGCTTGCTGTTAAAGTAGTTGTTGCGCCTGCACATATTGTTGCCGAGTTCGCGGAAATAGATGGGGCAGAACCAACAGAGATCATTGCAGTGGCTGTGCTAACGCATCCTGCAGCTGATGTTCCAGTTACAGTGTACGTTGCATTGGACGGAGGGCTTGCTGTTAACATCGCACCTGTTGCGCCTGTATTCCAGTTATAAGTTGTTGCGCCACTTGCTGTAATAGTTGCTGTTGCACCTGAACAAATAGTGGCAGATGTTGAAGCTACATTCGGTAAGGAGTTAACAGTTACACTTACAGTTTTTGTATCCGTACAACCAGTTGTTGTTCCAGTTACAGTATAGTTTGCAGTGGCTGTTGGTGTTACAGAAATGGAAGGAGTTGTTGCTCCGGTGTTCCAGATGTAGGTGGTGGCTCCACTTGCAGTTAAATTTGCAGATGCGCCGCTGCAAATTGTTCCTCCTGATACAGCAACAATTGGTGACGTATTAACCGTGACACTGATTGTTTTTGTATTTGAACAACCACTTGTAGTTCCTGTAACCGTATAGTTTGCAGAAGTTGTTGGCGTTACAGAAATAGATGCTGTTGTTGCTCCGGTATTCCAGATGTAAGTGGTTGCACCCGAAGCAATAACGCTGGCGGCAGACCCACTACAAATTGTTGCATTATTAGCAGCAACCACAGGTGTTATATTAACCGTTACATTTACTGTTTTAGTATTTGAGCAACCTGCTGTGGTTCCCGTAACCGTATAATTAGTAGTTGTAGTTGGTGTTAAAGAAACTGAGGCCGTTGTTGCTCCGGTATTCCAGCTATAAGTCGTGGCGCCTGATGCTGTAAGATTAGCAGTGGCACCTGAACATATAGTAGCATTTGAAACTGCAACGATTGGAGATGTATTTACAATAACATTAGTTGTTTTTGTATTAGTACAACCTGTTGCATTTGTGCCGGTTACTGTATAGGTAGTAGTAATAGTTGGTGTTACAGAAATTGAAGCAGTTGATGCTCCTGTGTTCCAATTATAAGTGGTTGCTCCTGAAGCGGTAAGAACTGCCGGGGTTCCTGAACAAACAGTTGCACTTGTAACCGCTACAGTAGGATTTGCATTTACTGCAATCGTAGATGAAACAGGTGTACTGGTTCCTGATGAATTAGCAGAAATAAGTGTTACTGTATATGTACCACTAGCTGTATAAGTTGCTGTTGGATTTTGAGCAGTAGACGTTGCTGTGGTTGCACCCGGGAAAGACCAGTTCCAACTTGTTGGTGAATTAGTTGATGCGTCAGAGAATGTAATAGAAGTTCCGGCACATTTTGTGGCTGCGCTTGTAAAATTAGCTACAGGCGGCGCTGTTGCAGGAACATCAAGTACATTAATATTGTCTAAATAAAGATTATTTCCCCATCCGCTGCGTGATTCAAATTTAATATAAACGCTTGGCTGACCAACATAAGCAGATAAACTAACACTGTCTCTTTTCCATTGTGTATTAGACGTTGGTGTAAAAGCAGTAGATAATGTTCCTGTAACAGTTGATAATTGAGCTCCACCAGCAGTATAAATTCTTGTCCAGCTGCCACCACAATCTGTAGAAACATAAATGTTTAATGTATCAATATCAACGGTACTATACATTCTGTGAGATCTGTCAAATCTTACTTTTAAAGTACTGTTGGCCGAAGAGAAGTTTAAAGCCGGAGTGCGTAAAGCATCTTTCTGACCTGAAATATCAATAGTTCCAGCAAAATTATCCATTTTTGCACAAGCTGTAGTTGCAGGTAAAACCGGAATACCTGTTGTATTCGCCAGTCGTGTCCAGGTAGCAGCCGGATCAGCTACATTTGTACTTACTTTCACCCATCCTGTTGGAGGGAATGTAACGGCATCAAACCTTTCAGTAAATGGTAAAGCTGCTCCAACCGGTGCAGTTATTACAGTAAATGTAGAAGTTAACGTGTTATTTGCAGCGTTCCCATCAGTTCCTCCATTAGGGGAAGCTACAGTTGCAGAGAATGTATGTGCACCATTAGTTAATCCTGCATAATTATTTAAAGTTAAAATAGTTGATGTAGCGGCTGCTAAAGAACCTGTCCAATTTAATGTTTGAGTAGTTAACGCATCCATTTTATATAATATAGTAGCCGATGTTAAAACTGTAGAACCGGCATTGTTCAATGTAATTTTAGGTGTAATGCTATTATTACATGTAGAAGAACCATTTACGGGTAAAATAATACTTGAAATACCAGCATCTAAAGCTGAAACAGGTGTGCATCCTAAGGAAGTTGCTAATATATTCCAGGGTGCATTATTCACCACAGCCTCCATACGAGCAACCTGTTGGGCAGTAAACATGTACATACAGGCATCATCCGTATAGTCCATGTAATTCATCCACATTACACCAGAACCACCAGCAGTACAACCATCAGTTTGTATTGATCCTTGGGGAAAGCACCCATAATGCTCGCCAGCCTGATTAGGTGTATCCGTACATTGGTCAGATCCTGTACAGGCAGTTCCATCGTCACCCCAAATATGTAATAAATTAAAAACGTGACCGAACTCATGCGTTCCTGTTCTTCCTAAAGCATAAGGAGCCACCGCGGTTCCACCACTTCCGGTATATTTATAATGCAAAACCAATCCCCATGTATTACTTAAACTAGCAGTAGGAAACTCTCCATAACCAAGTAAACTTGGCCCGAGGTTACATACCCAAATATTTATATATTTTGTAACGTCCCAGGCATCTTCACCACCTGTTGCATTAGCTTTTACTGCATCGTTTGTAGCAAATGCGGTTACCGTTGTAGTTTTATGAGTTACACCTGTAGTTGGGTTTCCGCTTGGATCACGTTGCGCTAAACAAAATCGAATTTGCGCTCCTGCAGCTACCGTAGAAAACGTAGGTTGAGTTACTTTAATTGCATCTGCATTCAGTTTAGCAAAATCATCATTTAAAACCTGAACCTGTGAGATTGCCTGCGCGTTTGAAATATTTTCTGCTGCCACTCTATATATAACATGCACTACCACCGGGATAGTAATAATTGCAGAGCTATTATTAGTTTTAGAAACATTTAAACCAGCCGCTTTATCCTGCAAATATTGGTTAATTAATTGATTGTACTGATTTAATTCAGTTTCGTATCCGGGACGAGTTTGTTTTAAATATTCGTGATGTTGCATTGTACCACAATCCCGTTGAGGGGGGGTTTGAGCAAAAACGGCAAAAGCACTAATTGCCATGGTAAGAGTTAGTAATATTCTTTTCATTTTTCTATGTATTTATATGATATGAAGTAAAGAAAGTCGTGTCACAAAACAAAATTTTGCAGAAAGTTTTAATAATAATTCTCGAAAGAACGTAAATGTTTACCTTATCGTTAAATAACAATATTTAGTCGAATTAAAAAGTGGTCTTATCTAAATAATCCATTCTTTGAATTTTATAAGTATAAACCGAAAACTGTAGGTTTTCTGAAAAAATCTGGCAGACTTATTTTTTTCCATGCAGAAACAGGTTTAACTGAAATGCATTCATCGTTTAAAGTAATATGTGTTGCTATTAATAATTTAGTAGTTGGCAGTAATGTTTTCAATAAATCTTCAAAAACACTTTCATTCCGATAGGGTGTTTCAATAAAAAACTGCGCCTGTTTATACTTTAAGCATAATTGCTCCAATTCTTTTATACGTTTACATCGTTCGGCACTCTTAATTGGAAGATAACCATTAAACGCGAAATTTTGCCCATTAAAACCACTGGCCATAATGGATAACACAATGGAACTTGGACCCACAAGTGGCACCACTTTAATCCCTTTCTGATGAGCCAATTTTATAATATCAGCGCCAGGATCTGCAATACCCGGACAACCGGCATCGCTCATTAATCCCATATCGTTTCCGTTTATCAAAGGCTGCAAAAAAGATTCCATCTCTGTTTGTTTTACATGCTGATTGATCAATGATATTTCTGCCTTAGTGATATCAGGAATACCACATTTTTTTAAAAAAGCGCGGGCATCCTTTGCATTTTCCGCAATAAAATAAATGAGTGTTTTTACAAGATCCAGATTGCGCTTTGGAAGCACATCCTCAAGGTTACATTCTCCTAAACCAACCGGTAATAAATAAAGTGTTCCGTATGTTTTCATGTTATCACTATTTTTTTTAAAAGAGAGATTATTATTTTAAAGAAATATTCTTGCCGGGGTCGATGATCAATATATCTTGATCAATCATATTATTAATTATACCATTTAATCTTTTAGTATTTACTGATTGGAACTTTTGAATCAAGTCCTGCAGTTTCATTGTTTGAAAACCCAGCTCTATTCTTATGTTCTCCATTAAACCTTCTTCTGTGTCCAGATTACGTTTATATTTCTCCACACACACATCGCAATAATGACAATCACGAAAATCAGTTTCATTAAAATAAGCCAATAGTAAACGGCTTCTGCAAACATTTTTTTCTGTTACATAATTTACAACGCTGTTTATTCTTGCCAACGCTTTTTCTTTTAAAACCGGGTAATTCACAAGACGGATATTTTCAAACTTTAAATTAATTCTATTTTGTAAAAAAATTAACTTCGGTAAACTGGTTTGAGGTATAAAAGAAATAACACCCTGTTTTTGCAAATTTTCTAATTGAATTGATAACTCATGCTCTGATATTTTAGCCCTGTAAGCCACGTCTTTTTCTTTAATATGTATGTACTGTTCGTACAAACCACCATAACTTCTTAATAATACTTTTATCAGCGCTTCATATTTCGGGAATTTTATCTGAAAATTATAAAGAAGATCCTTACCCATAACCATCATCACTTTAGACGGTTCATAACCTCCATCCAAAAAAGAAAAATAACCTTCTTTTTCTAAACATTTTATAGAATTATATAAAACAACAGGCTTTAAATTATAATTCCTGGTAACTTCATTGATGTCAAAACTTACGGATAAACCTTCTCCGCTCTCTACTGGAATCTGGTAAAAATTAAAAATAGCCTGGTAAGATTGTTTGATCTGATCTATGCTTGGCGTTTTTTCTTCATAGTGTTCTTTTAAAGAGGCAACATCAAAATTATTGCACAATAAGATTGTATAAGCCGGCTTCCCATCCCTTCCAGCCCTGCCCGCTTCCTGAAAATAGGCCTCCAAACTTTCAGGCAAATCTAGGTGAACCACAAATCGAACGTCGGGTTTATCAATTCCCATTCCAAATGCGTTGGTAGCAACGATGATTTGTGATTTATTGTCAATCCAGTTTTGTTGAACTAGCGCGCGGTCATTAGCGTTTATCCCTGCATGATAAAACGAAGCAAAAATATTATTCTGAATGAGCCATCGACTGATCTCTTCTGTTTTTTTTCTGTTACGAACATAAATAATGCCCGAGCCTCCAATATTATTAATGGCTTTCAATAAGCGCTCAAATTTATTTTCTTCAATCTGAACAACATAACGGATATTCTTTCGCTCAAAAGATTGCCTGAAAACACGTTGATTTTTAAAATCGAGCTTCAACTGTATATCTTCTACAACCTCTTTTGTGGCAGTGGCCGTAACAGCGATCATATTGACTTTCGGAAAATACTCTCTTAATTCGGCAATTTTCAAATAACTTGGTCTAAAATCATAACCCCACTGAGAAATACAATGCGCTTCATCAATAGCGATTAAACCCACCGGCAAATAGGATAATCGCTGTCTGAACGTTTCATTCTCAATTCTTTCTGGAGAAACATATAAAAACTGTACGTGACCGTAAGCTGCATTATTTAAAGCAATATCAATTTCTTTTGCGTTCATTGAAGAAGTGATTGCTACGGCGCTGATCCCTTTATTTTTCAGGGTTCTTACTTGGTCATTCATTAAAGCAATTAAAGGAGAAACCACTAAACAAGTGCCTCCAATTACCAAGCCTGGTATCTGGAAACAAATGGATTTACCACCGCCGGTTGGGAGTAAAGCAAGAGTATCTTTGCCGGAAAGAATTGATTCAATGATGTTTTCCTGCAACGGGCGAAAAGTATCATATCCCCAGTGCTTTTTTAAACAAAAAAAAATATCTTCTTTGGTTGTCAATAACTTATTCTAAGATTTATAAAGGACTAATTTAAGCCATCTTGAAACAAAAAACTAAACAAAATTGCTATTTGGTGTTAATGATATTATATTTAGGTTTATAAAAACACTTTGCGAAAATTATTTTTATTGAACCCTTCTATTAAACATTTATGTATAAATTTCTTCTATCACTTTTTAGCTTTATTTTATTCAGTGCCTGTGCGTTGTTTCAACCATCAGCCAAAAAATTAACGAACCGTGCCCTTTCCGCCAACAAGCAATATGATGCTGTTATTGTGCCAGGTGTTCCTTTTTTAGAGCCTAAATGGGACAGAACCATGCAAATGCGGGTTATATGGGCTATTCATTTATATAAAACAGGTATTGCAAAAAAAATAATAATGAGTGGAAGTTCTGTTTACTCGCCTTACGTAGAAGCACAAATCATGAAACTATATGCTATAGAATACGGGGTTGCTGCAGATGATATCATAATTGAAGATAAAGCACAACATAGTACTGAAAATATTTGGTATAGCTACAAACTTGCTAAATCCCTTGGTTATCAGAAAATAGCCCTCAGCACTGATCCTTTCCAGACAAGGATGACCTACCGGTTTGGCAAACGGCGTTTGAAGGACCTTAATTATTTGCCAGTTATTTTTGATACTTTAAAAACCTTACAACACCTTGAACCTGAAATTAAATTTCAAAGTTATAAAATTGAAAATTTTATCCCTATCACCGAAACACAAAGTTTTTGGTACCGGTTTAAAGGCACCATGGGTAAACATATAAATTTCAAGGAATAATTTTATCTTTAAATCGTTTTAAAATCTTACGAATGCGCTACATAAATGTAATTATTACTCTTATCATTTTCACCTCTGGTTCTTGGGCTCAGTCTGAAGAAGGTCTAGTAAAATGGTTAACGATCAAAGAAGCACAGGAACTTAATAAGACACAACCCAAACCATTATTGATTGATATTTATACGGACTGGTGCGGATGGTGTAAACACATGATGAAGACCACTTATTCCAATCCCAACATTGCAGGATATGTTAACCAGTTTTATTACCCGGTTAAATTCAATGCTGAAACAAAAGATACAATCGAATATAACGGTAAGATTTACAAACCAACATCACCTGCGCCAAAAACCCCGCATGAATTAGCCATCAAATTTTTAGGAAACAGCTTAAGTTATCCTTCTACTATTTTTGTATCGAATAATTATGAGTTTAATTTATTGTCACAGGGGTTTTTAGAAGAAAAGAAAATTGAGCCGTTATTAGTCTTCACTGTTGAAAACGTTTACAAATCCGCATCTTATCAAGATTTTTCAGAACAATTCAATCATACATTTTATGATACCGTGTTTGCAAAAGGCGCTCTTAAATTTAATACATTAAAAGAAATTGAAAAATTACAAAAGAAAAACCCTAAAAAAATTCTGGTAAATATTTTTGCCGGTTTTTGCAATTCCTGCAAAGTTCAAAATGCTACCACTTTAAAAGATACTAGTATCAGCAATTACATTAATAAACACTTTTATCTCATTAATTTTGATGCTGAAAGTAACGATACCATAATCTTTAAAGGCGAAAAGTGTTTTAAAACTGTTTTAAATGGATATCCTTTTAATACTTTTGCCTTGAAGGTCACAAACAACAGGCTTCAATTTCCTTCCATTGCCGTTTTGGACGATAAACAAAATACATTAGATGCACTAAATATGTTTTTAACGCCAAAAACATTATTGCCGATCTTAAAATATTACGCGGAAGATAAATACAAAACAATTAGCTGGCCGGATTATATCAAAGCATATAATGAGCAAAAAAAATAGCGATTACTTCACTGTTTAAAACTCAAATTTATACCCAATTCCCTTGATGGTTTTAATATACTCATCGCCTAATTTTTCTCTTAATTTCCTGATATGAACATCAATTGTTCTATCACCTACAACAACTTCATCGCCCCAAACCTGTTCAAGTATAAACTCGCGGGTAAAAACTTTTCCAGGCTTACTTGCCAAAAGAGACAATAATTTAAATTCTTTTTTTGGAAAAGCAATCTCAACACCATCTTTATAAACACAGTATTTTTCTTTATCAATTTTGATTCCACCCAAATCCAATTCTGTTGTTTTTTGCTCAGGAGCATATCTTCTTAGTAAGGCCTTAATACGGCTAATAAACACTCTTGGTTTAATAGGCTTGGTGATATAATCATCAGCACCAACTTCAAAGCCGGCTATTTGAGAATAATCTTCATTTCTGGCACTTAAAAAAGCGATCATGACGTCTTTTAAGTTTGCATTATCTCTAATCTCGCGACAGGTATCAATTCCATCCATTTCAGGCATCATCACGTCCAATACAATTAAGTGTGGAAGTTCTCTTTTAGCAATCTGAATGGCTTCTTTTCCGTTAAGTGAAGTATAAACCTGAAATCCTTCTTTTTTTAAATTATAACTTAAAAAGTCTAGGATATCCTGTTCATCATCAACAAGGAGAATTTTATATAAATTATTTTCAGTACTCATATTTTTCTATCGATACAAATTTAACTTTAAACATCCGCTTTAAGGTTAAATAAATATTAAGAAATAGCATTATTTTACTGATTTCCTTAATACTCCGGTAATATTACCGGAATTTTTAAATAAACAAACGAGTCAAAAAAAGAAAAATCTATTTTGTGCTTGACTTATAGATTTCGTATTAAAAACAATATTTAATAATAAGTTTACATGCAATTTATTAGATTAGTACGATATAAACTCTGAAATGGCTCCAATTATTAAACACCTTATAGATCAAAACAAAAAAGCGTTTGACACAAAGTATTTTATTGAATCTATCAATTTATCATATGTTCTCATCAATAAAGCGATAAAGCAAATAGTGAAGGATGATTTAAAACATGAAATAATTGAACACAGAATTAAAACCTCACAACTGATCAATCATATCAAAAAAGAATTTGACTCTAATCCTGCAATCAAGACCAAACTATCAAAGAAAGTTGTAAAAGATATTGAACTTTTTACTACGTTATATAAAACAATTAATAAAGAGTTAAAGTACCAATATCCTGAAAAGAAAATCACAGAAACCGCACAGCTCGGCATTAATTGCATAGTAATGCTAAATACTAGCCTACTAAAAATAAAAAACAATAAGGTACTTTAGAATTTGTGCTTGATTAATTTAACCATATGGTAACATTGGGCTAAACTTAACTTAAACTCTGTACGCTTAATTTGTAACATGAAATTTAAGTTAATATTAATATTTGCTTTAAGCCTATTTGTTTGTAGTTTAGGCTTTGCGGGCGAGATACCAAAAGTAGTTAAAACCAAATCATTAATCCTAAGCGGCAAAATCACTGATATTAAAAGTAAAGAACTTTTAGCTGGGGTTAAAATTACCTGTGCCGATTGCAAAAAAACAGTTTATTCCGACCTGGATGGTAACTTTTTCATTTATTTAGAAACAACTGACGAAAATTTAAAATTGGAAATTTCACAGGTTGGCTATTCTTCAAAAACCCTTAACCTGCAAGACCTACCAAGTAACCCAAGCAACTTGCAAATTAACTTAGCCTCTGAATAAATTTATTTCAATGTAAAGTTAATGTTACGCTTTAGTTACGATTGTAACAATAATCTCTCTTTTTTGGTATAATTGTATTGGAAATCAGTTACTGATTTTTTAGTCTTAACAATTAATTCTGAAGCCATGAAAAATCTCATTTTAGTATTTTGTCTTTTTACCGTAAATATTCTTTCCTCACAGGATATTAGTTTTGATAATGGCTATTATACTCAAAACCAAATAGTTTATACAGGTAAACAGATTATTTATTTCCCAAATGGTTCTGTTAAAGAAGAATTTACTATAAATAAAGGTAAACTCAATGGAATTACCACTAAATACTATGCCAACGGGCAAAAAATGGAAACTGGACAGTATGAAAACAATTTAAAGTTTGGTTTATGGATCCGTTACAATACAAGTGGATTAAAAATTGCTGAAGCTTCTTACTTAAACGATAAAAAAGATGGTAATTGGTTTGTTTATGATGATAATGGTTCTAAAATATTTGAGATTATTTATAAAGATGGAGAAAAAATAGGAATCTGGAAGCAATGGGACGAAAAAGGAGAACTAATTAAAACAACCGACTTCACATCTTTATAGTTTTTATAAAATAGATTACAAAGAGCGCTTCCATAAAAACGAAGCGCTTTTTTAATGCCTGAATTTTAATATTAAATTATTATTTATTCGACAAATAAATCATCAGACACTTTTAATACACTTTTATTACTGACTATCATACAATTAATCCACACTATAAAATTATGTTGAGAGTTCATTCAGCCACATTCATAATATTAAGCTAATGTAGGATTACTATTCAGTTAATTTTAGTGTTTGATATTTGCAAAATAATGAATCATTATCCTATGCTACAAGCAACTATTACCGATCATGAAAACAGTTTAGTGTATGCGCAAACCATTCAAAATGGATTGCTTCCAAAAACACGTCATTTTAATAAATTTTTTAATGACCATTTTATTTATTACAAACCTCAGGATAAAATTGGCGGTGATTTTTATTGGCTCACCATGAAAGAAGATGTTATCTACTTTGCTTTAGCAGATTGCACCGGACATGGCATATCCGGAGCAATGCTTTCGGTGTTGGGCATCAGTCTATTAAATTATGTGATTCAAAAAAACTTCGACAAGGTAGGTGATTACTTAACCGAACTTGATAAAAAATGGATAGAAACATTTAACAATGAATTACATGATTCGCAGTTTAACAACGACTGGTTGGAGATTACACTCATTTCCTACAACATCAAAACCAGAAACTTTCAATATGCCTGTGCCGGGGGAGAATTCGCAATTCACCAGAACAATTCCATAAAAATATATAAAGGAAATAATTATCCGATTGGCGGATGGCAAATTGAAAAAAACAGAGCCTTTGATACGTTTAGTTTAAATATTGAAGAAAGTGCAAAACTCTACTTTTTTTCTGACGGGATTAAGCATCAATTTGACTCTGATAACCATAAAAAATTTAGCCGAAAACGTTTACTAAATATGCTTGAAAACTTTCATAACTTAACTATGACAAATCAGCAGGAACTAATAGAATTTGTTTTCGAAACCTGGAAAGAGGGCACGCAACAAACTGATGATGTTTCATTAATAGGGATAGCATTATAAATAGCTATGTTAATTAATTATTAATTAATGCGCGGGAAAAGTTATTTGATTTAATATTATGGTAATGTTTACTTGACATTAAACTGAGATAGATATCGTTTTTTTGCACCGTAAATTTTAATGCAATATGTTCAAAAAAACGATATTTCTTACGCTATTTTTAATCACATTTTTTTTAACCTTCTCTCAAACCGGAAAAATAAATGGAAAAATAGTTGATGCAAAAACAGGAGAATCATTACCTGGAGCCACCGTGTTAATAGAAGGTACAACAAAAGGTGCATCGAGTGATTTTGATGGTAATTTTTCATTAAGTGGTTTACAGCCGGGAAAATATACAATTATAGCAAGTTACATTACTTATGATAATAAAAAATTTACAGGAGTAGAAGTAAAATTGAATGATGTAACTGACTTTAACATCACATTAGATCAGTCAAGTTCTCAAACCCTAAACGAAGTTGTTATACAAGCCGAAATGAATAAAGAAAACACCAATACATTGTTGGTGATGCAAAAAAACAATGCTAGTGTCAGTGACGGAATCTCTTCTGAAAGTATTAAGAAAACACCGGACAGAAGTACGAGTGATGTTATTAAACGGATTAGTGGCGCAACTATCCAGGATAATAAATTTGCAATCATTCGTGGCATGAGCGACAGGTATAATGCGGCGTTTATTAATGGCGCACCATTACCAAGTTCGGAAAGTGACAAAAAAGCATTTTCATTTGATATATTTCCGGCAAATTTATTAGACAATATTGTTATTTTAAAAACGGCAACCCCTGATTTGCCAGGAGATTTTGCTGGTGGAGTGATTCAAATAAATACAAAAAGTCTTCCTGAAAAAAACTCTCAAAGTATTTCCATTGGTGGTGGCTATAATACACAAACCACCTTCAAAAACTATAAAACGTATGAGGGCGGAAAAACAGATTGGTTAGGACTTGATGATGGAACAAGAAAATTACCTGCAAGTATTCCAAACTCAAAAGATTATTCAACCGTGTCAAATATTAATAAAATTGAATTCGCAAAAGACACAAAATATAGTTGGGCTTTACAAAATAGTAAAGCCAGCCCAAACTTTAATCTTCAATACTCTTTAGCTAATGTTGGAAAAATATTTAAAAAAGAGGCGGGAAGTATTTTTGCAATTACATATAATAACAACACAAATACTTCGTTTACAACCAGGAGAGAATTTGAAGAACAAGGCGATTACGGCGCGCAAAAAACAAGGGAATATGTAGATACAACATTCTCAAATACTATTTTGGCTAGTGCTTTATGGAATCTATCCTTTAAAATACATCAAAATCATCAAATAGGATTTAAAAATTTATTTAGTATTAATTCCGAAGATAAAGTTGTAACAAGAAAAGGCGCTGCAGATATTAATCAACCGAATTGGGAAAAATCAAATGTGAGATGGTTCACTCAAAATCAAATATACTCCGGTCAATTAAATGGAGACCATTATATTGAAAAAGCAAAAATAAAAATAAAATGGGTTGCCGGATACAGTGATATCGCACGAGATATTCCGTGCTTAAGAAAAATGAATTACACAAAATCCTCGCTTTTGGAAAACGACTCCGTTCCATACGCCGCATTGATTGGTGCAGATGCTGTAGGGACCCAAAATGCGGGTTCTATGTTTTTTGCAAACACTCAAGAAAACATGAAAAGTTTCAAATATGATATCAGTCGACAATTTAAAATTAAAAAAACCACACATGAATTAAAAATAGGTGGTTACCATCAATACAGGGACAGAACTTTTACAGCGCGTTTATTTGGTTACACGCAGTATAGGAAACCGTTAGTGAAATTCAATAATGATTTAAAATTACTTGATGAAGATCATATTTTTGCTCCTGAAAACATGGGGATCATTGATGGCCCGGGATTATACGATGGTGGATTTAAATTGACAGAAGCAACTACTGAAAAAGACAGCTACAAAGCCTCTTCTACTTTGCACGCGGGATACATTAGTTTAGATTCAAGATTTTTTAACAATAGACTTCGTTTTATTTACGGCGCCAGAATTGAATCCTATAATCAAAAATTAACCACTATGATATCATTACTTGAAAAAGTTACAGATACAACCGTTGTAGATATTTTACCCTCCATTAATGCTGTATATGGTCTTACAGAAAAAATAAATATTCGATTAGCTTATTATCAAACCGTTTCCCGACCTGAATTTAGGGAGCTTGCGGCGTTTAATTTTTATGATTTCGTCACCGATTTTTCGATCTCGGGAAATCCTGCTTTAATCAGAGCTAAAATAGACAATTATGATGTAAGAGCTGAATGGTTTCCTGGAGCAGGGCAAATAGTATCTATATCAGGATTTTATAAACGAATTCAAAATGCTATTGAACAAGCGGCTGATGTTGCAACTCAAAACAGAAGCTTAACTTTTACTAATGTTGCGCTCGTAACTAATATAGGTGCAGAAATTGAATACCGGTTTAAACTGAGTAGGCTGTTGAATTTAGATTCTTCGAGATTTTTATCTAACACAACTATTTTTACAAATTTAGCCTACATAAAATCTGAGGTTGATGTTAGTAAAATAATTGACTCAGATCCGCGCCCCTTGCAAGGTCAATCCCCCTATATTATTAATGCCGGTGTTCAATATTTGGACAGAGGCTGGGGCGTAAGTGTTTCATATAATGTAATTGGAAGAAGAATTATTATAGTGGGTTCAAAGGGAGAACCTAATTATTGGGAAAATCCAAGACATGTGCTGGATCTGCAATTAGTAAAAACATTATTTAAAGAAAAGTTTGAAATTAAATTTAATGTTCGGGATATACTTGCGCAAAATCAAATATTTTACCAGGATATTAATAAAAATGGGAAATTAGATAAGGGCTCTGAAATGGCAAATAAACCAAATATTCATGATAACAAATATGATAATATAATGGTCAATACAAAATTAGCTCCAACGTTATCTCTTTCTTTCTCATACAAATTCTAGGCCTTAAATACTCTTTATAAATCCAATGTTAAGACTGTGTAAAGCACAGTCTTTTTTGTTAACATATAATTAATGTAATTGTAAGGATCAAGTAAGCTTAATTTAATGATAACTCAAGGCAGCCTGAATAGTTTTGAGCAATTAAACTAAAAAAAAACAAAATGAAAAAAATTTACTTATCAGCAGCTGCATTATTGAGCTTTGCTTTTATGAATGCTCAAACAGCATTTTTTACCGGAACAACTTATAAGGGAGCTTTCCCGATTACTGATGGATCAACAGGTGTTGCATCAAACGATTGGACCTCTGGATGGGCAGAATGGGATCCTGAAAACAAAGTTTATCCTGTACCAACATCTACTCTTACAGGTGATATTTCAACAAATACATCTATTAGTGGTGTAGTTTATTTAAACGGTTTCGTGCATGTAAAAAACAATGCGATATTAACAATTGCACCGGGAACAATTATCAGATGTGATAAAGTAGTACCATCAGCTCCATCATGTTTAATTATTACAAAAGGTTCTAAGATAATGGCTCAAGGTACCGCATTACAACCAATTGTATTTACTTCTAACGAAGATGATTTAGTGAATGTTGGTCGTTTTCCTGGAGATTGGGCTGGCATTATAATATTAGGTAATGGTGTAATCAACACAGGTGGAGTTTCTCAAAATCCCAATGTAAGTAAAGTCGAAGGATTTTTAACAGTTGATCCATTAAGATATTATGGTGGAAATAATGATGCTGATAATTCGGGTGTAATGTCTCATGTTCGAATTGAGTTTGCCGGTATTTCACTAGATCCTGCAACACCAAATTCAGAAATTAATGGCTTAACAATGGGCGGAATAGGTTCAGGTACTCAATTGAATCATATCCAGGTTTCTTTTTCAGGAGATGATTCTTTTGAATGGTTTGGTGGAAAAGTAGATGCTAAATGGTTAATCGCAAACAGAGGAACAGACGATGATTTTGATACTGATTTTGGTTACAGAGGACGTATTCAATTTGGGTTAGGCATTAAAGATGCGGATATATCTGACATATCACTTACAACAGGAGCATCAAATGGTTTTGAGTCAGACAACTCTGATCCAATCAATTTAAGATTTCCTATTACCAAAGTTGTATTTTCAAATATGACTATGATTGGAGCAAAACGTGATGTTAGCACTGTAATGCCTGTAGGTGAGAAACATGAGTGTGCGGTACATTTACGTCGTAACACAGGACAAACAATAGTTAACTCTTTATTTTTAGGTTTTGAAAAAGGTTTGCGTATTCAAAATAGTGTGACTTTTGATAATTATAATGCACCTGCAACATTTGCTGATTCAATGGGTATTTTTTCCAATAATTCAATCACTTCGGATGTTGCATTAACCTATGTTACAGATAACGCTGCGGGATTCACAATACCATGGTACCACGGTTATAGTGCAGCAAATTCAGTTGATACAACTATGACAATTTCTCAAATTGATTTTGCAAACTATGCAATTCCGGTTGCAAGTATTTCTGATTATAGATTAAAAGCTACCTCAAGTGCAACTACGGGGGCAAATTTTTCAGGGCCAGCATTTGCAGGGCAAGTTACAGGAATTAAAAATGTATCACAAAGCGTAGTTAATGAATTTGTTTTATATCCAAATCCAGCAACTGCAAACACTAATATTTCTTTTACAATTACTGAAAAAAATAAAGTATCTGTAAATGTTTATGATGTGTTAGGAAATTTAGTATCTATTTTATCTCAAAATAATGATTTTGAAAAAGGAAAAAATACTATCAGCTTAAATACATCTTCTTTATCTAGCGGAGTTTATTATATCTCTTTAGATATTAATGGAACTAAAGAAACAAAAACATTAATTATTAATAAGTAATATTCATTTTAGTAAAGGCACGGACTTAGTTCGTGCCTTTTTTTATACATGTCACAATACTTCCACATAATTATTTGCTCGAATTCCGAATCGTCTGTAAAAAAAACGAAGGAGTATTTAGAGGAAAAAAAATACAAAGTTACTTTTGCAAAATCAGAAGATGATTTACAACTTTCTATTAAACAAGAAAACGTAAACTTGGTAATTATTGAGCTGGATTACAATCAAAAAGATGGGATAACATTAACATCAGATATTAGAAATCTAAAAGATATAATACAACCTTTCATTATTATTTTTTCAAATAAGCAGGATGATTATATACAAATCACCGCTTTTAATTCAGGAGTAGATGATTTCATCATTTCGCCTATTAAACCAATATTACTGGAAGCACGAATTGCAACGTTAAAAAAACGTTTATTAAACAGAACAGAAGAGATATCAGAGGCAGAGAAGCATCCCAACTTTTTTGTGGATAAGGAACAATATCTGATCATTACAAAAGCAGGTAAAATCAGTTTACCGCGTAAAGAGTTTGAGATGATTACCCTAATGTATGAGAATACTAATAAAATTTTTACTCGCCAGGATTTTGCCAAACTCATTTGGAAGGTTACGGAAGTTGCTAATAGCAGAACGATTGACATTCATATCCGAAATATTCGCCGGGTACTAGGAAATGACATTATAAAAACTACAAAGGGAGTTGGATATACAATAAACAGGGATTTGTTATAATCGTTGTCCTATAGAAAACTATTTATAACTTATCATAATCCGCGTTCTCTAAAAGCTCAAGCCTTGTTGATCGATGCATATAAAAACTACTTCTTTTTAGCAGCCTTTTTAACAGGTTTTTTTACAATATGTTTTTTAGTCGTTAGTTTTTTTTCTTCTGACTGTACCGCGATAGTTTTTTCAATCTTAGCAGGCGTTTCAATTTTAAGCGCTTTCATAATACGCTCCTGGTTGCTAATAATTAACTTGAGCATTTCTTTATTCTCTTTTTTCATAAATTTAAAAATTGGTGTATATAAAAATACAATAAAATTATTAAGGTCAACAATAAGATTTATAATACAACTAAATACTTAACAGTAACTTAACTTTAGATGATTGAAAAAACATTTTAAGTTTCCTTCAGATTTGCCTTAGCGGAAATGTCTTCATAAAAAAAACGTTGCAAGATATTTCTTATTGCATTTCCATTAATTAAACTATTTATTTTCCTGCGGCGGCGACACTCTTCTCCTTCTCATCTTCCATATTTTCCAGCTACTTATTTCTGTCGCACCAAACTCTTTTTCTGCCTATTTGCCACTTCTTTTTAGCAGACTCCCCGATGTCGTGGACATGTTGTCCGTGATCTTTTTAAATACAAACGATAGAGCAAAATTGCAAATGATGCGGACCAGATACTGAATTTAAAAAAGGAAACAACACAATCCATCTAAACACTATTAACTCATCTAGCGGAATTTACTATATATCATTAGATGTGAATGTCGTTAAAAAAATAAGAAGATTAGTGATCAATAAATAATTTACTTTTAAACATGTCACAACCCTGCTATATTATAATTTGTTCGAATTCCGAATAACCGATAAAAAAAACGAAGCTGTATTTAAAGGAAAAAATACAAAATTACTTTTGCAAAATCAGAAGATGAATTACAACTTTACCTTAAACAAAACACTGTAAACCTGGTAATTATCGAATTGGATTATATTCGAAAAAAATGGGGTCATATTAACATCTGATATCAGAAAACTAAAAGATATAATACAACCTTTCATTATTCTTTTTTAAAATAAACAGGATGAATATATACAAATCACTACTTTTAATTCCGGCCCAGATAAATATATACCACTATTTAAACTAATTGTATTTATAACATTAGTTTTTATATTCATCGTTTCAAGTTCTCACACAAAACTCTAACACATTTTAAATTTGACTAATCTCAATACTAAGAGAATTTTAGGATTAGAATATGCATAAACGACTTGCAAACTATAGAAACATTTTTAATATAAAGTCAATGAAGCTACAAGAATACCAATTTTTTAGTAATTGTTCCTTTTAAAGTGGTTAATATCAATGTATATACTCCGGCTGATATTTCAGTGCTTTTTATATCGACACTTTTATTAGTTGATGATTTTTTAATAAAACGCGAGAAAACAAGTTTAGCGTGGGCATCAAAAATCTCCATCTTAACATCATCTAATTCACCTATATACATCAGTTTAAACTCTCCATTAGAAGGGTTAGGATAAACAGTCAACTCGTTGCCCACAGATGATTTATCTACATCATCATTACCTACAATTAGTGTAATAATCTTTTCTGGCGCAAAGGGAGAGCCAGCATAGGCATGGTCAATAGATTGAACACTCCAATAGTAAGTTCCAGTACTAGCGTTTTTCATTTTCCAGGTTTTGTTTGAGCAGGCATTTCCAATCGCTATTACACGTCTTTGCCCGCTTAAAATGTCAGACATAGGAGAAAGTGAATCCACATTGTTTGAGATGGAGCCTACATACATATTATAATATAATCCCGCTGACGAAGTTTCAACATCATTTCCCGAATTCCATGAAAAGATGATTGAATCTCCCTGCGAAACACTTGATAAATTAACCGGTGCTTGCGGGATAGAGTTTGGTAAACATGTATTATTCCGATAAAACATACTTACTGGTACCGTAGTCATACCTAATTTATAGTCTCCGGTTAAAAATAAATCAAGATCATTATCGTTATCATAGTCTACCCAGCTAACCGATGCATAATTTAGACCATAAAAATTTGACTGAAGTTTAATAAAGGTTCCGGAATTATTTTGATATAAAAATGTCTTTTTGCCGCCAGATAATATAACGTCAAGGTCTCCGTCATTGTCAAAATCTCCCCACTCACCATCACCAAAATTAATATAGTCTATATGATTAAACTGTTGATTAAAGCCTCCTGGATCATTTCTGAATATGTACCAGTTCCATGTACCTGCCGCATCTTGCCCCATTAATAAAATATCAAGATCTCCATCCTGATCATAATCTCCCCATTTTGCGGATCCTCTTGTCATCCCGGGCAATGGTATAGTAGACACACTAAATGTAACCATTTGAATTCACTAAAATTTTAGTATAACCATAAGTCCCACCGGTAACCAAAAGGTCAAGATCATTATCTCCGTCGTAATCTCCCCAAGCCACAGACGATTCGTTTAAAATTCCAATTGGCAAAGTAACGGCAGTAAAAGTATTTCCATCATTCCTGAAAATCTTGTTTCCTATGATAGCCAGATCGAGATCACCATCGTTATCATAATCTCCCCAAGCAAGTGCCCCCAAAGCTGTAAGAGTCTGAAAGTTTACAAATACACCATTATTATTACGATATATTTTAATTCCCGCGTTACTTGGACATGCTACATCTAAATCATTATCATTATCAAAATCTCCCCAACTGACTTCCGCACTATTATTAGCTATGAGGCCAGCATTTATATCTGAAAATGTTCCATTGGTATTTGTATAAACAGATGTGATATAATTTGATTTTATACCGTGCAATAATAGATCCATATCTCCATCATTGTCAAAGTCCCCAAAATCTGACTTTCCCCCTTGCACTCCTTCTAAATTAGCCATTACGACAGGACTAAAATATGATTGTATTTTGAATGTCCATGTATCAGACCAATTGCTATTTCCTGTCGAAAAATTTGCTCTGACTTTCCAATAATATTTCTTACTGTTTAGCAAATTTGGCAACAAAATAACGGTATCATTTACTGAATTATTTTGAAAAATAATGTTTGAAAAAGTTGCAGTGTCTGAAACAATTATGTGATAATTTAAAGCCCCTGCATAAGCGTGCCATTTAGTTTGTAAATTGCAAGCTGCATTTTGAAAGTCACTGTATGGATAATAAAGTGTAGGCGCCAGTGAATCAAAAATTGTAAAACTTGACTCATTAGAAAATGAGGATCCGGCAAAGGCCTGATCAATTGTCTGAACTCCCCACCAATATCTACCCGGCGAAAGTCCTTTTAATTTCCAACCATTTACGCTCCCAGTATTTCCTGGTCGCGCTTCTTTATGATATCCAGTTGTCAGGTCTGCCATAGGACTCATAATGTCAACGCCGCCTGACGATGTTCCACAATACATGTTATAATTTAGGCCGTCTTGCGGCGTTTCATTATCTGTTGTTTTCGCCCAATTAAATAATATCGTACTCCCTGAAATAGTTGTTGTTAAAGAATAAGGCGGTAGAGGTACAGTGTTTGCAGAAGAAACAGTTAATTGATTAGAGTAAATTTTGCTGTCGTAAATATTATTTGCGGACCCTGTAAGCACAAAATCCAGATCATGGTCGTTATCGTAATCTCCCCACTTTGCATTTGCCCACTTGTATCCCGGAACACCTGTTAAAATAGGTGTAAATACATTTGCTCCCAAATTTTCATATACTTGTGTTACCGATGTACCGTTATTCTCTCCAGAAAGCAAAATATCACTATCACCATCATTGTCATAATCTCCCCATGCCACTGTGCCACGTGATGCGCCTGGCAACTTTACCGGCATGAGCGTAAAAGTAGCTAGATCATTTCTATACAATTTAGTAAATGAGTATCCCATGATAGAATCTCCTGTAAGCAAAAGATCCATATCGCCATCGTTATCATAATCACCCCAATCGGCATCACCATCATATAAATTCTTAAAAGCAAATCCGCTGTTGGAGAGCGTTCCGCTAATATTGATATACAACCGGGTACTTGGAATATTGTTGATTCTATCGAGACCAGAAACGAACAAATCAAGGTCCCGATCGTTGTCATAATCAACCCATCTTACCACTGGGTCGCTGACTTTAAGAATAACCGCATTCAAATTCGTGAAAACGCCGTTATTATTTTCATAAACAATAGTGTGATAAGTAGTCCCGTTAGATGCATCAAGACCAGCCATAACAATATCCTGATCACCATCATTATCATAATCACCAAAATCAACACTGGCATGCCTCATTTTTTGCAGACCATGCAGAGGATCCGTAAATAAAGCTAAATTCTGTGTATTAAGCGGAATTAAATCATTTCGCATAAGGGGCGAAGTAGCGCAACTAACATATGTTCCAGTCAGCAAGTAATCAAGCTCATTGTCATTGTCATAATCATTCCACATTAAATCGCAATCTCCAAAATTAGTTAAGCCGGTGGGGGAGGATTTTACGAAAACGCCGTTTTTATTTTCATAAATCACAGTGGATTCACCAGCGCCAGTAGTATAGCCAGAAATAAATAAATCTAAATCTCCGTCGTTGTCGTAGTCTCCCCAATCCACTCCCGCTAATATCGTTACATCCAATGATGCATTTATATTTATAAAAGTTTGAGAATTGAGAAGTCTATAAATGAGTAAGAAAAAGAATATAAAAACTACTTTCTTCATAAGATTTGGTTTAGCAATAAAAATCTATTGATTTAAAAAATACATGAATACCAAAGACAACTATTTTATCTAATCGAACAAGTGCTCGCTAGTATTGGCATTTAGCAGGCTGATATTAAGATTTAGTTTGGCGTTATGAAGAATAAAAACAAAATCAATTATGACTATATGTACTAAAGGCTTATAGTAATTAATTTGTCGGTAGGGCAACAATGAGACGCGCACTGAAAAATTAGCTGTTATTATTTGGAATGAAATACTCTAAATATAATTGCGTGATCAGCCATTTTACATCGGCAATAGTTATACTTGTTTATTTAATTTAAGGATTTTATGAAAAACAAAAAACCCCTACTAAATAAATAGAAGGGGTTTTATTGTAAAATTGGCATCGACATACTCTCCCAGGTTTTAGACCAAGTACCATCTGCGCTGGTGGGCTTAACTTCTCTGTTCGGAATGGGAAGAGGTGATCCCCACCGCTATAGACGCCATAAAGGGA
>JACMNO010000051.1 GCA_014378485.1 Bacteroidia bacterium
AAATAAGACTTTCAGGGAAGAATATCTTGATTTCTTACAGAAGTTTGATATAGAACATGATGAAAAATATTTGTTCGAATGGATAGAATAATTATTTCGCCTATAATCGTTTCATCCCTGCGGGATTGGGTAACGATTATATTTTATTACCATAATCGTTTCATCACTTCGGGATTGGGTAACGATTATATTTTATTCCCATAATCGTTTCATCCCTTCGGGATTGGGGAACATTGATAATTTTTACTCATGATGATAAGGTTCTCCTTTTAAAATGGTAAATGCCCGATATACCTGTTCCACAAAAAACAACCTCACCATTTGGTGGGAAAAAGTCATTTTGGATAATGATATTTTATCATTGGCTCGTTCGTAAATGGTTTCATCAAAACCATAAGGCCCCCCGATAACAAATACCAAATTTTGGGTGCTGGCCAGCATTCGTTTGTTAATGTAATCAGCAAAAGATAAAGAACTCAGCTCCGTTCCACGCTCATCCAACAAAACAACGTAATCTGTGCTGGATATGCATTTAATTATCGTCTCCGCTTCCTTTTTCTTTTGTTGCTCGGCGCTTAAATGCTTGGTGTTCTTCAATTCGGGCAAATCGTTTACCTCTAATTTAATATAATGCTTTAAGCGTTTCAGGTAAACTTCTATTCCTTCTTTTAAATATTTTTCTTCGGTTTTACCCAAACTCAACAGCGTTATCTTCATATTTTAATTTATTCAACTGGTAACAAAATTTACGAAAAATCATCAAAAACCAAAACCTTATTTAGTTTAATTTCGCAGTATGAGCAATACCGAACAAGAAAACATAAATTTTAGTTATCAACAAGAAATAGATATTTTCAAAAAAAGTATCACCACGCTAAAAAGAAGAATAAACGCTTACTCGTTATCGCGATTACTGGTATTTATTGGTGCTTTAGCATCCTTGTTTTTCATCATCAATTATTCGGGTTGGGTGATTATGGGATTTATGTTAATGCTTCTTTTAGTTTTCTTGATATTGGTTTCTAAACAAGTCAAATTAGCCATAAAATTAAGCCATCAACAACATTGTGCTACCTTATTGCAAAACGAAATTGATATCCTGAACGGCGAAATCAATATTTATGGCAACGGTAAAACTTTCACAGATGGGCAACATCCCTACACATCCGATTTGGATATTTTTGGCGAAAAATCCTTGTTCGCTTACATCAACAGAACAAGTACATTAGGCGGCATTAATCGCCTAGCCAAATGGTTGCAGCATCCAGAAGAAGCGGTAATTATCCCCGAAAAGGCCAAAGCATTGAAAGAATTGAACACAAGCCAAGATGAAAACCTAAACTTTAGGGCTTCCCTTTTTTCGCTTAAAGCGGATGATTTGCAAAACCTGAAAAATAACCTGCAGAACCACATACCCAATGCCATTCAGTTTGTAATGTCTAAAAAAGCGAATTTCATCATCTGGTTTTTGCCCCTAATAACCTTTGCTATTTTGGCGGCGGCACTAATTTTCAATGGAATTTTATGGAGCGTTTTCTCCTTGCAACTCGTGTTTAATTTTGTGGCCTATAATTTTTATATCCGGCAAATTAATACGGCACATCAATCTTTGGCGAAAACTGGCCATACTTTACAAACCTTGGCGAAATTGATTAAAAACTTAGAACTGAAATCGTGGCAAACACCTTATTTACAAAAAATTATAAAGGCTTTAGAAAACCCTAAAGGGGAGCAAACTCATTTGCAAATCAACCAGCTTGCAAAAATTGCC
>JACMNO010000005.1 GCA_014378485.1 Bacteroidia bacterium
GGGTTTTATCCCAATATAAATCGATTCCAATTTCGCCTACCGCATAAAATTTTCTTTTGGCCAATTCGTTTTCCACATGTTGTACTTCTTCAAGATAGTTATCTTTAACATAGGTAGGATGCAAACCCATCATCAAGAATACAGTATCGGGATGCTTTTTTTCCAAATCATACATCATTTCAGTATAGGTAGAATCGATGGCAGGAATAAAAAAACGTGAAACACCAGCATCAAGCGCACGCTGTATCATTTCGTCTCGGTCTTGATCAAATTCTTCGCTATAAAGATGTGTGTGGGTATCGGTAAGTATTGCTTTTGTTTCCAAGGGTATTAGTTTAAGGGTACAAACTTACAAGAATAAAAGTTGGCGAAAAAATGGTTTTAAAAAGATTCGTTGGATTCCTTCGAAAACTCCATGTATCTTTGTGAAACATAAAAAAGATACTGAAATAAATTCAGCTTAAATGAAAAACCTCCACCATATCCTTAAAAAGGAAAATTATAAAAAAGTAAAATTTAAAATCACTAAAACGCAGCATCTTTTGATAAGAGGAAAAATTAATGGTGTTTTAGGTAATTTTATTTTAGACACCGGAGCGTCAAATAGTTGTGTGGGATTTGAAAGTATTGATTTATTTCTCTTGGAAGCAAAAAAATCTAAGACTAAAGCTGCAGGAGCAGGCGCAACTGGGATGATTACGCAACTCGCTTTAAAAAATCAATTACAGCTTGGCTCATGGAAAGATACTAACTTTGAACTTGTAATTTTTGATTTGTCTCACGTCAATGAAGCGTTAGTGCAACATAAGTCAAAACCAGTTCATGGAATTATTGGAGCCGACATTTTGATGAAAGGCAAAGCGATTGTAGACTATTACAACCACTATTTGTATTTATTAAAATACTAAAAAAAAAGCGCATCGAAATTCGATACGCTCTTTTTATACTACAAAATGCAATACTGCTACTCTTTAATCATTTTAGTGGTAATTACCTTTCCGTCAACCACTGTTCTAACGATATAAACTCCTTTGGAAAGTTCGCTGGTTTGAATGATTGTGGAATTACTTTTTGGATTTTTCACCAGCACTTCTTGGCCTAATATAGTGTAAAAACTCACCTTTTCAATTGCACTATCTGCTTCAATTGTTAAATAATTGGTAACTGGATTAGGATACATCATCACTTTTGAAGCTTCAAAATCAATAACGTTTAAATTGGTGGCTACTTTGCTAAAATAAACATTGTCGATATAAACCGTTCCTGCTGGAGCTCCTGACATTACTAACTGAGCAATATGTCCTCTGGTTGATAATCCAGTAAAGTTAGAGAATGGAATATCGTAGCTGTTCCATCCTGATAAAGTTGGCGTGCGAGTCACTTCAAACTCTACATCATCACCTCCTTGATAAAGTCCATTTGCTCCAAAATCAACTAATTTAACTCTGAAAGCGGTCAAATCCGGTGTCCACACATCAATATGGAAGTACAACATTTGTGATGCATCTATCGTACCAGTAACGTCAACACCAAAATAATTTAAATTTGTGTATTTCTTCGTGTCATTCCCAGCGATTTGCAGATCAGTCAAACTACTTCCAACTGACCAGTCCGTTCTCCACGTAGTAACGGGAACATTTGCATACGAATTACTGAACATTGAAATGATATTTGCCGGGGCTGTTGTAGGCGTTGGTGCCGCAACAGTAGGTTCTGTTGGAGCAACAACTACTGTGGATTTGTAAAAATAAAAATTATCCAAATAAACCGAGGTTCCCGAGGGTGTAGAAGACAAACTCATTTGAAATACGTTACTAAAGTTTATCCCAGGAAAATTAGCAGCGTTCAACGTCATATCGAAACTATTCCACCCTGGCGCAATTGTTAAAGTTACTCCAGATTCTACCGGACCCGGATTTATTAGATTAATTTTAACTGAAGTTGCACTGGAAGACCATAAATCTACATGCATGGTCGTCATATCAGAAAGATCAAAAACCTCTGCGCCAGGCAAGGTAATTCCCTGATAATTGAAATTACTTAATTTTCTTGTATTATTAGTCGCAATAAGTTCTTCAGTAACATCCGTAGACTGGCCCCAACACTTGCACCAATCTCCTGCTTTGTAAACCGCATAAGCATCGCTGTACAAAGATTTCACATCTGCCACTGCTCTTGCTGGAGGAGTGGGCGCAGCTACAGTAGGAGCCGTTGCGGCAACCGGAGCAGCTATTTTTGCAGAAAATGTAATATTATCAACATAGCATACATGATCAGCGCTTCTTGTTGTTCCTTCAGGAATAAAATCAGGAAATACAATCATTTGATCGATTCCGGTAGAAACTCCTTCTCCTATTTTAGAGGCAAAGTTAAAAGTTAGTGCCTCCCATTCGTTTATTTTAGTGTTGGTAACGGTGATTTCACCCGTTGATCCACCATCAGGACGAGCAAACTTTATACCTACTTTACTAATTACGTCTTTATATACCATTATTTTAATCGTACTATTAGTTTCATTTAATGTAAATGTTCCAATTCCATTTGTACCAGAAGCATGAGCGGTTTCAAAACCTGTGTACCAAGCACCTGCAACCAAAGCGGTAAATTTAGCAGCAGTATTGGAGGCGTTAATTCCAGTTTTATTAGGATTTGAAGCCAATAAAGATGCCGTAGATCCTCCCGAAGGATTATCAAAAGAGGTCAAAACCCACGTAGATCCATATTCGCCCGTTTCAAAAGTAACCGGA
>JACMNO010000052.1 GCA_014378485.1 Bacteroidia bacterium
CCCAGAATATGGCCTGCCGGGATAAAAGTTATAGTAATTTCATTAATTATAAAGCTTTCATGAAAGTGATAAATATGGAACTCATTTCCTGCATTTTTTTTGTATCGTAACTCCATTATTGCACAGGTAGCAGCGGTGCAATAAACGGTATGGTGACCACGGACGGCATGATCGCCATGCGCATGAGAAATTACTGCAGTAGCAACCGGCTGGATCGGATCGATATAAAAGTTACCCGTTTTACAGAATAACCCATTTTCGTTTAATATTAAGAAATCAGGAATAATCATTTTGTAGGAACTAACGATACAATGAGTTGGTGCAAATTTAACACCTGCGTAATCAATAAGTGTTTTTCATCGTTTAATATGGTGAAATTGGCAAGCTTCCTTTTTTGCAGATCTGTAAATTGCTTCGCCATGCGCAGCTCTACATCTTTAGCTGTTACCTGATCTCTCTCCATAACCCGTTTAATTTTTAGCTCATTTGGAGCTTCCACCAACACGCTGTAATCACAAGTTTTATAAGAGTCACTTTCAAATAATAGTGCAGCTTCCTTTACGATGTACAGAGAATTTTGGCTCGAATGCCAGCTAGCAAATGCACGAAATACAGCCGGATGAACCAACGAGTTTAATACTGCCAACCTTTCTTGATTTTTAAAAACAATGTCGGCTATGTATTTCCTGTTCAACAATCCAACTTCAGAATACGATCCTGATCCAAACTCATTGATAACAGATTGTTTCAATTCATCATCTGTATTCATGATATTTTTAGCAACATCATCGGCATAAAAAACAGGGATTCCCAGCAGTTCAAACAATTTACAAACAGTCGATTTTCCGCTGCCAATGCCTCCGGTGATGCCGATCTTCATTTAACAGGTATTGAGTATTGAGAATTGAGAATTGAGTCATAGCCAAGTGGCAGGTATTTCGCAACAGTTCTACTCACAAGGATAGTTATTTTAGAAATCGACACCCAATCTTTACAGTGGATGAAATTGGAACTAGTATATGTAGCATCAAGAACCCGACGTACGTCCTTCATAAAATACAGCGTTATTTTTTAATTATAAAATCAACAAATTGAGGCTCGATCTTGATGGGTTTACAAAACTCCGGATAATTTTTTAGTAGTATGGGCAATTGCTTGTAACCATTCTTTTTCCAATTATCTAGGTCTACTGAGGCGTCAAATGCTTTTTTATCAATTAAGGGATAATTTTTAAGCGAGACCATTAACTTAACCTTTACGTTTTCAGGAAAAAGTTTCACATCGTCGAATCGGTGGTTGTTTTTTACCTGCAAAGGCACTTCTACTTCTTTTTCGGTAAAAGCATCAACCGGGATTTTTACCTGTATAAGCGTGGGATAAATGTCTACATTGGGCTTCATAGGCGCCTTCAATGATATAGTTGTTGAGAATGTCTCGAACACATTGTTTGAAATCACTGTATCTGTTTCCCAACTAGTAATTGATTTCAAATCTTCTTCAGGGCCACTTAATGTTACATATTCCGGAACGAGTTTGATCTGATCATAAATGCCATATTGATTTTTGAACGAAATTTTATAAACCAGTTTAACAGGCACCCTTTTAATTTTTCTGGAAGAAAAATCGAAATATAATGTATCTGGTAAAACGGAGACGATTCGCTGTTTTGAATCAAACTCTTTGTTAACTAAATCAAGCTGGTCTTTAAAACTTATAAAATTTCGTTTGTTTAATTCTTGTAAATCAACCTTAATGTTTTGAGGGGTAAATCGTAGTTTCGAAAAAAGTAATTGCCACCCAGTACCTTCAACTACTAATTTCACATACTCAGATTGTAAAGGGTGAAATGCTTTGTTAGCTGGTGCATTATAAAAGCGAACAACCGTATTAACAGCATAACGGTACGGATTCGATAACGCAAAAAATAACCATCCAAGGATAGACAAAGCCAAACAAATAAAAAAAAGACTAAGCCGGTGTTGTTCAAACTTAGTGAGTTTTAAAAATGGCATATTCTTTTACTGATTTGTAATAAAAATACTCAAATAAACG
>JACMNO010000053.1 GCA_014378485.1 Bacteroidia bacterium
ATATCTTTTAGCGAAAGATTCATTTTATCATCTGCATCAGAAAAAATTCGTAAGCTTATTAATTTATGACATAACCAATCAGCATCTTCTTTAGTATCCAGTTCTTCAACACCAACTAAAACCAGACAACCAGTTTCAATTTTCGAATATATTATATTATCAATTGTAACCGATGCTTCAGAAACCCGCTGAATTAGAAAACGCATGATGTTTATTTTTTGTATTTAGCAATACCAACATCCATCCATTTAATGTATGCTTCAATATTAGGATCGTAGCCTCTTACTGGAGTTAATAATTTTTCGTTACCATCCACTAAAACATATAAAGGTTGCGTACTTGAACCATAAATAGTTTCTTCTAAGTATTTAAATTTATCCCCAATATCTGTGATTTCGCGTTCCTTTCCATACCATTGCACTTTCATATAATCTTTTGGATCTAAGGCTCTTTTATCATCAACGTATAAAGAAACTAAAACAACATTATTATTTAAGCGTTTAGTAACTTCAGGATCTGGCCAAACATAATCTTCTGTCTTACGGCAATTAGCGCAAGCATGACCTGTAAAATCTATTAAAAGCGGCTTACCAACTTTTTTAGCATAAGCTAAAGCATGCTCATAATCATTTTTAAAATGAATAATTCCATTTTTATTAATTTCCATATATTTTTCAAATTCTGCATCTTTAGGAACAGAAGGTGTATTTGTATTTCCTGCCGAACCTCCAAAACCGTGAGGTGATTCTGAATATTCTAAAGGTGGTAATATTCCACTAAATAATTTTAATGGAGCGCCCCATAATCCTGGTATTAAATATATACATACAAAAAATGAGGTTAATGCTGCAAATAATCTTCCAACTGAAACATATTTTACATCGCTGTCGTGTGAAGTTTTAAATACACCTAATAAATAAAAAGATAAAAATGCAAATATGGCAATCCAAATACCTACAAATACTTCGCGTGTTAAAATACCAGCTTGGATTACTAAATCTGCATTTGATGCAAATTTTAAAGCCAAAGCAAGTTCTAAAAAACCTAAGGTTACTTTTACCGTATTTAACCAACCTCCTGATTGTGGTAAAGAATTTAACCAACCTGGAAAAGCAGCAAATAAACCAAATGGTAAAGCAAGTGCTAAAGCAAAACCAAACATTCCCCAAAATGGCCCTGAAATACTTGTAGCAGCTTCAACTAAAAGTGTACCTATAATTGGACCTGTGCAAGAAAAGGAAACTAACACTAAAGTAAATGCCATAAAGAAAATTCCAATATATCCGCCTTTATCTGATTTAGCATCTATTTTATTAACGAAAGAACTCGGTAATGTAATTTCAAACGCGCCTAAAAACGACATTGCAAATACAAGTAATAAAACAAAAAATGCTAAGTTAAACCATACATTGGTTGATAGTGAATGCAGAGCACCCGCTCCAAATATTAAGGTAACGCCTAAGCCTAATGCAACATATAATACAATAATAGATATGGCAAATAAAAATGCATTTTTAATTCCCTGAGCTTTTGTTTTACTTTGTTTAGTAAAGAAACTCACATTCATTGGTATCATCGGAAAAACACAAGGAGTTAGTAACGCAGTTAAGCCTCCTAAAAAACCTGCTAAAAAAATGGCCCACCAAGCTTTGTCTTTTGTTTCTTTTTCAACTTCAACAATCTCCGAATGTAAATTTGCTTCTAGAACAGTAGCAGTTTCAACAGTTTGATTTGCTTGAGTTGCAGAATCTAAAGTAGCAATAGAGTCATTCATTTGAGACGTATTAGCGCCAACCGGAATTATTTTTACACCAGAACTCGTGTTTAAACATTCAGTACTTCCTGTTAAAGTAAAATCAAAATTATCGGCAGGAGGAAAAATACATTTTTCTTCGGTACAAGCCTGAAATTCATATTTACCTTTTATGGTAATTTTTTTATCGCTTAATAATTTTATGCGTTGTGTAAAGGATGCAGTATGTTTAAAGTACTCAACATTCATTTCAAATACTTTATCATATTCTTTTAAAGGTTTTCCTTGAACGACCTTTCCAACCAATTCATAATCTTTTGATTTTGTGAAAGTAAATACCGTTGGATTTGGACCATCATCAGCTAATTTGTTTAATGAATACATGTGCCAAGGCTCAT
>JACMNO010000054.1 GCA_014378485.1 Bacteroidia bacterium
CAAGGAGGAACATATGTATTAACGGTAACAGCAGCAAATGGCTGCACAGCAACAGCAAACACAACAATTACCCAAAGCACAACAGCACCAACCGCCAGTGCCACAAACACAAGTACATTAAACTGTACAGTGATAACAGCAACGTTAACAGGAACAGGCGGAGGCGCTTATAATTGGTCCGGTCCGGGAATAACATCAGGAGGAACAACATCAAATCCGGTTGTTAATCAAGGAGGAACATATGTATTAACTGTAACAGCAGCAAATGGCTGTACAGCAACTGCTAATACATCTATTACTCAAAGCACAGTAACGCCAGCAACATCAACTGCAACAACGGGCGTATTAAATTGTACGTTAACATCAGTCAATGCAAACGTTACTACAACCACTACCCCGGTAAGTTATAACTGGACAGGTACCGGAATTACAGCAGGCGGCACAACATCAACACCCAATATTAATATAGGTGGAACTTATAATTATACTGTAACTAATACAAATAATGGATGTAAAACAACCGGAAGTGTTGCCATTACCCAGAATACGGCAGCACCATCAGCATCTGCGGTTGGAGGAACATTAACATGTAGTAACACATCAACAACATTAGCAGGAGGTCCGGCATCAGGAGTAACGTATTCATGGATAGGAACAGGATTGTCGGGAACAACTAACTTAGCCAGTGCCACAGCAACAACAACAGGAAACTATACCTTAATAACAACCAGTACAACCAATGGGTGTACCAACACAGCAGTAGCAACAGTAACAAATAATTTAAGTACACCAACTGCCAATGCAGGAACAACACAAACCTTAGTGTGTGGAGTAAGTTCAGTTACATTAACAGGAACAGCCACACCAAGCACATCTTCTATAAATTGGTTAGGAGGAGTTTGTGGTACAACAAATAGCTTAACAACAACCGCTTGCGCACCAGGAACGTATACGTTGGTAGTCACACATCCAACATCAGGATGTACAAGTACCTCTACAGTAGCCGTAAGTTCATCAACAGATGTGCCACAAGCCACAGTAAATGCTATAACAAACTCTATTACCTGTACAAACTCAGTAGTAGCTATAGGAGTAACGATGAGTAATACAGATCCGGTATCTTATATTTGGTCGGGCCCGGGTATATCTGGCACCAATAATACAGCAGCAACAACAGCTACTTTAGCAGGAACGTACAGCGTCACAATTACTAATACAGTATCTAATTGTCAATCAACATTTAATTTAGTTGTACCAACAAATACAACAACCCCAGCAACGTTAGCAAACAGTTCAAATACCATTACCTGTTCAACAACAAGTATTACGGTATCAGCAACCCCAACGGGCATTAATTTTGGCTATGCATGGTCAGGTCCGGGCACGATATTAAATGGAACAAGTGCAAATCCAATAGTAAATACTGGAGGAACGTATACAGTAACCGTAACAGACAATTTAAACGGTTGTATTGGATCAGGAACCGTAACTGTTTTAACCAACACGTTAACGCCCACGATGACCTTAACCCCAAGTAGTTTAACAACCACCTGTGCCAATCCAACAGTAACACTATCAGCAACAAGCAGCGCTGATCCAAACACAAACTACGTATGGACAATACCATCGACCGGAAGCTTAAATAATACAACCATAGCTAATCCAATAGCCAATGGATACGGAACATTTACAGTACAAGTTACTAATACAGGAAGTGGATGTGTATCAGCTATAGAAACAGTAACCATTGTAGCCGATGCAAATATCCCAAACCTGAACGCCACAGCAACTAACACAATAATTTGTTCCAACTCGGCAACAACATTATCTGTAATAGGGGCAGATACTTATACATGGAGTACGTTAGAGACGAGCGCAACAATAACTGTATCACCAGCAACAACAACAACTTACACGGTATCGGGAACTAATACTGTAACAGGTTGCTCAAACATTACAAACGTAACGGTAAGCGTAACGCCAACCCCAACATTAAATATAGCAGCAACGGCAACGACTATATGTGAAGGTAATAGCACAACGTTAACATTAACAGGAGCAACAAGTTATACAGTAACAAACCCATCTCAAACAACAACGAATACGATTGTGTTAACGCCAACGGCACAAACCACTTATACCGTTAAAGGAGAAACCTCAAACTGTACAAGTACAACCCAAACAATAACGATAAATGTAAATGCCCTGCCACAAATAGCAGTAACAAATACAACGACCTGCGCAGGAAGTCCGGTAACTTTATTGGCAGCAGGCGCAGATACCTATGTTTGGAGCACAACAGCCAATACCAGCACAATAAATGTATCGCCAAGCAACACAATAACTTATAGTGTAACCGGAACCAATACAACAACAGGCTGTACATCAACATTAACAACAGTAGATGTAATCGTAAACCAATTACCAACGGTAACAGCCACCGCTAACCCAAACACAATCTGTACAAGTGGCACAGTAAACCTAACGGCAAATACAACAGCCACAAGTTATACATGGACATTAGGTAATGGCGTTAACAATACCAACCAGAACCAAGGAACGATAAGTTTTCCGGCAAGTGCATTAACAACAGGAACCTATACTTATGTAGTAACTGTAACAAGTATAGAAGGCTGTGTATCAGTACCCGCAACAGCAACGTTAAACATTATAAATTTGCCAAACGCCAATTTTGATTTAAGTGATTTAACGATATGTCAAAACGAAAATGGAATTATCACTATTAACTCTCCACAAACGGGCGTCATATATGATTGGAATATTAACGGACAAAGCATACCAAATGCAAATCCATTAACTATCCCGGTTAGCTTAACAGGATCCGTTGGAACACAAACCATAAGTGTTATTGCAAGTTTAGGAACCTGCACAAACACTGCGGCTAATACCATTACAATTAATCCACTACCAACGGTAACATTAATAAAAGATAATGTGTCGGCTTGTGAAAACACATCGGCCCAATTAGATGTGGCAAATCCCAACAGCACTTATGGGTACAATTGGTCTTATAACAATCAATCGGTAGGCACAGGTGTAAGTCAAACAGCGAGTCCATTAACACAAGCAAATGCAGGAACGTATGCGGTAACCGCCACAGATCAAAACGGCTGTGTAAACAGAGCCATTGGAATTATTGATGCGCAAGTATGCGATACATATGTGCCGGAACTGTTTACACCAAATGGTGATGGTAAGAATGATGGCTTTGTGATTAAGAATATTGAAAACTATCCAAACAACACGTTAAAAATATTTAACCGTTGGGGAAATATAATTTACCAAAAAGAAAAGTACCAAAACGAGTTTGAAGGCTTTGCTAATATGGGAGATCAAGTTGGGAAAAACAAATTACCGGCAGGCACCTATTACGTGATACTAGATTATGGAGATGAGAAAACAGAAACGTATAACGGAATTTTAGTATTACAGTACTAGTAAGTATTAAGATATTAGAATAAGACAATATCTGTGCAAATTGCCGAGATCTGCAGGGTAAATAAAACAGTAAGAGAAACTAAAAAAAGACGGGTACATGAAAAAACAACAGACACTACGATTAAGCATATTACTATTGGTATTAGTAAGTTTTATCAGTCACGCACAGCAAGAAACACAACACAGTATGTATTTCTTTAATCCTTTGCTTTTAAATCCGGCTTATGCGGGAAGTCAGGAAGCAATTCAGGTTACAGGAACCGTACGTGACCAATGGACAAATTTAAAGGGCGCGCCTAAAACACAAGTACTTTCTATTCATTCGCCATTAAAAACAGAAAACATTGGCGTTGGTTTAACGGTTTTAAACGATCAATTAGGAGTTACAAAAAACACAGGCGTATATGCTGATTTAGCATATAGCATTAAAGTCAACAAAAAGAATAACCGTTTAGCTTTTGGTATAAAAGCAGGTGTAGATTTTTTTAGACAAGATTTTTCTAACCTAAGAGTAAATGACAATACGGATGAAATTTATTTAGATGGCTTTCAGTATAAAAAGAATCTATTTAATGTAGGAGCAGGATTGTATTACTATGGCCAGAGACATTACATAGGGATTTCTACGCCACGCTTAATAAAAAATAAAATCAATTTAGCAGCTGATCAATCGGCCTTACAAGAAAACCACTATTATGGCTTTGGAGGAATAGTCGTAAAATTAAATCCGGCAATTAATATGCGTCCATCCTTTATTGTTAAATATGTAAATAATGCGCCGTTGTCTATTGAAGGAAATTTATCCTTTTTATTCTATGATAAATTATGGATAGGAGCCATGTATCGTCATAAAGCAGCTACAGGTTTAAACATCATGTATAACATAAGTCAAAACTTAAGAATAGGCTATGCTTACGATTATCAATTAACCACTTTACAAAAATTCAGTGTTGGTTCTCATGAAATTATGATTAGCTACGATTTAAGAAGTAAAGCCAAAGGATTTAAATCGCCACGTTATTTTTAAGGGACAGAAAAGAGAGGAGAGCCTCAAGAGATTGACCGGACAAACGAGAATCAAGACAAAAACTCTGTGAACTCATAACCTCAAAACCACTGTGTTGAAGATAACAAACAAAACTTTAAATGAACTTTTGTGACTTATATGGTTCAATAAAAACAAATAAAAACAACAAAAATAAAGCCTGCGGAATCAGCGAAAGCTGCGGGAAACAAAATCAAAGACTATATGAAGCAACTACTATTACTACTAACACTAGCCTTATTTACAACCACTATCCAATCACAATCTCTGTTTCAAAAAAAAGCAGACCAACTATATAATGAGTTATCTTATTTGGCAGCCGCTGATTATTATAAAAGTTTAGTAAAAACAGATTCACCAACCGAAGAAAACATGAGGCGCTTGGCTATATCGTATTTTAAAATTTATGATTTTGTGAAAGCTGAGCCGGCATATAAAAACCTAATTGATAAGTTTTCGGCTACCACTACCGAAAGTGACTTAATTAATTATCTGCAGTGTTTAAAATATAACCAAAAATATACAGAAGCTGAAAACGTTTTAAAATTAATTGAGCAAAAACACAAAGATAATCTCATCACAAAGAATCATTCCAAAAAGAAAAATTATGTGAAGGAATTAAAAAAAGATTCGGCTGCGTATAAAGTAACAAATGTAGAAAGTTTAAATACAGAAAATGCAGAGTTCGGACCTGTGTTTTTTAATAAAAACCAGGCCGTTTTATTTGCATCTAATAGAAGAAACACTTCTGCTAAAAACAAAACCTTTGCCTGGGATGATAGTTATTTTATTGATGTATATACTTCCAATAAAAAAGATTCCTTAAAATTTGAATCCACGATGCCGATGGCAAAAACGGTGAGTTCAACCTACCATGATGGACCAGTATGTTTATCAGCCGATGAAAAAACGGTGTTCTTAACTAAAAGTAACCTTGTGGTTAAAAAAGTAAAAGGTGTTTTAGTAAATGTGGTGAATTTAAAATTGTACATCTTAACTAAAGACGCCAAAGGCAAATTATCAAAGCCGGAAAGTTTTCCATACAACTCGGATGATTACTCTTTAGGGCATGCCACCGTTACCAAAGATGGCAAGCGCATGTACTTTGTATCAGACATGCCCGGAGGGTTGGGACAAACAGATTTATACCTATCAGAAAACGTTAACGGGCAATGGCAAAAACCAGAAAACTTAGGACAAGCCATTAATACAGAAGGAAGAGAAATGTTCCCTTATGTTCACGAAGATGGAACCTTGTTTTTTTCTACGGATGGTAGAGCAGGATTAGGAGGTTTAGATTTATACTTTACCGTTCCGGCAATGGATGCCTATTTTGAACCACAAAGTTTAGGCTATCCTATTAATTCAAATTTTGATGATTTTGGTTTTGCTTTGAATAACGACTTAAAAACAGGTTATTTTTCAAGCAACAGAACGGGTGGAAAAGGAAAAGATGATATTTATTTTTTCCGATCAAAAGAACCATTAATAGGAGTTACCTTAAGTGGTATTGTGTTTGATGAAAGTAATAAAGAGTTGATTCCAAATGCATGGGTGTACATATTAGACAACAATAAATTAGCGATCGATTCTACAAAAGTAAATGAGAAAGCTGAATACATGTTTGTTATAAACGATCCATCTAAAGAATATTTTGTAGGCGCAAAAGAACGTTCTAAATATTACGATCGATTGGTGCCGGTGGGTAAATTACAATCAGGAGATAATAAAAAAGATATTGGCTTGTTCCCAAAATACAAATTAATATGTAGTATCAAAGATGCTAAATCAGCTACACCCATAGAGGGAGTTAAAACAACCTTTATTGATAAAGCGAACAATACCCCAAAAACATATTCAACGGATAAAACAGGAACCTTTACAGATATTATCAGAGGTAAAAAACCAGGCGACAAATTACAGTTTACGATTAAGTATGAAAAAGAAAGTTACATCACCGTTGAAAGAAACTATGATATTACATTAGACATAAACACGGTAATTGAGTTAAAGGAAGTTTTGCAAAAACTAGAAATTGGTGCCGATATTGCTAAAGTTATCCAAATCAATCCTATTTACTTTGATCTCGCTAAATCAAATATCCGGGCAGATGCAGCTAAAGAATTAGATAAGATTGTGAAGGTGATGCAGGAAAATCCAACGATGACCATTGAGTTAGGTTCTCATACAGATTGCAGGTCAAGTAAAGCATCCAACGTATCATTATCAGATAAAAGGGCTAAATCATCAGCGGCGTATATCGTATCAAAAGGAGTAACAAAAACTCGTATTGTTGGTAAAGGTTATGGCGAAAGTAAACTCATCAACCAATGTGAATGCGAAGGCAAAGTAGTTTCAACATGTTCGGAAGAAGAACACCAGGCAAACAGGAGAACGGAGTTTTTGATAACTAAGTTTTAGATTAAGAATAAAAAACCGGCATAATTCTAAGTTACTTTCTTAGCGGAAATGATATTCAATTATCGTCTTTTTTTGTAGCGCTTAGCGTTTCGTATTTCTGGTTCTTTAGCAGATGGTATGCCTGATACAAATTCAAAGTCCAGTTGTTTCTTAACCAGGTCGGCGCGTTTCACAATAATTTTCACCTTATCTCCCAAGGTGAACACACGCCCCGTTTTTCGACCTACCACACGGTAATTATCTTCGTCAAAAGAATATTGATCATCTTTCATATCACGCATACTTACACGACCTTCACATTTATTTTCAATAATCTCAACAAAAATTCCCCATTCGGTAACGCCACTAATCACGCCTTCAAACTCCTGGCCTATTTTATGCTCTAAGAACTCTACTTGTTTGTATTTAATAGAAGCACGTTCGGCATCCGATGCTAACTTCTCCATTTCTGAAGAATGCTTACAAAGCGCTTCTAACTCATCTGCTTTTAAATAATGGGCGTGATTTAACTTTGCTTCCAGCAAACGATGAACCATCACATCCGGATAACGGCGAATCGGGGAAGTGAAGTGAGTATAAAAATCAAAACCCAAGCCATAATGCCCTACATTTTTAGTAGTATAAACGGCTTTCGGCATCGAACGAACCGCCAATAATTCAATCATGCTTTGTTCTTTTTTATTTTTTACATCCTGCAATAATTTATTAATGGAATGGGCGGTTTTTGTTTTATTACCAATGGCTACGGAATAACCAAACCGTTCTACAAAATTATTTAACTCCAGTAATTTTTCATCTTTTGGCACATCGTGAATTCTATAAACTACAGCGTCACAACCTTTATTGTTTTTATCATTCTTTTGAGCCTGGCCTTTTTGCTGATCATCTTTTCCTTTTTTACCCAGGAACTCTGCTACCTTCCGATTGGCTAACAGCATAAAATCCTCTATTAATTTATGGGCATCTTTTTGTGTTTTAAAATATACACCCGTTGGGGCTCCTTTATCATCTAACTGAAATTTTACTTCAGCTTTATCAAAAGTGATAGATCCATTAGAAGTTCTTTCAGCGCGTAAAATTTTAGCCAGTCTGTCAAGGGTAAATATTTCATCCTTGTAGGGACCTTTTTCTGTTTCAATAATGGTTTGCACTTCTTCGTAAGAAAAACGATGATCGCTATAGATGACCGTTTTGCCAAACCATTGATTTTGGATCTTTGCATCGTCATCTAATTCAAACACAGCGCTGAAACAATACTTTTCTTCATGTGGTCTTAAAGAACAGGCAAAGTTACTCAATACTTCCGGCAACATGGGCACACAACGATCAACTAAATAAACAGAAGTAGCACGATTTACCGCTTCATCATCTAAAATGGTATGAGGCTTTAAATAATGAGTAACATCGGCGATGTGAACACCAACTTCCCAGTTTCCATTTTCGAGTTTTTGTAAAGATAAGGCATCATCAAAATCTTTGGCATCAACAGGGTCAATTGTAAAGGTAGTAATGCCTCTAAAATCTCTTCGTTTGGCAATTTCTTCAGCAGTAATGTCGGTGGCTAATTTTTTAGCGGCCGCTTCTACTTCCGGAGCAAACACCATCGGTAGTCCAAACTCAGCCATAATAGCATTGATCTCGGTTTCGTGCTCTCCGGCGGTTCCCAAAACATCAACTACTTTTGCATTTGGATTTTCTGAGCCACGTTTCCATTCTGTCATTTCCACTAAAACCTTCTGACCGTTTTTAGCACCCATGGTATCCGCCAATGGAACAAAAAAATCGACATGTATTTTCGTATAATCAGGAACAACAAAAGCAAATTTCGGATTGATTTGTATAGTGCCAACAAATTTTATTTTTTTACGTTTGATAACTTCAACAACTTCTCCCTCTGGCTTTTCTCTCCCTCTTTGTGGGTGTACTGTAATTTTTACTAAATCACCTTGAAGCGCATCTCTTGTTTTGCGGAAAGGAATAAACACATCGGGAAGTTCCGGAGAAATAATCACAAAAGCAGTTCCCTGAGTTGTAAAATCAATAGTTCCGCTTTGGTAGCTTTTAGATTCTTTTGCCTGATATTTTCCTACTTCGGTTTCAATAACAAAACCCTGATGCTTTAATTCTTCTAAGGTTTCTAATAACGAAAAGCGATCACCTTCATTATCAATTTCCATGGCTGAGCCAAGTTGTTTATAGTTAAACGACTTGCCCTCGTTATGCTTTAAAAACGTCAATACCTCTTCGAACAAGTAGCGTTTAGGTTGTTTCTTTTTTGACTTTGCCATAAATAATTAAGTTAAAGGCCGGATCCCCGCTTAAGGTAAATATAAATAATAAAAGAAGGTTCAAACATGAAAATTGCTTAAAACCTTGAACGGAGTTTTAAACATTGTTTTATAATCGGGAAAAGCTTTTAAATTTATGCCGGAATAAGTTGGAAAATATAAAGAGGATTAATAAATGTTGGCGTAGTGTTTACGGCAAAATGTAGTCATCAAATTCGCAATCTACATAGACTATAATGTTATTCAACGCTCGGGAGCACCGAACATTTTAAAATAAAGATTTAAAGTCACTATAAGTAATTAATAACGTGCACTTTACATAAAATTACCTACATTTACCTTTCATTGAAAAAAGCCACCCAAATGAAACAAAGTTATCAAACAAATTATTTAATTAAAGCGAATGGATTAAAAATCTTTTTTTTAACCATGTTATTCGCTTTTTTAGGAAAGAACTCATTTTCAAATGGGATTGATGCAACTATATTCCGTTATGATAAATGTACAGGATATTTTAAAATCACTTACAATACAGATAACATCGGCTGTACCACGTGTGATAACGACTATATTATCAGCGGAAATTTACAATATAAAAACACCAGTAATGTCTGGGTGTCAATTCACACCTGGAATAACGGACTAACTTATTTCAATGGTGTTGTTGGCGCTAATTATGAGATAAGAACTGATGTTTATTCACGTGATATTACTTTATATGACCGTCCGGCAGATATGAAATATCCTTACGAATTAAAGTTTGATTATTCATGGGCAAATCACCAGGGCCAACCTGATGCCACAGATAACGGAACGGATTTATCAGGACCAATCTTTAATCCTGTAATTGAGAGACCGAATAATATCGTGGCATCTACAGATGTTTGCGGCCTTGTTAATTTAAGTTGGGACAATCCTTTTCAAACATGGGAAATAAGCTCCTCCTGCACAGGATTAAATTATGAGAACCAAATCTTTAGAGATAACAACTATCTTACTACTGTAGCTGCAAATATTAACACTTACACAGATTCCTGGGTTAGTTCTAATACGACCTATTCCTATAAAGTAGTGCAGGTTTATAAGCCAAATGGATATGCTTCTGCTAACGTTTTAAGTATGTTTTCAATCGCATCAGTGGGTGGTCCAAAACCATCACCGCCATCACCTAATAATTTTATAGCCACTGACGACAGATGTGATGGTTCCATTGCTTTGACCTGGGATTATAATTATTCTAATCCACAGGATTTTGTAATAAAGAGAGGACTTACCTTAAATGGTGCGTTTACAACGTACACGACGATTGGCGCTAACGACCGCTATTTTTTAGATAATTCTGCCGCTAGAGGGACAACCTATTATTATATTGTCACTTCACGCAATAATTGCTTTAATGAGTCAGGAAACATTAAAACAGATGGCCTTTCACCGAGTGATCCGGCAGTTGCTAGTGCTGTAAATGCTATTGCAGATATTCCCAATAATGAAATTGATGTAACGTGGACAGATAACGCCACCAATGAAACCAAATACCAAATTGAAAGAAGGGACGATCAGGGCAACTCTGTAATTTTTGATTTAAACATAAATGCTACATCCTATACCGATAATAATGTTTCGGCCTGTAAAGCGTATAAATATTACGTTAAAGTTTTTTCAGGGTGCGTACTAAGTGGCATTTCTACAGCAGCAACCCCAACGGTATCGTTACCTACCCCTAATTTAAATACAACATTTACTTCTACTAAAAAACTGGTTTGCTCAAAAGGATATTTTGGCAATAGGGTAGAGCTAAGTTGGAGTAATAATAATGGTATTAACATTGATATGTTCAGGATATACCGTAAACAATTAGGAACACTTCTTGATTCAGTTCAGATTGCAACACCTCCTGCGGGAAGCGCTTTGTATGTGGATAATACAGCAGATGCACGGGTATTTTACCGATATACGATTGTAGGCGTAAAAAATTGTTTAAACGCCGAATCACTTACTAACATCAGTTCAGATATAGGATTTCGTGATCCTGCCGGATTAGTAAGCGGACATATTGAATATGCGGGTGGAATAGCTGTAAGCGGAGCAAAAGTATTTGTACAACAAAGCGGTGCGCCGGGTGGAAATTCTTTAAGCTTTTCAGGTGGTTCATTAACAGTTAATGATGACGCTAAATTAGAACCTGGCGCACAAATGCGTATGGAATTCTGGCTTAAGCCTGATGGAAATAATGCCTCTTTTGTAAATAAAGCCAATGCCTTTTCTTTTACGAAAACAGGAGCTAATTACCAGGCACAGGTATTCATAGGCGGAGTAGCAAGAACAATTACAACTGCTGCCGTTACTACTGGTCAATGGAATCATGTATCGATGGTTTATGACGGAAGCAACTTTAAGTTATTTGTAAGTGGCATTATTTCAGGAAGTGTGACTGCAACAGGTGTAATCACCGATAACGCAAACAACCTTGTATTTGGAAATGCATCGTCTGCTTTTTTAATGGACGAATTTCGTTTATTGGGACAGGCTGCGGCTGATTCTGTTATTACAGCTGAGTCAGGAAGGATCTTAAATGGAGATGAAGCAGGCTTTAAATGTAATTTACATTTTAACGAAGCCATTGGTGATTATGCATATGATCCTTCTAAAGTAGGAAATATATTTAATGCTAACCACGGTTCAATTAATGGTTCAGTAACCTGGAGTAATGATAAGCCAACCAATGCTCAGTTAGGCTATTTTGGCGTAACAAATGCCCTGGGAAATTATTCAGTAGCAGGTATAAGGTATTTAGGAACAGGAGAGAATTTTAATTTGGTTCCATCTTTTCAAACACATTCATTCGCTCCCAATTCAAGATCAGTTTATATTGGCGATGGTTCTTATGTTTACAATAATCAGGACTTTACAGATAACTCGTCTTTCCCGGTTAGTGGAACATTATTTTATAAGAATACAACCTGTCCTGTACCAAATGCAACTTTGAAAATAGATGGAGTCGCTGTTATTTCTAGTGGTTTGCCGGTTGAAACAGATGCGGCAGGGAACTTCAATATCACCGTACCAATTGGGAACCATTTTATTACGGTTGAAAAAAACTCGCATACAATGGAAGATGGACGTTACCCGGCAATAGGAACACATAATTTCCAGGCGCCGTTAACTAATATTCCATTTATTGATAGCACGCGTCGGTTATTATTAGGACGTGTAGTTGGTGGTTTGATAGAGACAAACAAAGCTCCGGGCATGGGTCGTTCCATAAACAACATTGGTAATGCAAGAATTAAACTTGTATCGCCGATTGCGGGCACACCATGTTATACGGTAGCGGTTCAAACTAACAGTATAACAGGGGAATACGCACTTAATATCCCACCATTACAATATCGAATTGATTCAGTATACGTTATTTCAAATTCGGTGATCATAAATAAAACAAGCTTAACAAATGCCAATCAGGTAATTGATATGGCAACGGCAGCGGTACAAACAAATGTAGTTGATACATTATTTGATAACGTTGGTGGTATAGTAAGCATAGATTCAATAAGATATCATAAGAGATTGGATATGACCTACAGGACCGCACCAAGTATTAACGTAACCCGCTTGAATGGATCTTTATTTATTGGAGAAGACAGTTTGATGTTTGGATCTACAAAACTTAGTATACGGCCAGTAGGTCCGGGTTGGGGACCATTTAATTTTCCGGTATTTTTACAGGGAAATAATTACACGGCAAAGATCCATAGTTCAGAAATATATACAAATACTGATAATTCAGCTATAGATACAGTAAGATTAAGTGGAAATGCATTTGTAACAAACAGCATGGTTGATGGTACTGATCCTAATCCTGTGGTACCTATGATAAATGGTGTTGCCATTTATACATTTACCTGTGGCGAACCAAATAATGCTACTCATCCAATTGCTAATTTAAGTTACACAAAAGATATGCAGGTAGTAGTAGTTCCCGACGGAGCAGCCTCTGTGGTATGGAAACCGAATCCACTAATTATTTCTGCACCTAATTATCACGCATTTGTATACGGGCAAAAAATTACCGGTACAGGAGTTTCTACACAGGGACCTGAAAAAGTAGACTTCATATTGCGTGATCCTCCGGGCTCAGGTAGCTCCTCTAAGTGGGGAAGTGGAACAACGGTTAGTAAAACAACGTCTTATTCAAAAGCGTTTAGCCAGGAAGCCGAAACTACCACCAGAATATTATTAGGTAAAAAAGCCTTAATTGGTATTGGCGTGATCACTGCTGTAGAAGTTGATAACTCCATTGGCTTAGGATTTACAAATACATATGAAAAAGGTACAGAAGATTCTTATGTAGAAACCATGACTACATTCAATACTGTTTCTACAAGAGATAATGCAAATTATGTTGGCGCAGAAGCAGATATATTTATTGGCCGTGCAAAAAACTGGCTGGTTGGTCCAACCAATAATATTGAATTAAGAACACTTGCTTCCTGTGCAACAAGTAATGCTTGCTTTGGAGATACAGTGAATGGTTACCGATTGGCAAAAACCATTGGTTATGCGATTGCTCCAAACGGCGTAAGAACGCGCTTTTCTTACACACAGGAAGAAATAGAAACGATAGTGATCCCAACATTGGAAAGTATCCGCTCCACATTCTTATTAAATAACACGGCAAAATACACATCGCATCTATCTGCATCAAATCCTTTGTTTGGTATAAATAATGATGATCCGTTATTGGCACCACGCTCAACAACTACATCTACCGTTTATGAAAATGCAGATACAACCGGAGCTTCTTATACGGTGCGCTGGTCTATCAGTAAAGACCTTTCAAAAAACACAGTAGATTCGGTAAGGGTTTTGAATACCCAGATCGCTTTATGGAAAAAAGCGCTTGCACAAAACGAAAGAGAAAAATATAAATGTAAACAAAACCTTTCAGGCACAACCCTGGTAGACAACTTTACATTAGGTTCAGCTATTGTCTCAAATTCTTATTCTTTGGATCAGGAATCGACCACAACAGAAAATTATGAGTTGGCCCTCGGCGGAAATGCGAAAGCAGACATAGGAGCACAATTTGGCGGAACAGGTTTCCTTACTGAAATTTCACTGACCATGTTAGAGAAAAAAGGTAATTCAACGGCAAATGGTGTTACAACATTAACAACATTTGATTATACATTAACAGATGGAGATCCGGGAGATATTATGAGTATAGATGTGTACAAAGCGCCGGAAGGAACAGGGAATGTATTTATTACGCGTGGCGGACAAACAATGTGTCCGTATGAAGATGCGGTTAACCTGCATTATTATAATCCTTCTAATCCTAATGCTGAAATAGGATCGCATTCTTACAATGTAAGCGGTTACTATACGATATCAAATGCAACGGTGCAGCGTGAAATGCCAAACATCGTTATTACACCGGCTATTCAGTATAACATTCCTTCTAACCAGGCAGCTGTTTACCAGTTATTATTATCCAACCAAAGTCCTTTAACGGTAAACAATGATATTAATCTTCAGGTGCGTGTAGCAAGCGTGAGCAATCCAAACGGAGCTGTGCTTAAAATAGACGGTAATCCTGCAAATACAATTATAAATATCCCTTCGGGCGGTTCGGTTGTTAAAACTTTAACCATCGAACGTGGTCCGATTGAAATTGAGTACGACAGTTTAATGGTAATATTCAGTTCGGCTTGTAGCGAAGAGATTGCTGATACAGCTTATGTTACTGTTCATTTTATTCCAACATGTACTGATCTTGCTTTAATCAATCCTACTAATAACTGGATCATTAACAATGGTCATAATAATAATGCAAACATCCAGGTTTCTGACTACAATTATAATTATGGAACAGCTTCTATAACAACCGGCACTGCCACCACCATTTTAGGGTTAAATAAAATCGGTGTTGAATTCAGGCCATTAAACTCAAATGTATGGACAGAATTCAATGCATTCTATAAATATCCATCCAATCCTTCGCACGATACTATACCAAACAACCAGGTGTATAGCGAGTACAATTGGGACATTGCAACCGTTCCGGACGGAAATTATGAATTGAGAGCAATATCTTATTGTTTAAATAAGGACGGCAGCTTTGCAACCGTTAGTTCACCTGTTTTTGCAGGAATCATGGATCGCATCAATCCTTCGCCATTTGGAACGCCAACTCCGGGAGATGGAATTTTAGATCCTAACGATGACATCTCTATACAGTTCAATGAACCAATCGACATTAGTAGTTTATCATCTCAAAATTTTGATATCCGAGGTGTATTAAATGGAACAAACATAAGACATGCTGAAAGTTTGAATTTTGATGGTACAGCAGATTATGTTGAGGTTTCGGGTGGAGCAAGTTTACAAAAACGTGATTTTACAATTGAGTTTTGGGCAAAATTAAATGCAACTAATATCAACCAGGTTGCTATTAGCCAGGGAACAGATCCCGTGCAAAAAATGAGTATTGGTTTTGATAATACTAACAAATTGAAATTTACATTAGGTGGCCAAACGGTATTATCTTCTGCAGCCGTTTCCCTACCAACAAATTGGCATCATTATGCAGTGGTGTATGATTATGCTGGAACTGATGCGAGCCTTTATGTGGATGGCGCCCTGGTTGGAACTAATAATAGTTTCATTGTAGATTACACAGGATCAGGTAAATTAATGTTTGGTAAAGCAATACCGGCAAATAACAATTATCTGAATGGTAATTTACATGAGGTAAGAGTATGGAATAAGATCCGTACTATTTCAGAAGTTACTATAACCATGAATAAAGTGTTGAGTCGTAACCAATCCGGATTATTGTATAACTGGAAAATGGATGAAGCGGAAGGAACATTAGCAAAAGATGGTATCAGAAGCAGAAACGCTGATATTTATGGAGCAACCTGGGAAGTAAATCCAAACGGAAATGCAGCACAATTTGATGGGATAGATGATAACGTTCAGGTTTCGTCGGGCAACATCGCTATCACTAAAGAAATGGATTTTACATTAGAATTTTGGTTTAATTCGACTCAAAGCGGTGTAGCTACTTTATTTGCTAACGGTAAAGGAGATGGTATTGGCGCTGATTCATTGGATTCATGGAACATTGAAAAAGATGCAGCAGGAGCTATACATGTTCGCCATAAAGGTTTGGATTTTATTGCAACAACAACTAACTTCTTTGATGGGCAGTGGCATCACCTGGCTTTGGTTATGCAGCGCAGCGCTAATTTATCAGCATATATTGATGGTAATTTACAAAACTCGGTTCAGGCATTATCATTTAATAATTTAGCAGGTTCTTTTTTATATTTAGGAGCCAGGGCTTATGTGTCCAGTAATGTTATCAATTATGATAATTTTTATAATGGTAAGTTGGATGAATTCAGATTATGGAATACTTCGCGTAAAGCAGAACAGGTAAAACGTGATAAACAAAACCGCATGTTAGGTAGTGAATATGGACTACAGGCATTTCTTCCTTTTGAAAACTATGCAGTAGTTTTGGGCACACCTTCTTTAACCGCAACATTCAATAATCAATCAGTTAATTCGTTAACGGTAAATGCACAAAATGGCCCGCAATTAATCAGTCAAACTCCTACAATTAAATTACCTCGTCCAGTTCAATCGGTTAATTATACTTGGTCTTTGAACAGCGACAAGATTATTTTAACAACCACTGCTTCGCCTGAATTAATTGAAAATGTTACATTGGATATTACTGTTAAGAATGCCTACGATATGCATGGAAACAAAATGCAATCACCTAAAACATGGATTGCATACATTAACAAGAACCAGGTGAAATGGCAAGATGATCAGTTTGATTTTGAAAAAACGGTAGACAGCGTGATTACGTTTACAGCGCCGATTGTTAATTCTGGAGGTGCACTGAAAGCATTTACCATTGGCGGATTACCAGACTGGATGACGGCAAATATTACTAGCGGAAACATAGCGCCAAACAGTGTACAGAACATAATCTTTACCATTCCTGCAGGAGGAAGTATTGGCGAATATAGTGCAGATGTAACCGTAACAACTGATTTTAACTATGCCGAAGTATTGCGAGTGAATTTAAAAGTTACCGGCAATGTTCCAACATGGACGGTGAACCCTTCTGATTTCCAGTACTCCATGAATATTTTTGGACAGATGAGAATTGATAATGTGATTGCAACGAATCCTGAAAATAAAATTGCTGCTTTCAGCAATGGTGTTATTTGCGGCGTTGCTAATCTTCAGTATTTGCCTGCATATGACCGTTACGAAGTATTTTTAAATGTTTACAGCAATAGCATCACTGGTGATTCGATTAAGTTTAATATTTATGATGCGGCTAGCGGTTTAACATTTGTAAACGTAACGCCTTCCTTGATGTTTGTTGAAAATGATGTGATCGGAACAGTAACTAATCCTATTACATTTATTGCCAACACAGAAATTTCTTTGGATATTCCATTGAATGGCGGCTGGACATGGATCTCTCTTCCTTTAAAATCTGCGAAATTAAGAACCAGTAATTTGTTAATGAATAGTTTAAATCCATCAACAGGCGATATCGTTTTAAGCACCTCTGATTTTGACCAGTATGATTCAGGATTAGGTTGGTTAGGAAATATTTCCCAGGGACCTGGTTTCTACAACAACCAATCCTATAAGATTAAAACAGCAAACATTGATACATTGGTTCATATTGGAACCCGGATCAATCCTGATTCTGCTATCGCTGCCATTAACGTGGTGCCAGGCTGGAACTGGATAGGCTATGTGTCAACTAAAAATGTTGCAATAGCAGAAGCTCTCGGTAATTACAATGCAGCAACCGGCGACTTGATTAAAAGCCAGTATGAGTTTGCTTATTATGATAATGCCATGGGTTGGACCGGAAGCTTAACACATATGAAACCAACGATGGGTTATATGTTGAAATCAGCTGCTAATAGTACATTCTATTATCCGTTGTCCTCATTTATCGGTAAACCAGGAATAAGCGAAACATTGAATGCGAATCAGACTATTTTCCCATTTGCCCCTGAAACGTATGAAAACACGATGTCAGCTATTATTACCGGCAATATATGTAATGAAGCGTTGGAGCAGGGCAATGTGGTTATTGGTGCGTTTGACGCAGGTAACACCATGAGAGGTTATGCTTACCCAATTAAAAATACGTTAAGTAACACCTACAATTTCTATCTGACTTTATATAGCAGCACTGATGGAGATGCATTGAGTTTAAAATACTTCAACACTACAGATGGTTCAGTTATCTCAACGGGTAGTGTTATAAGTTTTACATCTAATGCCATTGCAGGAACACCTTCCATTCCTGTCTTAACACATGTGGCTGATTCTTTAGCTTGTCATATCGTAAATATAACTACAGGCACCAAGTATTTTGAAGCATCAGCAAACATCAGTGTGTATCCTAATCCGTTCAGTGATAATTTAACAGTGAACTTTAATGAATCTGTTTCTTGTAAAATTGAGTTAATAGATGTCTTAGGAAAAGTAGTTTATTCGTCAACTATCAAAGATAAAAAAGAGCACACTGTTTCTTTAAGTGGAAACAACGCTATTTCATCGGGTATGTATTACTTGCGTATTACGGGTGATGTTAACGAACAAATTAAAATAGTAAAAACAAAATAATTTTTTTAGTACAGGGTTCTTTTAGCAATAAATGAACCCTGTAACAAATTCACACATCAATTATGAGTAGAGCAACAAAGATTTTTTTAGTTATCGTTTTATTACAGCTTTCAAAAAACATTTTTTCCCAGGTACCCTCAACGTGGACAGTTAATGTGGCAAGTTTCCAATACCAAATGACGATGACCTGCAAGGCTCGTGAGGCCTGTATTGATTTGGCTGACACCAACAATTACATTGCCGCTTTTGTTGGAACCCAATGCCGTGGTGTTGTAAAAACTAAGATTGCCGTGGGTGCAAATAAGTTAGGATTATTAACAATCAAAAGTAATGTCGTAAGTGGTGAAAAGGTATCCTTTCAAATTTATAAGGCTTCTACAAATACTATATTACTAGGATTAGATTCATTGGTTTTTGCTCAAGGCACCCAACACGGTACACTGTTAAATCCTTTTTCTATAACCACTAATCATTCGCCCACTGATATTGCCATAACAACGTATACTCTTTTAGAAAACACACCTTTGGGTATTCCAATTTCAACGCTATCTGCTACAGATCCTGATCCAGGGACTATATTTAATTTTTCATTAACTAATGGGCAGCCAAATAATTCTAATTTTTTGATTACGGGAAACCAGTTGTTTTTAGATACAATAATTAATAACGGATCGGATTTAGTGAAGATTATTGAAATTATGGTGGACGATAATAATGGATGCGCTTATACAGAAACATTTACCTTGACGATTATCAAAACTAATGAAGCCCCCGTAGACATTATTATTGACACTCTATTTGTTATTGAGAATAACGAGCCAAATATGTATTTAAGTAAAATAAGAACACTTGATAATGATCCAACTGACTCGTTTACATATTCTTTTGTTTTCGGCTCAGGAGATGAAGACAATAATGAATTTGAAATTCTTGATAGTAGATTGTACATATTAAATAAAACTAATTTTGACGTAAAAGATGTTTATTATTTTAGAATAAGAACTACCGATTCTGGAGGGTTGAGTTTGGAAAAAGCATTTGAAGTAAAGGTCTTGGATATTGCAGGAAATTCTATTCCACTTCCATCAACAAATTATATTTCACCAAACGGCGACAATAAGAATGATTATTGGAAAATTGATAATGTTAACATTTACAAAGATTTTGCCTTACAAATATTTGACCAATTTGGGCTGGTTATTTATGAAGCACAAAATAATTATAATAACGAGTTTGACGGTAAATACAAGGGCAGCCCGCTGCCAACCGGCAACTATTATTATGTTTTTAAAAACCAGAGAATCACTTATAAAGGAAATATTACCATCGTAAACTAATTAATAACACAACAACTGTACTTACATGAAACACACTCTATATTTCCTTTTTATAATGATCACCCTGAGTTCAAAGGCGCAGGTATTATCATACGATTTTTATTCTTTTAAGGTAAACAACATGTTTAACGTTAACCCTGCTTATTCTGGCAGGGACGAAAGCCTCAATATTATTTTGAGTGCTCAGTCGCAGAATAAAGGCGTTTCTTATGCCAATAAAAACTTTATGTTCGGCATGCATTCAAGAATCTCTAAAAAGCAAGCTTTAGGAACAAGGATTATATCTGATACGCGTGGAGCATTTCAAATATTAAAGGCTGATTTATCATATGCCTACATTGCTAAATTAGGGAAAGAGATGAAATTCACTTTGGGTTTATCAGCCGGTATTTTAAAGAATAGCCTTTTAGTTAACCGCATTGATAATTACCAATCTTTGGATCAATCAGACCCTACTCTTACAAAATCTTATTATAATACTAATCAATTTACAGCAGGAGCGGGTTTTTTATATAACTATAAAAATCTTGATGTGAGTTTTTCAATGCCTCACATTATTGCTACAAATCAGCCGCTAAACTCATATGTTAACGGAGCAGTCTTCTACACTTTTAATGTAAATAAAGAATTTAAATTAACACCATGGGTATGTTATCAGAATATTCCGGTTACAAAAGATCTAACCTCTTTGTTTGTGAAAGGAACTTATAATGATAAAGTTTGGTTACAGTTAGGATATCAAACTAACCGAACTTTTTGCGCAATGTTTGGAGTCACCATTGAAAATCTAAGTATTGGTTATGGTTTTAAATCCAGTAACAGCCAGTTTCAAACCGTAACTTCAGGATTGCACGAAATAACATTCGGGCTCAGGATCAACGAAGTGCCGGAGGCTTTGAGATTTATTTTACCTAAAATGTAAATTCGGGGAGTTTGGTTAAATTACGAACTGTTTAAAGTGATGATCAATATGTTTATAAAACTGCGTGCTCCATTCTTTTGATGTCATTTTCCCGAACGATGTACTTTCTTTTCCTTCAAAATAGTTAGCTCCAAGAGCCTCAGTTTTTTTCACATAATCAATAAAAATAGATTTTTCTTTTTCAAAATCCCTATTGTCTGTGATTATAAAATCTGGCCCAGTGCGAGAATTTTGCCTGTAAGGCTTTTCGTTGGTAACAATTCTTTTTACAAATAGTTTTAACATCAGCTTGGTAAAGAAACCAGTATTGGATTTAATTTTGCCATAGGTTAAATCATAAGTCACATTTAAGTGCGCCAACATTTGTGCAGCATTCATTTTGCCCCAAAGAGGCTTTGACATGTAATTTAATTTCTCTAATCGCTTAAAGGTTTCTTCGGTTGTTTTAGGATCAAATACACTGGTTAAAGCCATAGTTAATTAGAGTTCAATCAAAACGCTGAAATAGTAATAGATTCAACTATTTTAAATAGTTTACTTTCTTTTTTATGCAAGGCTGTTGCAGAAAATATATTAAAAGGTTTGCATCATTTAGTAGCACATTTATCATACGTTAGTAATTGTGCGGCTGCTTTTGGCGAAAGAGAGCGAACTACGATTTTTTAGGCGGCACTGCGGTGACATTTTGTGCGATAAAAAATGGGAGTTGGTCTTTCGCCTTGGGTTTTTGTTTCTTTTTTGCCAAGCAAAAAGAAAATAAAAAGTAAAATTGACTTTTTGAGTGAACCCTAATTAGTGATAGAATTGTGTGTTGGAGTGATGTGGGTAGTTTCTTTTTTGGACCGGAACATCATGTATAAACCTGCCAGAATAAATGGTATACTTAAAATCTGGCCCATATTGATGGGAAGGGCATTTTCAAATGCTTCTTGGTTTTCTTTTAAAAACTCCATTAAAAAACGGAAGCTGAACATCAAAACACAGAACAAACCAAACATAAACCCTTTTCCAAAATCACTGCGTTTGTTTTTCCATAACCAGTAAAAAAGAATGAAAAGAAATATATAGAAGATAGCCTCGTATAACTGAGTAGGATGCCTTGGCAATTCATCTACCTGATGAAAAATAAATGCCCAAGGAACATCAGTTGGGCGACCAACGATTTCAGAATTCATTAAATTACCAAAACGTATCATAAAAGAAGCAAATGGAACAACTACAATTAAGCGGTCAAATAACCAGATCCAGTTTTCTTTTGTTCTGTAACAATATAGCCACATTCCTACGAGAATTCCAATTCCGCCGCCATGGCTTGCCAAACCACCTTCATATACTTTTAAAATATCCAAAGGATGTGTTGAGTAATAAGGAAAATCGTAAAATAAACAGTGGCCTATACGGGCTCCTAATACGGTTGCAATCACAATATACAGAGTTAAAGTATCCAACTGTTTTTCTGTTCTGCCCTCTGTTTTATAGATGCGGTTCATAAAAAAATGACAACCAATAAAGGCCAGAGCCCATGAAAGCCCGTACCAGCGTACCGGCCAGTCAATACCAGGAATAGTAAAAATTTCAGGACTTGGATTCCAGTTTATAAAAAGTGATAGCATTTGACAAGTTTAAGTTTTTTTATTTAAAAAGACAGGTTAAAATTTGTTTAATTATCTTCTACATCGATCTGGAATTTATGTAAAAAACGATGGACAATTGGGCTGAAAATTACTGCAACGCTGGTTAAAAAAGCAACACCGCTGTAAAGTGCGTAAAGCGATTCGAATAATTTTGCACCGTCTGTTTCCGCTTTATCTACCGGACCCATCCCGGTTAATATCATACTAGCATTAACGAGACTATCAATCCATGAAATATGAAAAAAACAATGATATCCAAAGATTCCAACCCCTAAAGAAATAATTAAAAATAAGGCGCCGGTAGCAACACTTTTAATAAGCTTATTATAAAAGTGAGATTTGTGAGGAAGTTTTTTAATAGCCATTTTAGTTTATTTGAAAACAACAATATTTAATATCCTCACCCTTTCCGGTAAAAAGTGTTTCATAGTAGGTTTTTATTCGGGTCAATTCCTCTCTTCCTTCCGGACAATTTTTATATAAATTATTTGTTGCAAAAATCAGCGGAAGATTTCTTTCCTTGATTACATCCATAGTGTATTCGTAAAAGAAAGTGCTGTCGGTTTTCAAATGTACTAATCCACCTTTTTTTAATATTTTTTTATATCGGTTTAAAAAGAAATCAGGATTTGTTAAACGTTTTCGTGCCCTGGTTTGCTGAGGTTGAGGATCAGGGAATGTGATCCAAATTTCGGAAACTTCGTTTTCAGCAAAACAATGATCAATGAAGTCGATACGGGTTTTTAAAAAAGCCACATGATCCAGGTGGTTATCGGTTGCATATTTTGCGCCGGTCCAAATACGGTTCCCTTTTACATCCACGCCAATAAAGTTTTTAGAAGTATTGTTTTCAGAAAGACCGATGGTGTATTCACCTCTTCCGCAGCCAAGTTCTATTACAATGGGATTGTTATTTTTAAACACTTCGCTGTGCCATTTCCCTTTTTTTGAAAATCCTTCCGGGATATCAAAATGATGAAAAGAGAAGGTGTTAGAAAAAGTGTTTAATTCTGCGAATTTTTCGAGTTTGTTAGGCATAGCAATAAAAGTTGCTAAGGTACTAAAAATAGATAATGATTTAATAATGTCGTTTTGCTTTGAAATTATTACATTCGTATACCAATTTAACACTATGAACTTTAATTACAATAAAACAAAAATTGTTGCCACTATGGGTCCATCGACTGAAAACATTGTGGTTCTTGAAGAATTATTTAATGCAGGATTAGATATTTGCCGAATCAATTTTTCGCATGGAGACTATGAACCCATTAAACATGTTATAGATAATATTCGTATTTTAAATAAAAAATTGAATCGCCATGTTGGTATCCTGGGAGATTTGCAGGGTCCAAAATTACGTATAGGAAAGGTGAAAGATAATGCTGTTGACCTGATCAGCGGAAAAGAGATCATCATTACAACGAAGGAGGCTGAAGGAACGGCAGAACGTATTTTCATTACCTATCCTCAGTTCCCACAAGATGTGGCAGCAGGAGAGTTAGTATTGATAGATGATGGAAAAATTACTCTTAAGGTGATTGAGACGAACCGTAAGGATGAGGTTCGCGCTATAATTATTGCAGGAGGCGTTTTGTCTTCTAAAAAAGGTGTTAATTTACCTAACACAAAAATTTCTTTGCCCTGCTTAACCTTGAAAGATTTGCGAGATTTAGATTTTGCTTTAGAAAATGATTTTGAGTGGATTGGATTGTCTTTCGTTAGAAGCGTAATGGATATTGTGGAACTGAAAGAAATTATTCGTTCGAAGAAAAAAAATGCCCGAGTTATTGCTAAAATAGAGAAGCCGGAAGCCATTAAAGAGATTGATAAAATTATTGAAGTATCAGATGGTGTGATGGTAGCGCGTGGAGATTTGGGTGTTGAAATGCCAATGGAACAAGTGCCGTTATTGCAAAAAATGATCGTTAATAAATGTATTGCTGCTTCTAAACCGGTAATCATTGCCACACAAATGATGGAGAGTATGATTACCGCATACACACCAACAAGAGCCGAAGTAAATGACGTGGCTAACGCTGTGCTTGATGGCGCAGACGCCGTAATGTTAAGTGCTGAAACATCTGTTGGACGTTACCCGGTAAAAGTGATTGAATACATGAGCCGGATCATTACACAAATAGAGGAGAACGGCGCCATTTATTATAAAGAACATGAGCCTGAATTAAAAACAGTAACGTATATAACGGATAGTATTTGTTATAATGCCAGTGTGATGGCAAAACAAGCGAACGTATCAGCAATCATATCTATGACACATAGTGGCTACACGGCATTTAAATTGAGCAGCCATCGCCCGAAAGCAAACATTTATATATTTACCGATAATCAATCTCTCTTAAATGCATTGAGTTTGGTTTGGGGAGTACGTGGTTTTTATTATGATAAATATGAAAGCACAGATCAAACCATTTCTGATTTAAAGGAATACATTAAGGCAGGTGGCTTTGTGAGGCCTGATGAATTGGTAATTAATTTAGCAAGTATGCCGATGAAAGAAAAAGGGCGTACAAATATGTTGAAGCTAAGTTATATTCAGTAAGTTAATCCTTTCTGAAATCATTCATATCTCTTCTGTCTTTTTTGGTAGGCCGGCCTGCACCTCTTTCGCGCTGCATATTAGGCATAAAAAAAACAGATGGTAAACCCTCAATTTTATCTACAGGAGGAGAATGATCAATGTAATTTTCTTTAGCGATTTCAAAGCTCTGTCGTTTATCTATCAGGCCTGTGACTTCGATAATTTTTTTAACTCCTTGCGGGAAAGCCAACGTATAACGTTCTCCAATTTTAACCAGGTGAGCCGCTTTTACTAATTCATCATTTAATTTAACCTTATTGCTTTTGATGGCATCGGTCGCTAACGAACGTGATTTATACATTCGTATGGCCCATAAATAACTATCTAATCTTATGCTTTTATCCATTAAATTTCAGGATAAAGATACAAAAAGCCTGTTCAGTCTTAAGTTGTTTATTTCGAAAATTTATCCAACGTTTCCTGAGCCCTGGAACTATAAAAACCTTTGTTGATTACAATAATTTGTAATTGCTTTAATGCTTCATCATTGTGTTTCATATTCAATAAACACAAGGCCTGATAAAATTCCGATTCCTGGTGAAATATATTATTGACGTTATCCAGGTTCTTTTGATAAAACCTTTCAGCAACCTGGTATTTTCCTAATTGATAATAACTCATTCCTAAATAGAATTGGGCATTGGCATCGTTCTTATTGTAATTATATAAAATGGTCAGTTCTTCAATACAATTAACAATGTTTTTTGACTTAAATAAACGCATGGCTTTTCGAATCACTTTGTGTGCCAGGTATGTATTTGAATTATTCATGGCTACCCTTTCAATGTCTGCTTTACTTCCGTATTGCGCGGCTAAACCCATGTTACCCGATAAATCAATGGCCTCGGTTTGTTTAAAATAATACATACGGTAATTGGTCACTTTCATGTTATCAATAAAAATAACCGGCGCATTAGCCGTAAACTGAAACACAATTTCTTCATCATCTGTGTTTTCTGAAAGGGGCTGTATTAGATCCTTCCGTGGGAGAATTTCTGGCTGTTCAATCAGGGAAGGAGATTCTGCTGTTTTTTCCAAGATTGTATTGTAATGTTCAATCGGTTTATTGACAATAATAGGAAAGAGAGTATCAGATTGTGTAACAGTGTTGCTTAAAGTCTTCTGAAATTTTTCTTCTTCTATGAGTTGATACACTGAAGGATGATTTTTACTTTTTTGAAAAATGACAAAGAAAATAGAAATACCAATTAAGAGGCCGCATAAAACACTGATAAATATAGTATTAAAGGAGCCGGAACCGCCTTTTGTTTTGTTATCAATTAATGCGTCCAATTTGCGGATATCAGCATCCGTAATATTAAATTGCTCAAATGATACAGAGGATAAATAATTTAATTCGTCCTGTTGCATTTGGTTTTCCAAAAACTTTTGTTGAGTCCCGGTTAGTGATTTATAATCAGATATGTCACTTGGTTTAAGCATTCTTTTTTGTTTGGATGATTTGGTCTTCTAATAGTAATTTTAAATTTCGTTTCCCGTTTTGTATATAACTTTTAATTTCATTTAAAGTAAAAGAAGTTGCATCGGCGATATCCTGGTAACTTTTGTTTTTCAAATAAAACAATTCTACGCAAGTCCGTTGATTCTCTTTTAATTTCGGAAGACAATTTTTCATCTCCTCAAGCATAACTTCATCATTTATTGAACTGATTTTTTCATCTGTTTCATACGACGGTGCCTCATATTCAAACTCATAATAGGATTTTATATGTTTAGCGTTCGATTTATTTTTTCGGATCAGGGAAATGCAATGATTTCTAACTACAAAACTTAACCAACCTTTAAAATTATTAATATCTCTGTTATTAATGTCCAGCATCAGCTTTTCAAACAGTTGCATGGTTGCGTCCTGCGCTTCATCTTTGTCTTGTAAATAAAATAGACAGGTACCATAAACTACAGAAACATGTTTTTTAAACAGTTCCGCAAACAGTTCCTTATCTCCACTTTTTTTAAAGTGTTTCAATAATTCTTCGTCGCTGCTATATTCCTTTTTTTTAAAAAGCCACATATCTGTTTATCAGACGTTCGGATCAAACTATTCCATAAAAATAAATAATATGATTTTTTGTGGAATGGATCAGTCTATCCGTCTTAAAGTTAAAGAATGCATTTCTAATAAAAGCAAGTTTAACCATAAAATTAAAATCATGAAAAATTTAAAGCAAATCATCTTGTTGACATTAATCAGCCTAGAAACTTTTTCTCAAAGCTCTATGGGCGCCCTTAAAGGTCAAATATTAAATAGTGACCACGAACCTGTTTTTGGGGCTGTAATTAAAATATTACAAGGCGGTTCTCTTGTAGGAGGAACATCCACAGACCCAGAAGGACTTTATACCTATAAGCCATTGAATGCCGGACACTACGATGTTTTGGTATCAAGCCAGGAAACCCAAACAAAAAAAATCATTAACGTAAGAGTGAGTTCTGAAAAAACGACTTATCTGGATGTATCGGTTTCTACCAATACTTTGGATATAGTAGAAGTTGTTGCTTATAGAAAGGAAGCAATAGATAAAACTTTTATGAATATTAAAGAAATAAGTGGCGAAGATCTTATGCATATGGCATTGGATAAAAGTGATATTGGAGGGGCCGTTCTTAATATGACATCTGAAGCAACAAGAGATGCAAATGGAGATTTTCATTTCAGGGGAGGAAGAGGAGATGCAACAGCTTTTATTGTAGATGGCGTTAAGTCTCCTGGAATTTCCGGAGTACCGGCATTATCAATTGAAAATCTGGCTATTATCACCGGTGGAATACCCGCACAGTATGGCGATAATACCAGTGGCGTGATCGTAATAACTACCAAGGATTATTTTAGTGGAATACAAAGCAAGAGAATGCGAGATAATTATATTTTAGAAAACAAAGAGCGTGTCCGCCGAGAGAAGGAATCCATGCAAATGGAAAAGCAAAGAAAACATGAGATCGAAGAAGAACTGCGTTTAGAGCAGGAGGCTAAAAAAAATAAAGGATAGGTTTTCAAAAAAAGACATAAAAAAAGCGTAAGAATAGTCTTACGCTTTTTTGTTTTAGTAAAAGTTTATCTTTTATAAACCATTACATTAAATACAAATGGCTGAATTTTTTTGATCTGTTCGCTGCGTTTTAATCCTCTTAAACCTGATTTTTTTGTTATTAAAGCCATATCCTTTTTTAAAGAATCATTTTCTAACTTATCAATGGTTTGTTGGATAAAACTGGATTTAACAGCAAAACCGGTTGCTTCAGCAGAGCTTTGTTTTCCACGTATCACACCAATAATATTACCTTGTTCATCCATTAACGGTCCGCCGCTGTTACCCGGGTTTACAGGAATAGAAATCTGGTACATAGTTGTGTCATTGTTGAAGCCGGTCATAGAACTTAACGCACCTTCTCCATAAACGGCATCTCTGCGAGGATAACCTAATGTAAAAATCTTGTCACCAATCTCTGACGGAATTTCTTTAAATGAAAAAGGGAAAGCTAAATTTTTAAGAGCATCAATATTATCTATTTTGTAGATAGCGATGTCAAGGGAAGGCTCACTCGCCACTAACTTAGCAGATGCCCTGTCTAATACATTATTAGTAACAAATACAGAGTCCGCATTTTTTACCATGTGAAAGCTCGTAATAAAATACCCTTTGTTGTTCAATGCGAAACCGGTTCCTTCAATATTAGCAGGAGCATAATGTTTGATACGTTTATTGGTTGCTCCTGTGATCCCTTCAATGATGGCATCCTGCGAATATTTTAGTTCAGTTACATCACGTTTTAAATCAGTAATAGCATTACTTTGTTGTTTCAACAAATAACCACCGGTACTTAATATTGTAACGGTTCCTATCACTGCAATAATAGCAACAGATGCAGCTACCGCAAAAGTTTTACCGTGTTTTTTAATGAATGTATCTTCTTTAATAGAAATAATCTTTCCGTCCTTACCAAACTCTTGTTTGTGAATAGTGGATAAGATTTGTTTTAAATGAATGCGTTGTTCGTGTTGATTAATGCCTTCAATCAATGTTTTGTGTTTGTCAAAAGCAATGCCGAATTCAGAATCCGCTTTTAAACGTGTTTCGAATTCTTTTTTTTCTTCAGCGCTTAGCGTGTCAAAAATGTAATTGTCAAATAAATCTGTTGCTCTCATCTCTTGTTTCCCTTTCTATATACTAATTTTCAAAAAAATACCGTTTCAATCGTTGTAAACATTTATACTTTTGTGTTTTTGCATTGTCTGAATTGGTGTATCCGAATTTCTCTGATATTTCATCCATGCTTAATTTATACACATAAAAATCTTTTAATAGTGTGTTGCAGGGTTCTCCTAAATTTTCCATACAGACATTCATTTTTTCAATGTCTGATTCTTTTTTCAGGTGATCAGTTATCTCATTGCTAACATCCACCACTTCATTTTCCTCATCTTCTTTAAAACGGGATAAATGACCGTTGCCTCTTAACTGTTTTAACCAAAGCCTTTTGGCAATTGAAAAAATAAAGGTTTGGAGCTGGCAATTTAATACAAACGCAGGCTTTTGAACATTTTCATACAAAACAATGATTGTTTCCTGATAAATGTCAGCAGCCGCTTCGCTGTTTCCACTATTGTTTACAACATATTTAAGAACGAGGTTATAATACTTTTTGTATAAAGCGCGTAACACGGCATCGTTGTTATGCCTGAGCCCTTCAATAAAATCAAGGTCTGTGTACGCTACTTTCGACATAAAGTCTTGTTTATATTAATACCTGAAAGGCTTAAAGGTAACCTCGTGTTGGCTGTTTTTAAATTAAAATGCTGATATTCAGACAAATAATCTCTTATTTATTCATTAAAGCTTCAATCTCATCTGCTTCCAATGGAATGTTTTTCATGAGATCATCATTCCCGTTTGGTGTAATCAAAATATTATTTTCCAAACGAATGCCTAATCCTTCTTCCGGAATGTAAATTCCCGGCTCACAGGTAAACACCATGCCGGCTTGCATTGGTTCAGTAAAAAAACCAACATCGTGCACATCTAAACCTAAAAAATGAGAAGTGCCGTGCATAAAATATTTTTTGAAGGCCGGCCATGCAGGATTTTGATTTTTGACTTCATCCGTTTTAATCAAACCTAATTGCAACAATTCTTCTGTCATTAGATCGCCCACCGCTTTATTATATTTTTCAAATGTGTTTCCAACCTTTAACATGGAGGTAGCAGATTTCATTACTCTCAAAACAGCGTTATAAACTTCTTTTTGGCGCTTGGTGTATTTACCGTTTACCGGAATTGCCCTCGTCATATCACTGGCGTAGTTGGCATATTCTGCAGCAACATCTAATAAAATCACATCACCATCTTTACATGCCCTGTTATTTTCAACATAATGCAGAACGCAGGCATTGGCACCACTTGCGATGATTGGACCGTATGCAAATCCGCGACTTCGGTTACGAACAAACTCATGGATCAGTTCAGCTTCAATTTCATATTCCATAACGCCAGGCTTGACAAAGTTTAGCAGACGACGAAATCCTTTTTCGGTAATGTTACAGGCTTGTTGAATTTGTTCAATCTCCAATGGATGTTTTATGGCACGAATGCGGTGCATAATTGGCGCCGAACGCTGAATGGTATGAAGAGGAAACTGCTCTTTGATTTTTTTATTGAAACGCATTTCGGCAGTTTCCATATCAATAGAACGACGGGTGTGCTCGTTAGAATTTAAATAAATATTGTCGGCCTGAAACACAAAGCCTTTAAACACCTTATCAAATTCATGTATCCAATAAATATTTTCAATACCACTGGCTTCTTTTGCCTGTTCTTTTGTCAGTTTGGCGCCTTCCCAAACAGCTATTAAATCGCTTGTTTCTTTAATAAATAAAACTTCTTTATGTTTCCCGTCTTTTACGTCAGGAAAAAGCATTAAGATAATATCTTCCTGATCAATTCCGCTTAAATGTAACAAATCACTATTTTGAACAAATCCAAAAGAACCATCTCCGTTTGTTGGTAAAATATCATTGCTCACGAAAAGAGCCAATGAATTTGGTTTTAAATGTTTAATGTAATTTTTTCTATTATCGATATACAGCTCATTTTTTAAGGCGAAATACTTCATAATGTCGATTAGTTTGTTATATTTGTTTGTACTAATATAATAAATTTTTGCATGTCAAACTTTTCCGTCACAAAAAAAACTGAAACAAATACAGCTTATATTCACCTTTGTAATGACGGTATTGTAAGAATTTTATTAAAAAGTAATTCAGTAATAACTGTACCGGAATTAAAATTAAATATTGTGGCTTTAAATGAACTTATTCAGGATAGCAAATATGCTTTTTTATATTACACACAAGATAATACGGTAACTCATTCTAATGACGCGCGCGCTTTTGGAAAGGAAAACGAAAACGCTGTTCCAAGATTATGCACCGCTGTAGTGGTTAATAGTTTAGCGCACAAACTGGTTGCTAACTTCTATTTAAAATTTGATAAACCAACAATTCCATTTAAAGTGTTTCATAAAATGGATGACGCTGAAAGATGGTGCTTGGAAGTCTATTCCAAATCTCAAAAAGGAGAATTAGTCTAAAGTAATATAAACCGATAAATGGTCGCTGTAACCGTTGTAGTATTTTTCTCCGCTATAAGTTCTGTTAGGTTTTTCCTCTCCCGTTTTATCATTTTTGAATAACACAAAATCCTTTTTCAGGATGTGTGCATTTTTTGGATCAAATTTGTATCCTTTTTTAGCGCCTATGAAACCTTGTGAAACAATAATTTGATCAAGTACTCTCCATTCTTTATCATAATAATGCGTGCCTTGTTTGGCGGCATCTAATGTTTGGTAAGCGTTATAAAGATCGCCATTATCTTTGGGTTTATCACTTGCTCTCAGTGTATTTAAAATGCTTTTATCTGTAGGATGATCATTGAAATCACCCATTACAATTACTTTTGCTTTGGCATCTTTTTTTTGCAATTCATTAATTTTGTTTCGTACTTGCTCAGCGGCAAAAATACGACGAGGCTCGCTTTCGGTTTCGCCCGATCGTCTGCTTGGCCAATGGTTAACAAACACATAAAAAACATCACCGTTGCTGGCTTTCAAAGTTGCAAATAAAACATTACGTGTTTTATAATCTCCCAAAGAAGGATTTGTTGCATTTAATTCTTTAAAATCAACTAAGGTGAAAACCGATTTATCATATAATAAACCGCAATCAATACTACGTTCATCCGGACTATCGGTTGCTAACACGCCGTATGATTTTGTTTTGAATTGTGATTTAGAAACCAATTCTTCCAACACTTCTTTGTTTTCTATTTCCACTAAACCAACCAAAGCAGGTAAGCCCTCTCCGGCAACTGTTGAATCTAATACCTGGGCTACTTTTTGTAACTTATTCATGAACCGGATTTCATCCCATTTCATTGAAGATTCGGGAAGGAATTCATCATCCTTTTTGTTTGGATCATCTTTGGTATCAAAAAAGTTTTCGCAGTTATAAAATGCTACCGTTAGAGGGTTTTTTGTTTGTGCAAAACCCGCCATCATACCAAATAAAAATAGGGGAGTTAAAAGGATCTTATTCATAAATCAAATTTAAATAAAAATTACAGGAATAAAGATATGATTTCAAAATTTATAGCATATTTACATAGTGTTATTATTTCTTAAAATTAAGATTAAGTGAAAAAACGGTTAACCCTAAAAAACAGTGCGATATTTTTTGTGTTTCTTCTTTTATTGATACAATCTTTTAGATTTGCAAAAACAGCAGAAGCTTTTGATCCTGCAAAGGATTTTGCGGCAATAACCACTGCCAACGCTGAGGTTGCTCATACATTAAAGATTGCCTGTTATGACTGCCATTCAAACCAACCAATTTATCCGTGGTATTCAAATATTGCGCCTGTATCTTGGTGGATGCAAAACCATATTGATGAAGGTAGACAGCACTTGAATTTTTCAGAATGGGGAACATATAGTGAGAAACGGAAAGAGCACAAGTTGGAAGAATGTATTGAAATGGTGGAAGAAGGTGAAATGCCGATGGCTTCTTACACATGGATGCATAAAGAAGCAAATCTATCAGATGCCCAGAAATTACAATTGATAGAGTATTTTAAAGCGGTGAAAGGAAATACTCCGGTAGCAAAACATCAATAAATTAAAAGTGTTATGAGAAAAAAAGCACAAGGTTTCATATTATTTATAGCGATTGTTTTTAATATGCAATCACAAAACACCAAAGGCTTTTATGTGGATGGATTTAACAACATTTTAGGAAATACAATACGAGAAGATAGCATTTTGTTATTTGCAAAAAACAACGGATTCAATTATTTAACACTCTATAATGTCTATCAGGTAAATAGTGCAACTCCCTTAACAAATACCACAACGGCGCAAACATTTGCTAATTTTATTAATAAAGCAAAAACACAATATAGTATTACAGAGGTTGGCGTTGCTGCTGAAAATTATACGTTTTTCAGGAACGTTATTCATTTGTATAATCAACAACACCCATCTGCCAATCAAAAAGTGGATGTTTATAATTTAGAATTTGAATTTTGGATTCCACCTTCTGTTACGTCTGGATCGTACTATTGCACAACATATTTACAACCCAACGGATTTAGTTGTGATACTGCCGGAGCTTTTGGCTTTTATAAAAAAACATTGAAACGCATTGATTCATTGGCAAATGCAACGGGACAAAAATCTGAAGCATACTTTGGGTTTTTTAATGCGGGACAAGGAAAACAGATTGCACAAACAGGAGTTGACAGAGTGCTATTGAGTATTTATATTCCTTCGGCTAATTATTCTCAATCTTATCAATATAATTATGTGAAGCCACGTTTACAGGCTTTAGCAACGGCCAGCACAAACATTAAAGTTATGCCTTTGTATAGTTCAGAACCATCCTTTATGCAAACCTGGGCTAACGCAAATCCATTTTTTCTTCCTTATACAAATTTAGTGAATAGCTTAACTGCAGAATCAGGACTTTGGAAAACTTATATTCAACCCGAAGGAATACAGTGGTTTGCTTATAGTTTTTTACCTAAAAAGAATTTGACCACCGGTATTCGGGAAAGCACAAAAGGATCTGATAGTTTTTCATTGTATCCAAATCCTGGAAAAGATATTATTACTATCGAAGCATATGATTTTTCGGCGACAACAACAGTATCCATTAAAAACATATTGGGAGAAGAATTTCTTTTGTTTGCATTAGATCAATCAAATAGGGAGTTTGATGTAAGCTCGTTTGCAAAAGGAATTTATTTTATAACACTTCATTCAGTCGATAAAACTATCACAAAAAAAATAGTGGTAGAAAGATAACGAATTAGTAATCTAAGACCATTACTTCCACCCGCCTGTTTTGTTCTTGTTCATTGGCAGTTGCTTTCGGTAGTTTAAATAACATCGCATGGTCTCCCTTGCCATCTATCTCAACACGTTTTTCATCAATGCCTTGCATAGCTAAATAATTTCTAATAGTGTTTGCCCGGCCTTTTGTGAAAGCAATGATCCCTTGTTCATCCATCATATCACGTCCGTTGGAGTGGCCAATAATTTTAATTCGGAGATTGGGGTTCTTTTTCAATAACTTTGCCAGGTTATTCATAGAGGGTAAGGCCTGCGGTAAATACTGAACCGAGCCACCAACGAAATTAATAGTACCAATAGAATATTTGTTGCCTTTTTTAAGTTTTGGCAAAATCGTTTTCAGGCGCTTCAACTCCGCAGTATCGTTTAGGGTAAAACTCTTAGTGTATGTAAAAGAACTATCATTGTAAAAATTGAGTGTATAAGATTGGTTTTTTGTAACGGGCACTAAAAATTCATAGGTACCATCTTTTTTTGTGTTTTCAATAGAAATAGTATCTCCTTTTTGGTTGGTCAATGCAATTTCTGCTTGAATAGGCTTGTTGTTCTCGTTAACCACGGTTCCTTTAATGGAAACCTGTTGTGATATTTCAAACTCAAGTGTATGGCCTTCTCCTTTATCGTAAACGTTATCCAGTACCAAAAAATAAATTTCCCCTTTTTTTACAGTTAGTGATTTACAATAAGCAGCACCAATACCCTGTTTTACAAACTCATTGCTTGATTTAAAGTTTATGCCGGTTTTACCGTTCAATTCTTCTTTATCTCTGCTAATACAGGCTCTTATTGGACTTGTTTTATGTTTTTGCAAACTATCACAAAAGTTATTTTTAGCAGCTTTAAAAATCATAAAATCATAATCATCATCTGCTTTGGTGGGAATAATATGCATTGTTAATTCGCCACTCATATTAATAATGAGTTTATACCAAGCTGAATTATGTTCTTTTTCAAATGCAAAATTAGTTTTTTGTTTTGCAGTACTAATTTCTTGAAACTCCCCAAAACCATTAGGCGCAATGGTTTTTCCGTAAATGGTTTTGCTGTTAACGGCAATTAATTTTGCCTGACTGCAATCACAAAAAACAGTATCCGGTTTTTTGGTTTGAGAAAACAATTTTAAAGAAATCAGGAGGAGTATAATTATTCGCATGATCTCATAATTCAGAAGAGTAATAAAAGTAACAAAAAAATCTGACAAAAATTATTGATGCTTTTCAAAATAGTATACACAGTATTTGACTGCGCTTAGGTTGGAAGGCGCCCTTCTTAAAGTCTTTTATAGTCAAACTTATTTATACTAATTTTAAGGAATGCAAATTCTTTAACTTTGCGCTAACACTATTAGGAATATTTCGATAATAGATATATGTTCGCAAATTTACTTTTTGTACTTTAAAATATTCAGACGCTGTTTCAAAAAACAGGGCGTCGGCAGCATACCTGTCTTCAAATTTTAATTTTTCAAAAACTTCTTTTTTGCCAAACATGGTAGCAAACAAAATGCAATCATCAACATGAATTAATTTACTGGGATCTTTTTTATCAGGCACGTAATAATCTTCTTCTTTATCTACAATTGTATGAGTAGTTGATGCAATCAAGTCTGCCTTTTGAATTTCTTTCAAACAAGCAGAGAGATGATCCGCCTTGTACTCATCATCAGCATCAATAATTGCAATATATTTACCAGAACTAATTAATACGCCTTTGTTAATAGATTTTGATTGCCCGCAATTAACGTGATAACGGTAAATAATTTTGTTTTTATGTAAAATAGAATATTCTTCTAATTCTTTTTTATAAATTTCTTCGCTGCCATCATCAATAATAATAAATTCAAAATCTTGAAAATCTTGATTTAAAACAGAATCAATTGCTCTTTTTACAAAAGAAAAATCAGTATTATAAACCGACATGATTACCGAAATAAAAGGTTGTTGTTTCAAATTTTCTATTTTACTTTTTTATAAAGATATTATTAATAATGCTCTTATAGAATTTAAAGTTTACTTCTGCCTTTTTTAACAAAGAATTTTAACAAAGGTTTAACTGCACTAAAATTAATCTAATAAAAAACCCTCGATAATTTTATCAAGGGTTTTTATTATGTGTTGTTCACTACTACCACTTCGACTCCGCTCAGTGTGATATCTCGCAATGACTTACTACAAACCCAACAATACTTCTTCCGGTAATTTACCACCAAATAAAATACGGCTTGGGTTCTCTAACATTTCCTTTACTTTAACAAGAAAGCCAACGCTTTCTCTTCCGTCAATAATTCTATGATCATAACTTAATGCAACGTACATCATCGGGCGAATGACTACTTGTCCGTTAACTGCCATTGGCCTATCAACAACATTGTGCATTCCTAAAATAGCACTTTGTGGAGGATTGATGATTGGTGTACTCATCATACTACCAAATACGCCACCGTTAGTAATTGTAAATGTTCCGCCGGTCATATCGTCGATGGTTAGTTTTCCATCACGTGCTTTTATCGCTAAATCTTTAATTCCTTTTTCAATTTCAGCAATGCTCATTAATTCGGCACTGCGCAATACTGGCACCATTAATCCTTTTGGTGCGCTTACAGCGATACCGATATCGCAGTATTTATTGTAAACCAATTCTTCACCATCAATCATTCCGTTTACAGCAGGGTAGTGAAATAACGCTTCGGTTACCGCTTTTGTAAAGAAACTCATAAAACCAACATTGGTTCCATAAACCTCTTTAAACTTATCTTTGTATTTCGCGCGTATGGCATAGATCTCACTCATGTCAACTTCATTGAAAGTCGTTAACATGGCAGTTTCATTTTTAACAGCTACCAAACGTTTAGCAACCGTTTTACGAAGTGATGTCATTTTAGCCCTGTCTTTTTCTCTGCCGCCCTGCCAGCTGTTGCTTAATACTTTTTGAGCAGTGGGTATACCGTTAGATAAAGCTGCTAACACATCTTGTTTGGTAATACGCCCATCTTTACCGGTTCCGTTCATTTGTCCGGACTGAATATTGTTTTCAGCCATCATTTTAGCTGCAGCTACACTTGGCGTGCCGGTTGCATAAGTTGACTTATCATTAGCCGAGGCAATAGCAATCTCTTTCTTTGGTTCTTCTTTTTTAGCCTCTTCTTTTGCTTCCGCTTTTGGAGCATCTGCTTTAGCTTTTGGTTCAGGCTTCACGGAGGTATCAATTTTTACAACAACCTGCCCAACCTTGACAGTATCGCCTTCAGCGGCCAACACTTCTATTTTACCAGCCTCTTCAGCGTTTAGTGTCAAGGTTGCTTTGTCAGAATCGATCTCTGCTAAGATCTCATCTTTTTCAACAACATCGCCTGTGTTTTTTACCCAACGGGCAATAACTACTTCAGAAATGGATTCTCCCGGGCTTGGTACTTTTAATTCTACAATTGCCATATAATTAGTTTTGAATGTTTAGTTATAAGTTTGAATTATTTTTTGAATTTGTACTTTTAAAATGGGAATATTGTTCTTAATTATCAGCCAAACAGCATTTAAATCAACCCCTTCATAATCATGAATTAATTTATCTCTTAATCCTGCAATTTTTTTCCACTCAACTTCAGGGTGATGGCTTTTTATATTGGATGATACTTTCTTTGATGCTTCCCCAATTATTTCAAACATTCTTATGCAAGAATTAAAAGTTTTTTTATCCAACATAAAAGCATCTACAGAATAATTTTCCACAAACAGTTCTATATCACAAATACAATCCATAATGTGTTTTAAATATACGGAGTCCTTATTAAGCATTATATATAGTTTTTAACTCGCCTTCGACTTCCGATTTAATATGCTTGTTGAGAAATTTTCTTGAAACTAAATCTACTTTTTTATGAAGTTTTTTTTGTAAAGCATCTTCAACATCCATTAAATCGAACAAACTAAAACTTAACGTATCGAAATCATATAATATGTCGATATCGCTTTTTTCTGTTTCTTCGTTACGAGCGTATGAACCAAACAAGCCAATAAAACTTGGATTGTAAGGTTTTAAAGTTTCAATAATGATATGTTGCTGCTCCTGACTTAACATCTATTTCACTAATACTTTAGAAAAAATGTTAGTCATGATCTCTTCATTTTCTGCCGCATGACGTTTTGCAAATCCCGTTGCAGGACTCGCTGCTTCATGTCTGCCGATATATTTTAAATTTAAAGTACGTAAGTTCTTATCTACAAAACGCCAAGGACCCATATTTTCAGGCTCTTCCTGGATAAATAAGTAATTGGTTGCATTGCTGTATTTTTTTAAAATTACATCTATTTGTTTCTGAGGAAAAGGATATAGTTGCTCTAAACGAATAAATACGATATCATCTGCGCCTTCTTTTTCTCTGCGCTCAATTAAATCGTAATAAACTTTACCTGAACAAAAGGCAACACGTGTTACTTTTTTTGCATCAATGGTTTTTGTTGAGCCTGAGGAAACATCATCGAGCACTTCCTGAAAATTAGCTTTTGTGAAGTCTGCTAATTTACTGACACAGCTTGGGTAACGCAATAATTTTTTTGGAGTAAAGCATACCAATGGCTTACGAAAATCACGTTTTAACTGACGACGTAACACATGGAATTGTTGCGCAGGTGTTGTTGCATTCACGATTTGCATATTGTTTTCGGCACAAGCCTGTAAAAAGCGTTCCATGCGTGCACTTGAATGTTCTGGTCCCTGGCCTTCATAACCGTGAGGCAATAGCATTACCAAACCATTCATACGGCGCCATTTGTATTCTGCTGAGGTTAAATACTGGTCAATGATAATTTGTGCCCCGTTAAAGAAATCTCCAAACTGCGCTTCCCAAATTGTTAAGGTATTTGGAGCCGCAAAGGCATAGCCATATTCGAAACCTAAAACGCCATATTCGCTTAATAACGAGTTATAGATTTCAAATTTCACATTGGCATCAATATTATTTAAAGGTATGTATTCTTCTTCACTGTCTTCTAATTTAACTATTGCATGACGGTGAGAGAAAGTGCCACGCTCAACATCCTGCCCACTGAAACGAACAGGAAACCCATCTTTCATTAAGGATGCATAAGCTAATAATTCACCCATGGCCCAATCGTAATTATCATTGGTGATCATGGCCTTTCGGTCATCAAACAATTTCTGGATCTTATTAAAGAACTTTTTATCCCGCGGTAATTCAGTTGATTTTTTAGCGATCTCTAAGAAAAGTTTTTCGTCAATGGCTGTTTCTGGTGACTCTTCAAAATCTTTATCAGTTGCCATTTTTACACCTTTCCAGGTTCCTTCCAAAAAGGAAGTGATTTTAGCTTTTTCCGTTTTTTTAGCTTCATCCAGGTTCGAATCCAGTTCTGCCTTAAAAGCAGCTTCAATATCCTTAGCCTCAGTAGCTAAATCGGAATTTTCTGTTTTTAATTTTTCAACATAAATATCTTTTGGATTCGCATGGGCTGCAATTGCTTTGTATAATAATGGTTGAGTGAAACGCGGCTCATCTCCTTCGTTATGACCATATTTTCGATAACACAACACATCAATAAACACGTCGCGGTGAAATGTCTGACGAAATTCCATGGCTAATTTTGAAATGAAACATAAAGCTTCCACATCATCACCATTCACGTGAAACACCGGACTTAATACTACTTTGGCAACATCTGTGCAATATGTAGAAGATCGCCCATCTAAAAAATTTGTAGTAAAACCAACCTGGTTATTGATGACAAAATGAACGGTTCCGCCTGTTTTGTAACCATCCAACTGGCTCATTTGCACTAATTCATAAACAAGCCCTTGTCCGGCAATAGCCGCATCTCCATGTAAACTTATAGCGCAAGCCTTGGAATTATTTCCACCATGGCGACTATCAATTTTTGAACGAATAATTCCTTGTACAACTGAAGCCGAAGTTTCTAAATGAGACGGATTGGGTGTTAAACTAATATGAACTTTCTTGCCATCGTCGCTTAATTGGTCGGATGAATAACCCATGTGATATTTAACGTCGCCGTCAAATAAAGAATCTTCGCTTGGTCTGCCTTCAAATTCCGTAAACACATCCTTATAGGTTTTGTTCATGATATTCGTCAACACATTTAAGCGGCCGCGGTGTGCCATACCAATCACATAATCCTCTACACCTAAATTAGCACCATGCTCCATTAAGGCATTAATAGCGGGAATTACAGCTTCACCGCCCTCTAAAGAGAAACGCTTTTGGCCAACAAATTTTGTATGTAAATAACTTTCGAAAACAACTGCCTGAGTTAATTTTTTAAGTATTGTTTTTTTCTCAGTCGCCGAAAACGCAGGGGTGTTTTTGTTTTTTTCCATGCGCTCTTGCAACCATTTTAGTACTTTTGGTTCACGCATGTATAAATATTCAACGCCAATGCTTTGGCAGTAGGTCTGCTCAAGGTGAGCAATAATATCTTTTAATTTAGCCGCACCAAGTCCTATTTCATTTCCTGCCTGGAAAACAGTTTCGAGATCTTTATCGGATAACCCAAAATTTTCAAGGGCCAGAGTGGGTTCATAGTTACGACGTTGGCGAACAGGATTGGTTTTAGTGAATAGATGTCCTCGCTGACGGTAACCGGTTATTAAACCAATCACTTTAAACTCTTTAGTTACATTTTCAGGAATTGCTCCACCATCGGATTCATAGGAAGTACGAGCAAATTCAAAACCTTTAAAAAAGTCGCGCCATGATGCGTCCACAGAATTAGAATCTTGGGAATACTGTAAAAATAAACTTTCAATAGCGTTTACATCGCTGGTGCCAACATAGGAAAATTTGTCCATTTTAATTTTCGTTAAAAACAGGGCTAATTTAAGGATTATAATGGAAAACAGGACTAAAAGTATTGGCAAAAAACCTTTTAAATTTATTAAATGAAATCAAGATTAAACGCTATTTATTGCCTTTCACAATCAAGCTATCTATTCTGTTAAACAAAAAATCAACCGCAGAGTAAAATTTAGTTGTATCACGATAGTAGCGCCTATATTTACACAGTGTATTTCTATTCAAACCTTCGTACCTGGCATAGGCTCTGCGGGTGTCTTTTTTAACAGTATGATCCTTAAAATTTATGGATTTGAAATAAGTTTTTAAACTATTTGATTTTGGAATATACACTTCATCAAATCTTTTGTCAATCGCATTATGTTTTTTACTTTTTTTAAAGGAAAGGCCAAATTTTAATCCAATATTAAATTGGAAATAATCGTGCTTTGGTTTATATGATTGATTATAATTGTAATTTGGATTAACGTTTGGCCCTCTAACTTCAAAGGTTGTTGCGACGATGTTTGCTGTGGCGTAACCTAATCCCCAAAACGGCTCTATAAGAATGCGCTTGTAGGTCAATCGAGTGCCAAATGTTATACCAATATTATAAGCCGACCCCTTTGCTTCCTCTAAAGCATATAATACAAAATCATCGCTGTAAGAATAATCTACCCAGACTTTATCGTGATATAGTTTTTCATATGAAATGTTGAATCCGGCATAAACCCGGCTTAATTTGCTAAATTGATATTTTGGTTTAAAACTAAAACCGTATCCTTTTAAATCGTAGTAATCCCATTGACGAATTTTATCTTTAAAAAAGGTGTTTGGATTTATCAAATAAGCGGCAACATCTAGGTTATAACTAGGAAATATTTGGCATTGAAACCCAAGTCCATATTCCCGCACTAAATCAGCATAACCATAAACATTGAAAGAATAATTAGGTTCAGGTTTCATGTTGGCCTTTGTTCCAAAGTTTCTAATTTGCCCAAAGACAAGTGTTGTAGAGCAAAGCAAGGCTATAAAAAATGAAATTATTATTTTTAGGCAGACATTATATTTCATAACTTAAACTAAATGTACAAACATTACAACAAATTGTATATTTTTACTTTGTGAAAATTGTTATATCATTCATGTTATTTTTTTGTTGGATAGGCTTAACCTTTTCCCAAGAAAACCCGAACAGCAATTCGATTCAAACTTCGTTAAAAGTGAGGGCTTTACAAGAAAAAAAAGCTGAATACCATAGGCGTACAAATGGAGAAAGTGACGGGTATCGTGTAAAAATTCATTTTAGTTCAGATAAAACGAAAGCATGGGAAGTTCAGTCTAAGTTCTTAGCTAATGCAAAATACAACGGAGTTTCTGCTTATGAAGATTACCAGATCCCTAACTTTGTGATTGTTGTGGGAGATTGTAAAACCAAATTGGAAGCGACCGAGTTATTAAAAAAAATTAAAGATGATTATCCTTATGCTTTTATAGTTAAAAGCAAGGTCAGGCCAATCAAATTCAACTAGAATTACTTTATTCTATTTTAAAAGAGAATGACGGGTCAATTTGTCTTTATGATTTTTCGGATACATTTTTTACCACCAATCTCAATTTCTAAGAAATAAATACCGGCTGATAATTTGTCAAAGAATATCTCTGTTTTATTTTCAAATGTTTTCGTTTCTATTAATATTCCCAGGGCATCCATCAATCGTATTGTTGTATTATTTAATGAAATAACAATCAGTGGCTCCTCTCTATGAATGGGATTAGGGTACATTATTAAGTTGTCATTTTTCAATTCTATTAAACCGATTTGTGTTCCGTTTTCCCAATTTGTATCCTGTGTTTTGCACAGAACAGCGGGCCATACGTAAGTTGAGCCGTTTGGTGGAATATTATTGTAATAGCCGCCACCCGAAAAACAACCACTTATAATGATATAATTTTTACAGGCGATGTAATGATAATTTGTTCCAGCCCTGGTTTTTATTTGTCCAAGGTATAGATGGCCAAAATTAATAAAGGATGCGCCGCACAGTGTTTCCAATAAATGCTCGCCACAAATGGTGCCGGTTGAATCAATAAATAAAACAGTTGGAGAATTGATGGTGAGGTTTTGATTGAGAACCATGTAATGTGAAACTAAAATCGAGTCAGGGCTTGCGGGCACCTGGTGATTACTCCACGCGTTTGGATCTTCCCAATTTCCGTTGGCAATGGTTTTTACGGTAAAGGCAAATAATGTTTTGACAGAAAAAACGCAGCAAATAACAAGACACTTTAAAAACATTATTAAAGATAATGAATTATTATTTTAGTAATTACATTAAATTTGCAAGCAACTATTATATAAATCAAATAAGAAATATAGGTCCTTATGAAGACAATCGATAATCTCAATTTCCAAAACAAACGCGCTTTGGTTCGTGTTGATTTTAATGTTCCTTTAAATGATTCTTTTGAAGTCACCGATGATACCCGCATCAGGGCTGCTGCGCCAACTATAAAAAAAATAATTGAAAAAGGAGGAAGCGTAATTTTAATGTCTCATTTAGGAAGACCGAAAGATGGACCAGCCAATAAATTTTCTTTACAACATGTAGTGAATACGGTTAAGAAATTGACGGGTGTCGATGTTTTATTTTCGGATGATTGTATTGGTTCGGATTCTTATATAAAATCTTCTGCGTTAAAACCTGGACAGGTTTTGTTATTGGAGAATTTACGTTTTCACAAAGAGGAAGAACAGGGTGATGTTGCCTTTGCTGAAAAATTAAGTAAGCACGGAGATATTTATGTGAATGATGCTTTTGGAACTGCTCATCGTGCCCATGCTTCCACGGCAGTGATCGCACAATTTTTTGCAGCCGATGCCAGGTGTTTTGGTTATGTAATGGCGGGCGAAGTAGCGAGTATTGATAAAGTAATTAACGGCGCCGAAAAACCATTTACCGCTATTGTTGGAGGAGCCAAAGTGAGTGATAAAATTCTGATTATTGAGCAGCTGATGAGTAAAGCTAATAATATTTTAATTGGCGGCGGCATGGCGTTCACCTTTGTTAAAGCAATGGGTGGAACGATTGGTAAATCATTATGTGAAGATGATAAATTAGAACTGGCAAAAGAATTATTGGAAAAAGCGAAAGCAAGAGGAGTGAATTTATACATTCCTAATGATGCAGTTATAGCCGATAATTTTGCCAATGACGCGAATATAAAAGAAAGCGATATTAATACAATTCCTGATGGTTGGATGGGACTGGACATTAGTAACGGCACAATCAAGACTTTTAGCGAAGTGATTAAAAACTCAAAAACTATTTTATGGAACGGCCCGATGGGTGTTTTTGAAATGAGCAGATTTGAAAACGGAACCAAACAAATTGCTTTAGCTATTGCTGAGGCTACAAAAAAAGGTGCCTTTTCATTAATTGGCGGCGGAGATAGTGTTGCGGCTATTAACAAATATCATTTGGCAGAGCAGGTAAGTTATGTGAGCACCGGTGGCGGAGCCCTGTTAGAGTACATTGAGCAAGGAAGCCTGCCAGGAGTGAGAGCTATTGAAGATTAGTACACTGAACAGTGTTGCTGTATAGGTGTTTCTCGCAGATAAGCACATATGAAACGCAGCGTTTCGCGGAATTGTATACCAAACTCTGCGACTTTTTGCGAAAAATTAGCGAGGCTCTGCAACAACTAATTATAAAATAAATGGCTATATTTGGATCTTAAAAAAACAAAAAAATGGAATTATACTTAGATTCAGCAAACCTTAAAGAAATTGAAGAAGGTTTTAAATTAGGATTTTTAAACGGTCTTACAACAACCCCAACTTTTATGCAAAAAGAAGGTATTACTGATATTGATGGAACCATAGTTAAGTTAAGCAAAATAGTTCCTGTGCTTCAAATCGAAGCTTTAGGAAACTCAGCCGAAGAAGTTTTAGCGGAAGCAGAGCGCCAATTGGCTTTGGGTTTAGACCCTAAGAAAACAGTTTTCAAAATCCCGGTTTCATTAGAGGGCGTTCGCGCCTGTAAAATGTTACGTGATAAAGGTTATTTAGTAAACGTACATTTAGTATATACTTTGCAACAAGCTTATATGGCTATGCAAGCCGGTGCAACATATGTTTGCCCGTTAGTGGGTCGTTTACAAGATCAAGGACATGATGCTTTAGCTTTAGTTGAGCAGTGTGTAAATGCAGTTGATTTGTATGAATACGACACAAAAATAATGTTCTCATCTGTGCGTAATGCCGAGCACGTTCGTAATGCTATTAATTTAGGAGTTCACACTATTACAGTTCCACTAAAAATTATCAAACAATTAACAGAAAACAACTTCACTACATTAGGTACTGACCAGTTTATTCAAGATACGCGTTTAATGATGGTAAAAGTGAAAGAAGCAATTAAAGGAACTAATCCAATAGTAGCGGAAAGCACATCAATTACAGATGCCATTATCAAAATGACTGAATTTGGTTTTGGTGCGGTTACGGTTACCAAAGTGGATGGAAGCATTAAAGGTGTTTTTACTGATGGTAGCTTAAGAAAATTAATAGGAGAAAAAGGTCGTGATATTTTAACGAAGAATTTATCTGATTTAGAATACCGTGAGCCAATCACAATTGATGGTGGTGTTTTATTAAACGACGCCAGTGTATTATTTAAGAAAACTAATGTTGATACGATTGTTGTAACAGAAGCCGGAAAACCCGTTGGAATGTTAGACATTCAGGATATGAAAGGATAACTTACATAAATCATTACATTGAACAAAAAAGCTTTATCTGATTAGGTAAAGCTTTTTTTATAAATTACTTTTGAAAAAACAATAATAGTATGTCACATCTTACACAGGTTTTTACACAGGTCGGCGGAGATTTTATTTTGCCGGAAGCATCTTTAATTGAAAAGATGAAAAACATCAAGGCTTTCGTGTTCGACTGGGATGGCGTGTTCACTGATGCAGGGAAAGATTTCCTTTTAAATAGTCGCTTTAGCGAAGTGGATAGTATGGGAACAAACCTATTGCGGTTTTCTTTTTACATACAAAATGGCACGCTTCCAACCACCGCTATTATTTCAGGAGAGAAGAACAGCTCTGCTTTTACATTTGTTGACAGAGAGCGTTTTCATTGTTCATATTCTAAATTTGCTAATAAGATTGATGCGGCAAATCATTTATGTTCAGTACATAGTATTGAATTAAACCAAATTGCGTATGTTTTTGATGATGTGTTGGACTTAGGTTTGGCAGAAGTATGTGGTTTGAGAATATTTATCCCACGCAAATCAAATCCTTTATTTAATGAATACGTTTTAAAACATCACCTTGCAGATTACTTGACTGGTAACACAAGCGGACAAGGAGCGGTAAGAGAAGCCTGCGAGTTAATGATTGGTTTAAATGGAAATTATGAAGCGGTTATTACGGAACGAAAAAATTTCTCAGAAGTTTACGCATCTTATCTGTCTTTACGTAAAGCCACAGCACCCATCTATTTTACAAATATAGATGGAGTTGTGAGCGAAGTTAAACCCTAATGTAGTTTTATAAAATGTCAGCTAAACAAATTTTCCGAATAGCAATGAGTTTGCTTTATATTGCTGCAGGAATCAATCATTTTATTCACCCATTATTCTACGTCAAAATAATGCCGGCTTATTTTCCAATGCCTTTGCAATTGGTTTACATAAGCGGCATCTGTGAAATTTTATTAGGTGTCTTGGTCTTATTTCAGAAAACAAGAAAAATAGCCGGTTGGTTAATTATTGCCATGCTCGTTGCTTTTTTACCGGTACATATACAAATGCTGATGGATAATTATGATAAAGGCGGAATTCTTTTATGGATCTCTATAGTAAGGCTTCCATTACAGTTCGTATTAATATACTGGGCCTTTAGGATTTCCAAGCAATAGTTACTTATGTTTTAAAGCCCACTCTTTGGCAAAGTAAGTTAAAATAACAGATGCTCCGGCCCGTTTCATACTTAACAAAATTTCATCACGCACACGGTCGCCGTCAATCCAACCTTTTGCTGCAGCCGCTTTTACCATAGCATATTCGCCACTGACGTTATAAGCAGCTATAGGCAAATTAAAATTGGTGCTGAGGTCTTTAATAATATCCAAATAAGATAAAGCAGGCTTCACCATTAAAAAATCCGCTCCTTCTTCTAAATCTAATTGGGCTTCAATCAATGCTTCTTTGCTGTTTGCAGGATTCATCTGATAAGTTTTTTTGTCACCAAATTTTGGAGCACTGTCTAACGCATCTCTGAAAGGACCATAAAATGCACTGGCGTATTTTGCAGTATAACTCATGATGGATACATTTGAAAATCCCGCATCATCTAAAGAGTCTCTGATGTAACCAACACGCCCATCCATCATATCGCTTGGCCCTATGATGTCAATGCCACATTCTGCTTGTGCCACAGCCATTTTACCAAGGATCTCCAATGTTTCATCGTTCACAATTTCTCCATCTCGCACAAAGCCATCATGTCCGTCACTGCTGTAAGGATCCATGGCAACGTCTGTCATGATGCAAGCTTCCGGAAATTTCTTTTTGATGAGGGCTAATGTTTTTAAATATAATCCGTTTTTGTTCAGACTTTCAGTGGCTGTTTTATCCTTGAATTTATCCGTCAGGTTTGGGAAGACATCAAAAGTAGTAATCCCTAATTTTAAACAGCTTTCAATTTCTTTAAGCATTAACTCAGGACTTAACCGAAAGATCCCGGGCATAGATTTCACCTCCGTTTTATTATTTTCCCCGTCAATTAAAAATAAAGGAAAAATAAAATCATTAACTGTAACATGGTTTTCCTGAATCAGGTTTCGGATAGCTTCTGATTTACGGTTTCTGCGTGGACGATGTGTGATCATGGATAATTGATTTACTATTTGTATTTAATTTAACACCCCTGTAAAAACAATAAATCGAGCCACACATAATTATATGACTAAGATCTAAATGATTGAACCAAACGGATAAGGCTAATTTAAATATATGAACTAATACAGCAAGAATAGTAACACCTATACCAATTAACATATATTTACTTAGTACAGATTTTGTTTTTTTATAATGAATTCCTTCTAACACACTTACTATAAGGAGCAAACTGATAGCTGAATGAATTTCTACGACAATAAAAGAAAATATAGTGTAAGTTAAAATAAGGGCGCATCCTATTTGAATATAATTTATGATCAATAATGTTTTGAATACTGATTCTTTTATAGAAGATTTAGTGTGGTAAATTGCCGCTGTTTGTGCAAAGGCAACTCCTATTACGTTAGCTTCCCAGCCATATATTTTTGCTTTAAAACCAAAGTGATATAAAAAACCGTGACCAATAAATGCTGCAATAACTGCTGATAAACCAATGACCATAATAAACCAACGGTATAAATTTGGACCAATAAAGTGCCTTTGTTCTTTTGTGTTAAAAAATGCAAATAAGCATAACCCGGCAAATAGCAGATTTGTAACAGCTGTAATAGGTTCATCTATGCGTAGGTTACCAAGATAGATAGTTGGATTTTGAAAAGGTGTCATTGCTTATCTAATTTTATGTCTCTTCTTTTCTCTTACGTTTTTTAAAATGTATTTAGTATAGCTCTGTATAAGCCCAGATCATCAAACGAATAAGGTTTATGAATTTGTTCTGCTTTTACTTTTGCTTTGAGTAATGATTTTTCAGTGGCTTCACCCATGGCAATAATTTTTTGGTGCTGGTGAATTTTATTTTTCTCTAAATATGATTCCGCGTTACTCGGACTAGTAAACACTAAAATATCTGTTGTTTCAGCAACTTCATGCGGTACTTTCAAGGCAGCATAAATTGGCAGGTCAATCACATTTTGTTGTTTAGGAAATTGCCATTGTATGGTTCTCATACTTTCCCGCGCTACTGGAAAAACAACTTTACCTAATCCAACTCTGGCAGAAAATTGTTTCCCTACTAATTTTGTATCTGTGCTTTGACCAATAAAATCAGCCCTTAATCCTAATTCGCGGATTGCCTGAGAAGTAGACTTTCCAATACAGCCAATTTTAGTTGTTCCTATATCAGGTTTTTGCATAAAGAAAAATTCAACGGCGTGCTTGCTGCTGAAAAACAACCAGTCACTTTTAGGTAAATCCTTGATCGTTAGTTTTTTTAAATCAATCAGGCTTTTACATTCGACATTAAAGCCTAAATTATTAAGCCAACGATTGAGGTTGTTACTTTCATGCGCTTCTCTTGAAATAAAAATAGATTTTGGAGCAATGCGATGAAGATGTTCTACAATTTTTTCAGGAAGGTCTTCGGTATTCGTAGTTTCGTAATACAGTTGTTTCGTTTGAGTATTCCAGGCATCAGCACAGGAAACCCATACTTTAAATAATTTACGATCCTGGTCGTTCATTTCTGTATCACAAAAAACACCTAAAGGTAAGAGGCAGCCACCATCCAGTAAATTTAATATGCGGCGTTCAATGTTGATGTTAATCATTACATCGTAATCACAAATTGCATCAAAAACATCAGCTAGTTTATAATCATCTTCACGAATCTGCCATGCCAATACACCTTGCGCGGGCGCCGGAATAAATTCGTTGGTTTCTAACTGCTCAACTGTAAAGTCAGAAAGATCCAGCTCTAAGCGTTCTAAACCCGCCGCCGCTAAAATAATTGCATCATACTGCCCTTCTCTTAGTTTATTTATACGTGTTGGAACATTTCCACGCAGATCAGAAATTTCCACATCCGGCCTGAATGCTAAAAGCTGGGATTTTCTTCTTGCAGAAGATGTTCCAACCTTAGCTCCTTTTTTTAAATTAAATTTTTGTTTGTTGTCTTCTGCTGCTTCATTCATAACCAGCCAGTCAGCAGGATTTTCGCGTGAGGATACTCCGGCAACAATTAATCCATCAGGGTTTTCTGTAGGAAGATCTTTGTGAGAATGCACAGCCACATCAATTGTTTTCGCCAACAAAGCCTCTTCTAGTTCTTTGGTAAAAAAACCTTTTCCTTCTAATTTGTCGAAGCTAGTGTTCCATTGCTGTGAAGTATCACCTTTGGTTTCAATGATTTTTATTTCAACCTCATGACCTTGTTTTACCAAAAGTTCTTTTGTGAAGTTAGCTTGCCAAAGTGCTAATTCGCTGCCGCGTGTGCCAATGATAATCGTCATATAGTAATAAAATTAGAGGCGACAAGATAAGCTATTTTTTAAATGATTAAAACTTATCTGTTATAATTACATGGTACAAATCAGAAAAACACAAGCTTTAAAAAACGCACAAATTTTTAATGGCTCATACTTGGCGCCATTTTTCTCATTTTAGCATTTCTGGATTTGTGTTGTCTTTTTGAGCCGCAATTAGGTTTGTTGCTGGCACATGAATCCAATAGAAAACAGGCTAATAAAAGAAAAACAATGTGTTTCATATTTTAGAATTTTAAGTAAATTATATTATTAATAGGAGTAGTTAATTGCTAAATATCATCTTCGAGGAAAACTTTTTTTGCTGTTTTGATTGCTAAAGCATTGTATTTTTTTTCCATGTAGTTTAATACTTTGTCAAGAACTTCTTTTCCTTGTATATCAAGCATATTCATTTCTTTCGCAAACACTTCATTTAAAGCCGTTTCCTTAATGTATCTGATCTGTCTTGGAATTTCGCCGAATGCTAATTCTATTTTTCGTTCCTGAAATAATTGTTTGAACTCTTCTACCTTAATACTTATAATGGCCTTGCAAGCATCAATTTCACCTTCACGTTTTAATAAATTTTCAGAGGCTTGTTTTTTCAAAGATTCGATATCAATGTAAAAAACATCATTCGATTCAATAATTTTTTTATCGACATCAGAAGGCAAAGCCAGATCAATGATTACTTTTTTATTGGTGTCGTTTCCTGAAAGAGCTTTGTATATTTCTTCTGTCACCACCGGTTCCTGAGAAGAAGTGCAGGTAATTAGCACATCAAACCCTTCTTTGAAATCCTGAATATGAGAAAGTTCGCGCGCCTTGCCACTTAAGTCTTTTGCTAATTTTTCTGCGTTAGCTAATGTTCGGTTAAATACAGTAAAGTTAGCGTATTGGTGTTTTTTCAAATACTTGGCCATGTTAGCGTTTGTTTCCCCAGCTCCTATAAAAATAATGCGCGCACTATTTTTAATTCCTAAACTTCTTAATTGCCGGTAAGCTAAAGACACGATTGAAACAGGATTTTTAGCAATATCCGTATCCGTATAAACTTGTTTGGCTGTTTCAATGGTTTGTTTAATAGCTAGTCGAATGGTGTCGCCGGTTAAACCTAATAAGTTACAAAACTCATAAGCTTTACGAACTTGGGTAATGATTTCTCTTTCTCCAACCACTAAAGAATCCAGTGAGGCAGACACTTCAAATAAATGAGTGAGAGCAGAATCGCCTTCATAACTAATGCTTTTTTCAATCAATGAATTAAGATCTTCAGGAGTAAGTCTAGAATTAACAGAATAAAACAGATCAGATAAAAATTCAGAAGAAATTTCGCGATCCGTATTAATAACAAACTCCACACGATTACAAGTACTTAAAAACATCAGTTCTTTTAAATCCATGCGGATTTTTAAACCACCTAAATAATCCTGTTGATGATTTTCATCTAAATGTAATTTCCCAATCAACTCTAAAGGCGCTGATTTATGGGTTAAAGAAATTATTTTGAAAGAGTTCATTTCTGCTGTAAAGGTCGTAAAATCGGGACTTTTATGTGTCATGGAATTGTCATTAACGAACTATTTAAATTGATTCTAAATAGGCTATCATGTTTTGTTTGCTATTTTTACATAATGGTTTTTTATAGAAGAATTATATTTGTTTTAAACTGTCTTTTTTTATTTGCTCCTGCCGGTACGTATTATTCTCAAAACCGGATTTTAGATAGCGTATATGCCGATTATTTCAACACTACTGATCCGGGATTAAAATTATCAAAAGCTCCAAGTGTTATTAATAAGCTATCCAATTATTTGGAGGTGGAGAAGTCGCGAAATGTAATTGCAAGTCTTCAAAACACTAAGGTTAGTCCGGAAAAAGAAGAGTTAAAAAAAGGTATTATTTTATTATGTAACTCAATTATATATAAAGCAATTGATAGTATTGATTTGAGCATGTCCTATGCTAAACAGTCCTTACCTTTTTTGAAAAGTAGTAAAGGATTTCTGTCTGAAACGCAGAGTATAGTTATTATGCTTTATAATGCAAAAGGCCAATTTGACTCATGTATTCTATTTGGAAATAAGTTTTTACCAGAAATACGTTCCAGTAAAAATCTGAACGCTGAATTGGAAGTATTAAATTCTATGGCCAGATGTTATGATTTTAAAGGAGATCGAAAAAAGGCCATTGAGTTATCTTTAAAAGCGATTGATGTGACCAAACAAAATCATTTGGATCAACGCTTGTCTGAAATATACATTTCCTTAGCTGCTATTTATAAAGAAGAAAACCTTCAGCTCGCAAAAAAATACGCATTAAAATCTCTGGCTGAAATTGATCATATTCCCCTTGGAAGCACAATAATTAATTCTTGTTATTTAATTTTAGGAAATGTTTATTATGATTTAAAGCAACAAGACAGTGCTATATATTATTACCAGCTTTGTAAGGAAGCTTCATTTAATTCAAAAGACCAACGTACTTATCTTGGCGCTGTCGGCAATATGGCCAATATAGCCATTGATCAAATGGATTACGCAAAAGCCCTTGAATATAATATTCTCACTTTAACAGAGTATAAAAAGATGGGAATTCTTACCGAAATAGCTGTTGCTTATGGTTCATTAGCTGATTTATATAAGGACATGAAAGAGTACAAAAAAGCCATAAAATATTATGACTCTGCATTAATTGTAACTAAACAGATTCAATCAGTAGAGGATTTTATTTACAATTACAAGGGCCTGAGCGAAACCTATGAAATGATGGGAAACGACAAAGAGGCTTTTAAATATTACAAACTATATACATTATGGAATGATTCTGTTAACAATAATCAAACGTCAAAAAAAATAAATGCGTTGGAATTGGATTATAAATATAAAGCAGAACAACAGGAAAAAGACCTGATCCAAAAAAACAAAGACCTGTTAGTGCACGAAAAAATAAAACAGCAAAAATATATTATTTGGGCTGCTGTATTTGGAGGCTTATGTTTAATCATTTTTTTAGGTTTCACTATTAAAGCGAATATTGATAGGAAAAAAACAAACAAACAGTTACAATTTTTCAATAATGAAATTACAGAGCAAAAAAACATCATCCAATTAAAAAACCATGAGATCACCGATAGTATTACTTATGCCAGCAGAATTCAACAAGGAGTAATACCGGATGAAGAAGAATTAAAACAATTATTACCAAATCATTTTGTTTTTTTCAAACCAAGGGATATTGTGAGTGGTGATTTTTACTGGGCCAGTAAAGTGAAATCAAAAACGAACCCGAATTTAAACCGCACTGTGGTAGCAGTTGTAGATTGCACGGGTCACGGTGTGCCGGGCGCATTTATGAGTTTAGTAGGTAATAATTTGTTGAATCAAATTATTAATCGCTCCGCAATTTCTACCCCGGCTCAAGCGCTTGACTACATTAATGCTCAACTTCCGAAAACCATTAAAAGTAAAACCAGTACCGGAACCATTAAGGATGGAATGGAAATTGCCATGTGCGACATTGATTTTGACACTCTAACAATGCAGTTCTCCGGCGCCAATAGTAACATTTATCTTGTGCGTGACGGTGAGATTCAAATGTACAAAGGCGATAAACAACCAATAGGAGAAAGCTTAACCGAGACAATCATTAATTATGCTAATCAAATCATTTCTTTACAAAAAAATGATTGTGTATATTTAATTAGTGATGGTTATGCTGATCAATTTGGTGGTGACAAAGGAAAAAAATTTAAGTATAAACCACTCGAAAATTTATTTTGTGCTATAGCAGATAAAGATGTAAAAGAACAACGAGAGATTCTTGCCATTGCCTTTGATGACTGGAAATCTAATCATGAGCAAGTGGATGATGTGTTGATAATGGGAATTAAAATATAAGAGCTAAAACATTGGTATGATAACAACATTTGAGGAATACAAAAAAGAGTATCAAAAATCCATAGAAAATCCTGAAGCATTTTGGGATGAGATAGCCGGACAGTTTTCCTGGAAACAGAAATGGACAAAAACTCTGGATTGGAATTTTGATGAACCAAATGTTAAATGGTTTGTTGATGGCAAGTTTAATATTACTGAGAATGCTATTGATAGACACCTTCTTGGCAGGGCAAATCAGACTGCGTTTATTTGGGAGTCCAACGCTATTGATGTTGATAATCGAGTAATTACTTATCAGAATTTGCATGATGAGGTTTGCAGAGTGGCTAACACACTAAAATCATTTGGTGTAAAAAAAGGAGACAGAGTTTGTATTTACATGCCCATGATCCCGGAAACTGTTTTCTCAATGTTGGCCTGTGCAAGAATAGGAGCGGTACATTCTGTGGTGTTTGCCGGTTTTTCATCATCTGCGCTAGCCGGTAGAATTCAGGATTGTGATTGTAAAATTGTATTGACAACAGATGGCGCTTATCGTGGAGTGAAAGACATTCCTATAAAAGCAGTGGTTGATGAAGCTTTGGAAACATGTCTTGGTGTTGAAAAAGTTTTAGTTTATAAACACACAGGAACGCCAGTTTTTATAAACAAAGAAAGAGATATTATTTGGCAAGAAGTAGTACCTAACGCCTTGAGTACTTGTACTCCTGAAGTCATGGATAGCGAAGATGTTTTGTTTATTCTTTATACTTCCGGTTCCACAGGAAAGCCAAAAGGAGTTGTACATACATGTGGAGGATACATGGTTTATACCTGTTATTCTTTTCAGAATGTTTTTCAGATGAACACGGAACAAAACTCAAACGATCTTTTTTGGTGTACTGCCGATGTTGGCTGGATTACCGGGCATTCATATATCACATACGCTCCTTTACTAGCCGGAGTCAGTTCCGTGATATTTGAAGGCGTACCGACTTTTCCGGACGCAGGGCGTTTTTGGAAAGTGATTGATAAATATAAGGTGACACATTTTTATACCGCGCCCACGGCAATTAGAGCGTTAGAAGCTCAGGGACTGGATTTTGTAACACCTTATAAATTAGATTCGCTAAAGGTATTAGGTAGTGTTGGTGAGCCAATTAATGAAGAAGCGTGGCAATGGTACCATAAAAACATTGGAAAAGAAAAATGCCCGATTGTGGATACGTGGTGGCAAACCGAAACAGGTGGCATTATGATTTCCGCCTTAGCGGGAGTAACTCCAACAAAACCGAGTTATGCTACAATGCCGCTTCCTGGCATTCAGCCGATGCTTGTGGATGAAAAGGGGAATGAGATTATAGGTAATGATGTGGAAGGAAATTTGTGTATTAAATTTCCCTGGCCTTCCATGATTCGCACTACATACGGAGATCATGCCCGTTGTAAACAAGCTTATTTTGAAACGTATCCCGGACTTTATTTTACAGGTGACGGATGTCGCCGTGATGAAAATGGCTTTTACAGAATTACAGGCCGGGTTGATGATGTGATGAATGTGTCCGGTCACAGGATTGGTACCGCTGAGGTAGAAAGCGCCATTAATGCTCATATTGATGTGGTGGAAAGCGCCGTGGTAGGTTACCCACATGATATTAAAGGACAGGGGATTTACGCTTATGTGATTGTGCCTTCAACCACTAAGAACCATGATATTTTAAAAAAGGAAATCATTGCAGAGGTTAATAAAATTATTGGACCTATTGCAAAGCCTGACAAAATTCAAATTGTAAGTGGTTTGCCAAAAACAAGGAGCGGGAAGATCATGCGTCGCATATTACGTAAAATAGCAGAAGGTGATGTGAATAATTTAGGAGATATTTCTACTTTATTGGATCCAACAGTTGTTGATGAAATCGTGAAAGGGAAATTGTAAATTAAAAAGCCCCGAAGAATTTTCTTTGGGGCTTTTTAATTTAGTAGTATTAAGTATTATTCTTTTATAAATTTTTTATAAGCAATTGAAGCACCATCATTTTTAACTGCAACAAAATAAACTCCGGGGGTTAAATAGTCAGTATTTATATTCATTGAACTTGTGTAATTTGTGTTTTTCTCTGTGATGAGAACTTTACTAGTTACATCTGTTAGGATAACTTCATTAAAATGCTCGTTGTTCATTGATATCGTTACATTACTTGTTGCCGGATTTGGATATAACTCTATAAAATTAGTTATAGCGGCTAATTCTTTAACACCAACAGAAGAAGCGTAATGATCATAACGGCGGTAATTGTTTTCCCAGGTATTTGTTGTTGTAATCCAAACTTGATTTAACAAAGTAATTTGATTATTGTTTGAGGCATAGGTATAAGTATCCTTTTCAGAATCAATCCAAGCGCTTGTTGGCGTATCCCAAGTTTGATTAAGCATGGTTGTTTTATTATTATTAGCATTGTAGGTATAATAATTTTTACCAATTGGCTCGTAAATTAACGAAGTATTATTCCAAAATTGAAGTTCTTCACTAATTAAATTACCGCTACCATAAACCATATTAATTAGCTGTGTATAGTCTTCCCAAGCTAAATTACTACTGTTCCAGTATTGAGTAAGATAACTTGTATAGTGATTAGATACATTATAGGTTGCTGTTTCTTTACTCATATTTGACCAAGTTGAACCAGCACTGTTCCAGGTTTGTTTTATTAAACTAAGTTGATTATTGTTTGCATCGTATGTGTAAACAATATAGAGAGTGTTATTCCACGATAAAGTATTATTGTTCAACTGTTGGGATAATCTTGTCAGTATGTTATTTGAAGAATCGTATGTATTTGTGATTTTAGAGAAATCAATCCAAGATAAAGTTGAAGAATTCCATTGTTGATTGGTTTGTTCTAATAAGTTAGAATTACTATCGTACGTATAAGTTATTCCTCTATCGCTAGCATCCCATGATCCTGAATTATAATTAGACATTAAATATCCAATTTCTTGATAAACCAAATTGTTGGTATATATCGTTTTGTTTGGCAAATCCCATATACTATTTATGTAATCCCAACTCTAGTTGTATGAGCTCTCTTTTAAATTAACAATAGTAACTTTTTGGGAGTTCGATTCGGGATTAATTTCTTTTTTAAAATTATCTAAAATATTATTTATTGATTGAGCTTTTCCATTTAAAGAAATTGTCATTACTAAAATAAGTATGATTATTTTCATGATTTTTTATTAAAAATAAAAATAAAAGATAAACAATAAACACGAAGAATCAATCAAACCATTATTAATTATGTAACTGGTGCCGCTGAAAAAAGGCATGTTTTGTATTAAAATTGAGTATCGTTTTCGTGTTTAAGAGTGCGCTTTTTGAAACTGTTTGAAACCGAAATATTTATTCAAAAGTATAATGGTTGCCGAAATTTACAAAGAAAATAAATTTCTTTTCCGAAGGGACAGCTGGAGAAAAGACTTGTATTTCTGTTGGTCTTTTTTTAGAGTGTGACGTCGGGTGTCGCTTTAAATATTTATGTTTTTAGAAGATCTATATATTTCTATTAGGGTATACGCAGTATCTGAACCATAGCCAATTGGTTCCCCATCATAATCAAGATATTTTTCAACTAATCCTACATTTTCTGATTTTGCAGCTAAAAAATGTTGGAAGTAAAACATACACAAACCGATAGATAGTTTTTCATATGACATATCTTTTGTCAATTCATTTACAAAAGCCAGATATTCTTTTTCGTATTTAATAAGACTGTCCTCTAACTCTTTTATTGTTTTTATTTTAAATAAATTAAAGCGTTTAATATTCCCATCTTGTTCTGAGTCGCGATATAATGTTGCTTTGGTGTTTTTGGAAATTATATCACTAGCTTTCGAAAACACTTCATTAGTTAATATAAGATAATTTAAATTAGTTTGATTTAATTCAACATTTTGTGATTCTTCCTTAATAAAGCGTAATATTTCTTTTTCATGTTTAGTAAGTTCACCTTTTATTATTCTATCGAATTCTTTATCAGCTGTTTCTGATAATACAGCAAGTCTATTGAAATTTATAGAGGATACTTCTGGCATTACAGTTTGTTCTTTATAGCCAAAAATAGGTTCTATTTCAGCCCAAGTGTGTTGGAGGATTGAACAGATTTGAATTTCACATTTTATATCTTTATATGGGCTATATTCTATGTATGCAGTTTTCATATCATTAAGTGAACAAATTAATTGTATTGATTTAAAACCAAATTCGTTTGATTCTAAAATTCGTTTGTTTCTTAAATTTAAGACGTCTTCTTTAAATTCTTTTCTAATTAAATCTGCAATAACAACTACTTCATTCTCGTGGTAAGTTATTATTCTTAAACCGACAAGATCAGTAATGTCATTTAAGCATGTATAATTTATTTGCTTTCCGTCAATTGTTTTTTCTAAATTCTCGAAGTCTTTTATACGACTACTTAGTTGATGAATTACAATATTGTTCTCATTTAACAAATCAACAAGGAGGTTCTCAATTCTATCCTTAAATTGATTAAGCATTTCTTTTTTATTATTAAAGTCCTCTAATATAATATTTTTCATAAAGTGGCTATTAACGGATTGCAGCTTTCGAAAGTGCGGGTTTTGAATCCGTATCTACCAAATAGCCTGCAGCAAAGCTAAATGTTTATTGTATGTTTGCAAAGAAAAAATAGATGTCATTGCTCATGGTAAAGCTTTCGAAAATTCTTATACTTTTATTGCCTTTTTTTTGAGTGTGTAAAACAGTATCAAAAGAAGTAATCCATTAGGTTTTAAAAGTTTTATTAAGAAGAGTGTGTTTAGTTTTTATCCAAATCCAGCAAAAGATTTTTTGAATATTGAATATGGTAAAAATATTGAAAATGTTCAAGCAAAAATATATAACTTATCAGGGGAACTTGTTCTAAATGAAAATTGAATAACTCAAAATTCATCGCTCAAAATTCGTCACCTGCAAAAATGGAGATTTATTATTGTTGGATCTAATCAATATACCTATGGCTGGAAGTTAACGTAAACATTTGGAACCACATCCCAGACTAGAGAAATCGATATAGACATAAAAGTGAAAACCCGAAGAATATACTCCGGGTTTTTTATTTGATGTACTCAAGTTAACTACGAAAACGCATTAAACCCTGTCACATCCATTCCTGTAATCAATAAATGAATGTCGTGAGTTCCTTCGTAGGTAATAACAGATTCTAAATTCATCATGTGACGCATGATAGGGTATTCCCCGGTAATTCCCATACCGCCATGTATCTGGCGCGCTTCACGTGCAATTACTAAAGGCATGTTTACATTGTTACGTTTAGCCATGCTGATTTGTGCAGGAGTAGCACGGTGTTCATTTTTTAAAACACCAAGTCTCCAAGTTAATAATTGGGCTTTGGTAATTTCGGTTATCATTTCTGCTAATTTCTTTTGAGTTAATTGGAAAGCACCAATTGGTTTTCCAAACTGAACACGTTCTTTGCTGTAACGTAAAGCACTGTCATAACAATCCATAGCAGCACCAATTACACCCCAAGCAATTCCGAAGCGAGCAGAGTTTAAACAACCCAATGGGCCTTTTAAACCTTTAACATTAGGCAATAAATTTTCTTTAGGAACTTTTACATTATCAAACACTAATTCGCCTGTAGCGCTGGCCCTTAAGCTCCATTTACTATGAGTTTCAGGAGTTGTAAAACCCGGATCGCCTCTCTCAACAATTAAACCTCTTATTTCACCAGATTCATCCTTTGCCCAAACAATTGCTAAATCTGCAAATGGTGAATTACTGATCCACATTTTAGCGCCATTCAATAAATAGTGATCGCCTTTGTCTTTAAAATTGGTTAGCATTCCGTTCGGGTTACTTCCATGATCTGGTTCTGTTAAACCAAAACATCCCATTAAGTCACCTGCTGCTAATTTTGGTAAATATTTTTTCTTTTGTTCTTCACTACCGTAAGTATATATTGGGAACATAACTAAAGAACTTTGAACAGAAGCTGTTGAACGTAATCCGCTGTCGCCACGCTCTAACTCCTGCATGATTAATCCGTAAGAGATTTGATCTAAACCAGCCCCGCCATATTCAGCAGGAATATAAGGTCCAAAAGCACCAATCTCGGCTAATCCTTTGATCCATTGTTTTGGAAATGTGGTTGTTTGGCAAGCTTCTTCAACAATCGGAGTTACTTCTTTTTTTACCCATGCGCGGGCTGTGTCACGAATTAATTTATGTTCATCACTTAGTAATTCATCCATTAAATAATAATCGTGAGCCTGAAAGTTATCTGTAGCCATTTTATATATTTTTATTGTGTAAAATTACATAAATACTGTTGAAATTACAATATAAAAGGCGTTTCTTATATCGGCATAAAAACAAAAAACCTTGTAAATATTACAAGGTTTTTTCTATATTTTATAAAATGCAATTTAATGATGTCCATGCACTTCCGGTTTTACTGCAGTTGTATCGGAAACAGCTTGGTTAGTTGTATCGGAAACGGCTGTGTGGTCTTGCGCTTCTGCAGCTGGTAAAGTTTCAGTAGCATGTTCTGTGCCATGAGCTTCAGTTGCACCATGTTCGCCATGTTTAGGTTCGCAGGAAGCTTCACATTTCTCACCATCTTCACAACAGCCATGTTTTTTATCACAGGTACTCACTGCTAATAAAATTATCAGCACGGTTACCAGAGCTAAAATTAATGGTGTACGAAACGCAACAGGTTTTGTTTCGTGAGAATGTTGGTCGTGGTCGTTATGAGAACTCATAGTAAGGGATTTAGTTTTTTGTGGTAAAAATAAATTATTTATTGATGAAACAAAACTATTGTAGCGAAATTTTTAAGGATTGTTTGTTTTTCTGATTTGATAAATTCAAAATATAAAGACCTTTTGCTAAGGCGGATATATCAACATTATGCTGATTAACCATTTCCGAACTCTCCTGTAAATCTTTTTGGAGAACTGTTTTTCCCTGCATGTCAGTTATTTCAGCTTTAATAAGTCCTTTGTTTTTTGGAACTATTATGGTTAGCTGCCCGGTTGAAGGGTTTGGAAAAACTGAAAGAGCTAATAGAGCGTTCTCTTCTTTTATTCCTACGAAAGTGCGGATCACATCTCTGTACCTAGCCTGGTTTGGAGTAAAATTGCCGCCAACTACATTGCCCGAAACTTCTAAATATGGAATTCTTTCGGTTAAGGTTAACCATTGATAACTGCGCACATAATTAGGATAACTTATTTTATTAAAGGGCGCCGGTAATGCATTTATAATAATAGTATCAATGGCGTACTGGGTTGTTACCACCCTTAAGCAGGTTTCTGTTCCATAAGGTGTTGTTATGGTTCCCCAACCATCAGCCTCAGTAATACGGTAACCATGTTTTTTATAGCCAAAAGGAATGGCACTAAAGCTTGGGGTAGAAAAACGGAACGTACTGGAATCACGATCTGAATAATTTAAAGGAAAAAAATACAATTCATCATCATTAGAGGCTTCTGGCGATGCGCCAATAGGAGCGCCCGATATAGTAACGCCCAAGCCTTCTGCATTAAAAGAGGAAGTTCCGTTTTTTTTATAAAAGCTGTACAGATTTTTGATTGAAAATCCCGGAACAGGCACTGAATCCAATGTTTTCTCGCCATATTTTCCGAAAAAATAAAAAGAATATGGCGTTGCAGATGAAGGGACAAATTTTCGAATGCCCTGTCCCGTTGAATCCAATGTACTAAAGTTCCAGTTATAGTTAGCCCCGGTTGCGGTATAATTGCCAACACTGGTAAGCCTGGCAACACTGTATCTGACCGTGTCGCCAATAACAGGCATATTGTTAGATGTGATGGAGATCTGTGATTTTAAGTGAATACTTGAAAACACGACCACTATAAAGAGTAAAGATTTTTTCATGTAAATTTTTATGAAATATAAATATACAAATTTTTTGTTACCAATTACCTCCTGAACCGCCGCCACCACCTGAGCCTCCACCAAAGCCTCCAAAGGAGGAGCCTCCGCCGCCACCGCCGCCACCAAAACCGCCAAATGAAGATCCGCCACCAAAATAAGTCATTCCGCCGCTTCTTCCACCACCACCTTTAAAAAATACAAGGACTAACAAAACAACACAAATTAAAAACAGAAGCGGATGGCTTCTCACAAAATTTTCGATACCAGAGCCTTTCGACTTTGTTTTTTCATTATATTCTCCTTTTGCGGCTAACATTAATGCCTGGCAACCGGCTTCCAGGCCTTCATAAAATTGTTTCTGTTTAAAATAGGGGACAATTTCATTTTCACGAATGTGCTTGGTTTGAAGATCGGTAATAGCACCTTCCAGTCCATACCCAACAGTGATGAATAAATTACGTTCTCCTGATTTTCCGGTGGGCTTCACTAAAATAACTATACCATTATTTTTACCTTTTTGCCCAACGCCCCATTTATTTAAAATGTCAACCGCAAAAGAAGACTGATCCATCCCATTAAGATCATCAACTATAACTATACAAATTTGATTAGAGGTTTGTAAACTAAAATCCTGCAATTGTTGTTCAAGTTGCTGTGCCTGTTGGCTGGAAATAAAATTAGGGAATTCCTTCGATAAATTATTGTATAATCTTTCCGGGCTTGGCCGCTCAGGAACCTGTGCCAGTGAACATACAACCAATAAGTTGAGAAGGAAGGTAAATATCCGGGATGTTTTCAATTAATAAGAGATATCATTTGTAAGTTCATCTTTATCGTCATGTTCCAAAGGAAAATAAAGGTGTAGTTTTTCTCCGCACATTTCAACAGCTTTTTCAAGACCACTAATAAGATCATGTCGCTTAAAATAACCAATGGCGCATTCGGTTATGTCTTCCCAAAATTCCTCAGTCACTTTTTTGTGAATACCTTCATCACCCCACACCGCAAATGACTTCGACTTTATAGCTAAAAAAAACAAAATACCATTCCTGTCTTTTGTTTGATGCATGTTTAAAACCGCAAACATTTTTTTACACGCTTCCAGAGCATCGCCGTCACAAGTTTCTTCAATATGCACGCGTAGCTCTCCGGAAGTTTTTGATTCTGCGGATTTGATCGCTTCTATCAAACGGGCCTCATCGGTTGAAGACAGTAATTTTTTTTTAAAAAGCATCGTTATTTGATATTCATTTCAACTTTAGGCGCCTTTTCAGCACCTGCATCTGATTCAAAATATGTGGCATCTTTATATCCCCATGCAAATAAGCTTCCAGGAATTTTTTTAATACTGGCGTTGAATTCTCGTACAACTTCATTGTATTTCATGCGTTCAACAGCAATTCTGTTTTCACAGCCTTCCAGTTCTACGCGCAATTCACTGAACGCTTGGCTCGTTTTTAAGTTCGGATAATTTTCAGAAACTACTAATAATCTTGAAATAGCTGAAGATAATTCACCCTGCACCTGTTTGAACTGGTTCATTTTCTCAGGTGTCATATTACTTGGATCGATCGTTACCTGTGTTGCTTTTGCACGCGCTTCAACTACTCCAATTAATGTGGATTTTTCAAAGTTAGCTTCCGTCTCTACGGTCTTCACAATGTTTGGTATTAAATCCAAACGTCGTTGGTATTGACTTTCCACCTGGTGCCATTGCGAAATAACATTTTCATTGAGATCAACAAATGAGTTGCGTTTGCTACAACCATAAGATAAAGCAAAAAAAGCCAATGCCCCAAGAGCAACTATAATAATAATGCGTTTCATACGTTTTAATTGTTTGTTTTAGTTAGTGCATGATTTAATTATGTTTTTAATAGTGGCTATTTAACATGATTAAATCACACGTTTTAAAAAAGGATTAAATTTAATGTGAAGGTAAAAATAATTACCTTAGAAGCTATTACCATTGATATATAAATTTACATATTTCTGTGTTTTATTGCTTTTTGCGATAAACTTTACAACGGCTCAAGTAATCTATAAATTACAGGTCATCAATACTGACAGTCAAAAGATATTTAAAAAAATTACATATAAGAAACAGTTAAGCAGTAAAGAATTTATCTTCATGGAAACGAATAAAATTTATGTATCACTAATCAACGAGGGATATATTTCTGCCGCTGTTGACAGCATAATTCATGACTCTTTAAATTACAAAGCTTATATAACAGCTGGACAAAAGTACAAATGGGTATACTTAAGATATCCAAAAAAAGATCAGGGTATTATTAGTAAAATTGGGTATAATGAGAGGTTTTTTTCTAATCGTCCCTTTAAATACACAGAATTTTCGCGGTTTATGGAAAAAATTATTGTGTATTATGAGAACAATGGATATCCTTTTGTGTCTGCTAAATTAGATAGTCTTGATTTTGATGAAGGCATTGTAAAAGCAAGGCTCAAGATCGAGCGAAATGTCTTTGTTAAACTGGATAGTTTAATTACGGAGGGTTCAGGAAAAGTAAGTCATAAATTCTTAATGCGGTATTTAGGGGTAAAAAACGGCATGCCGTATAATGCTGAGGTTTTTAGCGGGATTTCAAAAAAAATGAGGCAATTGCCATTTGTAACGGAAAAGAAGCCACCAATTATTCAATTAACTGACAAACAAAATAAACTATTTCTTTTTTTAGAAAAAAAGAACGCTTCACAGTTCGACGGTATTATCGGGATTCTTCCCAGTGACAAAGGAAAAACCATATTTACCGGTGACCTCAAAATAAAACTGGTGAATTCAATCTTAAAGAGCGGCGAAACTTTTGATATTAACTGGCGCCGTCTGCAAACACAAACACAGGATCTCAAAGCGGTTGTCATATATCCATATATTGGCGGCTTGCCGGTTGGAGCAGATTATAATATTAAAATTTATAAAAAGGACAGCACGTTTCTAGATGTCAATAATGCATTAGGTTTGAACTATTATTTTAACGGATTAAATCATATAAAAGTGTTTTATAAACAACGGAATGCAAATTTGTTATCTACTTCGGGTCTCGAAAACATTATTGTTTTGCCGGAATATGCGGATGTGATTACAAAATCATATGGACTCGGTTTTTTTTTAGAGAAACTTGATTATCGTTTTAACCCCAGGAAAGGCTTGAGTGTTAGTGTGCAAGGCTCTGTAGGAAACAGGCAAATCCGTAAAAACCCAAAGATAAAAGACGTTGCCTATTCAACCATCCCTTTAAAATCAACGCAATACCAATGTGAAGGCGTTGTGGCTTTATATGTGAACCTGGTAAAGAACCATGTGTTGAAGCTATCAACCCAATTTGGAAGTTTATTTGGAAACACAATTTATAAAAATGAATTATTTAGAGTTGGTGGATTAAGAACGATGCGTGGTTTTGATGAAGAAAGCATTTACGCATCCACGTATGTGATCCCAACTATTGAATACCGGTTTTTGTTTGAAAAAAACTCCAATTTGTTTGTGTTTGGCGAAGGGGCCTGGTATGAGAACGGGAATGTTTCGGGTTATACAAACGACACCCCAATGAGTGTTGGTGCAGGAATTAATTTTGAGACAAAAGCGGGCATTTTTAATTTAAGTTATGCCATCGGCAAACAATACAGCAACGGTTTCGACCTTCGCATTGGGAAAATACATGCAGGCTTAACCGCTTTATTTTAAACTAAAAAGATGTGTTTTGTGTCTTTTTTTGGTTAAACTTGTGTTGCGTAAATTATTTGTGAAGACCAATCATTTCCTCATACTGGCTTTTTTGTTGAATATTCTCAGCGGATATTCTCAAAAAATGAACCTTCAGAAGTTTTCCGTAAAAGAAGGCTTGTGTCAATCAACCGTAAAGCAAATTGAACAAGACAATTATGGTAATTTATGGTTGGCCACTAATTACGGTTTGTCAAAATTTAATGGAAAATTGTTTGAAAATTTTACCACAACAAATGGTTTGGCATCCAATGAAATTTCATGTTTATTGTTTGCCAACGATGTTTTGTTTATTGGAACTAAAAAAGGTTTTTGCGCTTATACCGGTAATAAAATAGATACCAGAGCATTGTATAAAAAGATCACCGGTAACGTAAAGAAGATATTGGAAAGAGAAGGTGTTTTGCATATTATTACTTCTAAAGGCTATTATTTGCTGAATATATCCAAACCGGTTTATGTAATAGATTCTATTCCGATTCCCAATATCACCTCTCAAAACCCTTCAGACGCTGAGTTTGATGAAGATGGCAATTTATGGATTTCCACCCTCAAAAAAGGATTGTTTTTTATTGAAAAAACAATTTCTACGAAGATACCAAAGTTTGTGCTGATTCAGAATTCTGTGGCATCTACCACCATCAAAAATAAATTGATACGGATTGCCAATTTTAATTCAAGTAATTTATTTAAAGGAGAATCCATTTATTCTATAGAGTTTGACAAGAAGAATAATTTGCTTGTGAGCGACTGGAACAATGGGCTGGCAGAGATTAAATTTGATTTCATAAACCACACAGGTTTCTACGCAAATTACATTAAGCTGGACTCCATAACGACTGTAACAAAGAGCATTGATCGTTACGTTAATATCCAAAAAGATGAAGAAGGCAATCTTTATCTTGCAACAGACGGCTTCGGTTTTTTTAAAGTCCCTATTGATAAGAATACGAATGAGAATGATTATACAAGTAAAAATATTTTATGGTTAAGTAATGACCAGGGCTTTTTTGGCAATAATCCTCTTTGTTTTAAACAAGATAAATTTCAGAATTTATGGGTTGGAACTTTAAATGACGGATTAGTGGTTGTGAACAACAAAAGTTCCTTGAGTTATAATCAGCAATCGGGCCTGGAAGAAGAGAAAGTGGTTAGCTTATATAAATCATCAGACAGTTCCATATGGGCTGGCACGTATGGGGGAGGGGCCTTTAAATTTAAAAACAAAAAGTTCACCCGCTGTTTTTGGGAACAAGGCATTAGTGAATCTATTATTAAAAGTATTATTGAAGATAACTATGGAAACATTTTATTAGCCACGGTTGGTGGTGGCATCAGTATTATTTCAAAAGAAAATTCGCAAAAACAGTTGCAGGTTACTAAGACCATTTCGGAAACTAATAATTTATCTTCCAATTATATCAGTTATTTATATAAATCAATTAATGGCGCTATTTGGGTTGGCTACCAGGGTATTTCTAAAATTGATAGAATCATAATGAATAAAGATTTTTCATTTTCCATTACTTCTTTTCCAATTACAAATTTAATGAACTTTAATGTGTCCTGTTTATTAGAAGATGATCAGGAAAACATCTGGATCGCTTCTAATGAAGGGGTTTGGAACTTAAATGCTAAAACAGGTTATGTCAATAATGAATATTCTATTTTTAAAAATATTCAAACGTTGGCTAAAGACTGGAATGGAAATATTTGGTTAGGAAGTTCTGATGTGGGGGCAATCATTATAAAAAACAAACTATCGGCACGTTATTTTGAAAACGGCCAAGCAAACACATTTGAAAAAGTTACAACAAAAGATGGCATTAGCAGTAATTGTATTAACACTATTTTATTTGATAAAAGCGTTGTGTGGTTTATTTCTAATAACGGGATCAATAAACTAAAAATTGATGCTTATTTAAATAGAATAATAGAAGTAAAGTCTTATAATAAAGGCCAGGGATTTGCCTCTTACGACAACAAAGCGAATACCGCCGTTTTTGATGATGAAAAATTTATATGGATTGGATCGGTAGAAGGCCTAACACAATATAAGAATATCAGCGACATCGATAAGGCAACAAATAACAGTGAAGCCGCTGTATTCATCAATTCTATTTTGATAGAAAATAAATTAATTGACTGGAGTGATTCTGCCCTTTTTATTTCCGGAGATTATTCATCAATTAAATTTGATGGTTATTACAATTGGTACAAAATGCCAAAAAATCTGCAATTAGATTATACTCATAATAGCATCCAGTTTATTTTAAACACGGATAATATTGCTGAGCAAAAGCAAATGAATTATTGTTATAAACTGATAGGGTATGACAAAGATTGGATTCAATTATTTAGTGCTAATGAAATTACGTATCGTAATTTGCCTTCCGGAGATTACAGTCTGGTTATGAAAGCCTCATTGAGTAATGACTTTTCAAATGCAAAAGAGTTTACTTATCGTTTTAGCGTAACACCGCCTTTCTGGAAAACAACGCTTTTTTATGTCGCCATTATCCTTGGGTTTTTAACTTTTTTATATTTCTTTGTCATTAATCGTGAGAAACGCTTAAAGCGCGAAAAACTAAAATTGGAACTTCAGGTAAAGGCGAGGACCTCAGAAATCGAACGCAAAAAGAGAGAAATTGAACTTCAAAACACATTGATTCAGGGAATTAATAAAGACCTGACAGACAGTATCAAATATGCCCAAAGAATTCAGCAAACAATTCTTCCGGATCCCAAAACACTGTTGATATATTTCAAAGAGTATTTTATATTTTACAAACCAAGGAATATTGTCAGTGGAGATTATTACTGGATAAAAGAGCTGGAAAACATGATTTACGTGGCTGTGGTAGATTGCACCGGCCATGGTGTTCCGGGAGCGTTTATGTCACTTATTTCCAGCAGTATTCTGAATGAATCTATCAAAGAAGATATTTCTCAAAACAGCCCTACCAAAATGCTGGAACATTTAAGACATGAAATCAATGTAAGATTAAGGCAAAACGCATACGACCAAATCAATGACGGTTTAGATATTTCTCTCATTTGTTTCAACAAAGAAAAAGGCACAATAGAATATGTTAATGCAAACAGACCGTTATATATTATTTCAAATAATGAATTGATTACGTTAGTTTCAGAGAATGTTAACATAGGTGGATATGCTGATTTTGAAAGTGTGATTCCTTCAAAAATAATTTCCATAAAAAAAGATGACCAGTTGTTTTTGTTTACAGACGGAATAACGGACCAATTTGGGGGTGAAAGAAATAAAAAATATAATCCTGCGCGTTTGCGCCAGTTTTTATTAATGAATGATCACCTGCCCTTTTCCCAACTTGAAAAAAAGTTGATTGACGAAATTTCCGATTGGCAGGGATCCTATGAGCAAACGGATGATATTTTATTGATTGGGCTAAAAATCTGATTCTATTTTTAAAATTATAAGTTGATCAATTTTAAATCAATACCTTTTTTAAGAATTTTATTCCCATTTGTAATTGGGATAGTCTGCGCATTACACTTTGGTTTATTTGCAAATACGCATCTCGTTTGTGCTGCAGCGTTTGTCAGCGTTGTTACTTCGTACTTATTTCAAAAATATTATAAGCCTGGTTTTTATTTTAAAAAAGGTTTTTATATTTTTTCATTGTATGTATTTTTATTTATTTTAGCCTTTGAAGCTTGTTTTTTATATAATGCCAGGAATGATCCTAACCATTATACGCACTATGCACATCCACAGAATCAATTATTTATAGGCACCATTGATGATATACCGGTTACTAATGAAAAAACCACAAAGTTATCCCTTCGGCTAAATAGTATTTCAGATCAAAGTCAATGGCATTACGCCACAGGTAATGTGATTGCGTATTTTAAAAACGATTCAGGGAGAATACCAGAATTGGGAGATCATGTGCTTATTGATGCAAGGCTTAGTTATGTAAGTGAACCAAAAAATCCGGGAGAGTTTAATTATAAAACTTTTCTAGAGGACCGGAATATTTTTCACACAGCCTATGTTCAGCAGAATCAGTTCACGATAATACCACACATTGAAGATAAGTTTTCCGTTTTAAAGTGGGGAACTCAAATAAAAAGTTATGTTGTTTTAACATTAAGGAATAGTGGCTTGTCACAAGATGCTTTTGCCATTTGTTCAGCATTATTAGTGGGTTATGATGATGAAATAGATAAGGGCGTGATGCAGAGCTTCTCCCATTCGGGAACCCTCCATATATTATCTGTGTCAGGAATGCACACTGGAGTATTATATGGCATTTTGGTATTTCTTTTTTCGGTATTTGATAAACATGACCGTCACAAAAAACTGAAATGTTTTTTTGTGCTTATGTTTTTATTTTTGTTTGTAGGAATTACGGGATTTTCGCCTTCTGTATTAAGAGCAGCTCTTATGCTGAGTTTGGTGATATTGGGAAAAACGTTTTATAGGCAGGGAAACTCCTATAATACATTGCTGCTGTCTGCGTTTTTATTGTTACTGTATAATCCTTATCTTATAAAAGACATTGGTTTTTTATTGAGTTATTTAGCAGTGTTTGGTATCATGTATTTTTATCCAGTTTTAAGTGGACTATATATGTTTCAGAATAAGATTCTCCAATGGTTGTGGATGAGCGTTTTAATATCTGTTTCAGCCACTTTATTTACTTTACCAATTTCCTTATATTATTTTCATCAGTTTCCTTTATGGTTCGTTTTTTCCAATCTCATTATTATTCCAATTAGCATGTTTATTATGTTTGGTGCAATAGTGCTACTTCTTTTTTCAAAGATTCTCCTTCTAAAGCAATTCATAGCTTTTATCATCAATTTTTTAACTTCCATCATGCTTGTGGTGGCAAAGAGCACAGATAATCCCGGTTACGGATTTATAGATTTTATTTCTTTTTCAAAATTCGATCTGCTTTGCTGTTCGTTCTTAATTATTTCATTTTTGTTCGTTCTTGCACATAAACAATATAAGTACGTTTTAACTTTCTGTACTGTCGTTATAATATGGTTATCCGGCTCCGTTCTTATCCGTTACAAAGACTTTAACCGAAATGAATTGCTGGTATTTCATGTTAAGAATAAATCAATTTTTGCTTTGAAAAATGGACAAAAAGTTTATTCTTATTTTGAGGAACTAACCGACAGGGAATTTCAGCGTTGTGTAAAACCCTATTTATTGCAGTATTCGGCGCAAGAAATATTAAAAACAACCGCTAACCTGTTTAGGCACAATAAACATACTATTTTAAACCTACAACAAACTGGACAGCCATGGGCAGAATTTGATCCTGATTATATTATTGTGAGTAATGATGCGGAATTGAATCTCACAATTAACCATAAAACCAAGCCTGTAATTATTGTAGATTGTTCTAACAGTTTTAAATTTGTGAAAAAATTAAGAATTGAATGCTTGAAATTGGGCATCCCTTTTTATTCTATAAAAGAACAGGGAGCGTTGAGGTTAAACATATAATATGAAATACCCTTGTTGCAGCAACGCAAAAACTGATGAAAATAAAATGGATAAACTATACCGCCTAAAGCGGCACAGGATACGACAACAAAAAACAATAATAACTACATATGAAATTAAGAATAGGGGATAAAGTTCGTTTTTTGAACGAAGTGGGAGAAGGAATTATTACGAGGTTTCGTGACAAGGATACGGTATTTGTTGAAGTGGAAGATGGGTTTGAAATCCCATACCCATGCAAGCATTTGGTTCCGGTGCACACTGAGTTAATACTAAATCCGGAGGTTGAAAACATTGAAATGGAACTTGAAACCATCTTATCGGATTCTATATATTTTATTATTGAACCAGACCATGAATTGCCGTCACTAGTGAGTGACTATAAATTTTATTTATTTAATTCTTCATCCTATAATGTATCTTTCTCTTATTCGGTAAAGGATGATGAGTATTTTCAAACGTTGAAGCACGGTGAATTGGGTGCGTATCAGAAAATATTTTTGAAACAAGTAAAAAAGAATTTTTTTAAAGAGTATGTCTATCACAAGATCGAGTGCCTGTTTTATAAAAACATGCATTATAAATCCCAGATCCCATTGGCTGAAATTTTATACATTAATGAGAAGATCATTGCTCAATCTTCCTTAATTGAACACAATGAATTTAAGTTCAAAGTTTACGCCTACATCTTAAAAGAGAATTTTCTGGAAAAGCAAATTATTGAGCAAACTCTGAGGCCCGAAGACATGACGCGTTTAAAGTCTATTAAGGAATTTAAACAACCCCAAAAAAAATCCATTGCCAAACAACGTATTAAGGATTTGTCGAGGGAAATTGATTTACATATAGATGAGCTTGTTGATTCACACAGCGGAATGACTAATGCGCAAATATTAAATATTCAGTTAGAACGTTTTGAAAGAGAAATGGAATATTGTTTAAGTAATAGGATCAAAAAATTAACTGTCATTCATGGAGTTGGTAATGGGAAACTAAAACAGGAAGTGCTGCTGATTTTAAAATCCATTGATGGTATTTCTTACCATGACGCACCTTATAAAAGTTACGGCTTTGGCGCCACGGAGATATTGATACACTAATATTATTATATAAAGAAAATAAATTGTTTTGGGCGTACCCCGCAAAAGAGGCGGCGGGTCGGGCTGTCACTCCAATCTTTTGCCGCACTTTAGCAAGGTTAGTGAGCGGCAAAAGTATTTCCGTTTGCATCCCTTACGCGGATTATATATTCACAGAAAAGTTTAAAGTAAGTTTTGCGTTTAAGCCATGCGTGATGGATTGTAGCGAAAATCTTTTTATTCTTATGCTCCCGCATAAGAATAAAAAATTGTAGCGTAAAGCCCGACGGCGCCTGTTTTTTTGCGCCGGCACGCCCAAAAAATATAAATTAAATATAAATTACTTTATAACGCCCAGCTCTTTACCCACTTTTTCAAAGGCTGCTAAAGCTTTATCCAGGTGTGCTTTGGTATGAGCTGCCGAAAGCTGAACACGAATTCGCGCCTGACCTTTAGGAACCACAGGAAAAAAGAAGCCAATCACATAAATGCCTTCTTGTAATAATTTATCAGCAAACACCTGCGATAGTTTTGCATCGTATAACATTACCGGTACAATTGCAGAATCACCTTCTTTAAATTCTAGCCCAATTTTACGTAGGCCTGTTTTAAAGTAAGTAACATTACTTTCTAACGTATCTCTCAATTCGGTGGTTTCGCTTAGCAAATCAAACACGGCAATACTTGCCCCTACAATGCTGGGAGCTAATGAATTTGAAAATAAATATGGGCGAGAACGTTGTCTTAAAATATCAATCATTTCTTTTTTACCTGAAGTAAAACCACCCATAGCGCCACCTAAAGCTTTCCCTAATGTTCCTGTTATAATATCAACCCGGTTCATTACGTTTTTTAATTCGATAGTTCCACGTCCAGTTTTGCCAATAAATCCTGAAGCATGGCACTCGTCAACCATTACCAAGGCATTATATTTATCTGCCAAATCACAAATTTTATCCAAAGGAGCCACAAAACCATCCATGCTAAATACCCCATCTGTTACGATAACCCTGTAACGTTGTGCTTGTGACTTTATCAACTGTTCTTCTAAATCTGCCATATCGCAGTTTTTGTACCGGTAACGTTGCGCCTTACATAAGCGCACCCCATCAATAATAGAGGCGTGGTTCAATTCATCAGATATAATGGCATCTTCTTCGCCAAATAATGGCTCAAACACCCCGCCATTGGCATCAAAAGCAGCGGCATATAAGATAGTATCTTCTTGCCCTAAAAAGTCTGAAATCTTTTTTTCTAATATTTTGTGGATGTCTTGCGTACCGCAAATAAAACGAACCGATGACATTCCGAAACCATGTGTATCCAGCGCTCTTTTTGCACCCTCAATAACTTTTGGATGAGATGATAATCCTAAATAATTATTTGAACAAAAAACTATAACTTCTTTACCATCGTTTACTTTAACACTGGCACCCTGCGGGGTAATGATGATGCGTTCTTTTTTAAATAAACCGTTTTGCTCTATTTCCTTTAATTGGGATTGTAAATGTTCCTGAAATTTTCCGTACATGGTTATATATTTATTAGGGTACAAATTAAAAAAATATAAGTGATTTTCAGAGTTTTTTAATCCGAATTCTTCTCGTTTTTATAAAATTTCGTATATTTACAGTCCTAATGCACGTGTGGCGTAATTGGTAGCCGCGCCAGACTTAGGATCTGGTCCGCAAGGGTGGGGGTTCGAGTCCCTTCATGTGTACGGAGGGCGACTTATCAAATAAAAATTGAGAGTCGCCCTTTTTATTTTCTTTCAAAAGCATTGGTAAATGAGCAACACAGCCAAACACCGAATTTACTTTTGGGGTTCGATAATGCTCTATTTTTGTATCGTATACCAAACCGGACGGAAATAGCATATTTTGGAAACTTTGCTTTTCATAGTAATCGCCGGAAGCTTGCACTGTGTGGACTTTTGTGGCAGTATGAGCCATATAATTTATCAAATCATCAGAGGTTCGATAATTTTCGAGAGAGTGAATCCAACTTTTCTAAAAGAATCCTTTTCGATTTGTACAATTCAGTCGAAAGTTTCTCAGAAATGTTAATTTTAATTTCTCAGGTAAACTGGCCTATGATTTAAAGTTTCGAGATTATTCTCTACTTCGTTTAATTTATCAAAAAGGGCTTTTTTCTCGCCCGTGTTGCTTTCTGTTAGGTTATCCCAACTAATATACCAATCCCAATCAGTTACATTACGTATAGCGGGGAAAACACTTGTATTTATAAAGGTACCAGAATTCCAATATACGGGAGTATCAACTCTTTCAAAACTTGGATTAGTAACGAAGTTCTGACTCAATAAAATGTTTTTAAATATTTATTTAATGATAATAAGCTTATTAGTGTTAATCATAATGCCGTTAACTAAGATACAATAAAAGTAAATACCATTATGTAATTGGGCTTCATTTATTTCAATAGCACCATTCGTGTTTTGTAAATCGTAGGTATTAATTAATTTACCTGTTACATCATATAAGTTCATGTTGGCTTTGGTATCTTTTCCTAAATCATAAATCATCGTCATATTACCATTATTAGGATTTGGGAACAAAGTAAATGAACGTTTAGGATCAATAACAGTAGCCAAGATTTTCGTTTCATTTGCCATTCTGCTGCTTACTTTGGTGTTTTCACAATTATCTGCATAATCCCTGAGATAGCCACTGATAGCATTCAAGATGTTTCGTGACTGGGTAACATACCAACCTTTAACCACACATTCGTTTGCCATGCTGCGTAAATCTTGTAATTCTGTATTGCTATACAAGTAATTACAATTTATATTCAGCTTCAACATGAGTTCATTGGCTCGTTTTGTTTTTTGCTGTACAGAGTTTACAATGTACTGCCTTGTGTTCTTATTACATCGCTACTTCTTATTTCCAAACCAGTGGGGCTATTGCTAATACTATTACCTGGCCAGCCTTGGTTACTTAAACAGCCTCCGGAAAAAGTAAATGCGCTGCTTACATTATTTACATTATTACAGTTAAGAGTTAAATTTTAATTGAGACATTATTTTTGTTTAATAAAATAGACGATATGTTAAACAAAATATGTAAATTTGTTTATGCTATTTACTTTAAAAACCACCCAATTATTAAAAAGTGATATTGACACTGTGTGGAACTTTATGAGTTCTCCAGAAAACCTCGCTTTGATTACCCCCAAGTATATGGGTTTCACTATCCTTTCTGATAAAGAGGATATAAAAAAAATGTATCCCGGTCAAATTATTCATTATTACGTTACACCAGTAATGGGCATAAAAATGAATTGGGTTACAGAAATAACACACGTATCTCATCATCAGTTTTTTGTTGATGAGCAACGTTTTGGGCCCTATGCGTTTTGGCACCATAAACACTTTATAAAAGAAGTTCCCGGTGGAATTGAAATGACAGATATTTTGCATTATAAAGTTCCATTTGGCTTTATTGGAAACATTGTAAACACACTTTTTATTCGTCATAAAATAAAAGAGATTTTTGATTATCGTTTTAATAAGTTAGAACAATTATTTAACCATGGAAAATAAAGATTTAAATTTTTGTTTTTATAGTGGCTTACCATCACCTATGGCTTATATGGAAGTTGCGGAAAAAATTGCGCCGATATTAAGTAAAAAAGACATTGATCGAATAATAGAAATGGCTTGGGAAGACAGAACCACTTTTGATGCTATTGAATTTCAGTTTGGATTAAATGAAGCTGCGGTAAAAGACCTAATGAAAAAAGAGCTGAAGTTTAGTAGTTATAAATTATGGCGTAAGCGTGTACACAATTGTAGTACCAAACACGCTTCAAAAAGAGTAGATGGTATAAATACGAGTAAATGCTATTTACTACGAATCATTGCACACTA
>JACMNO010000055.1 GCA_014378485.1 Bacteroidia bacterium
CCCAATTTTACACCATTTTCCGACCGTTACGTTTGAGTCAATTACTGCGGATGCACCCACATGAGTGCCTTCTCCAACTACTGCATTTTCAGAAACTACCCCATGCGGAGATATGTGTGCATAATTTCCTATTCTAGCTCCATTACAGATTCTTGCAGCTGTATTTATTAAAACATGTTTCCCAATACTCACATCATTTTGCAAAATGGCACCTTGTAAAACAACGGCTCCTTCTTCTATTAATTCTTTGTTGGAAATTATAGCTGACGGATGAATCGCTATGCCATACACCACATTCAATAGTTTCGCTATTTCTGCCCTACGTTCATTATCACCAATACTAATAATCACAGGTAACTCCAATTTTGGGAATGCAGCTTTGCCCGACATTTTGATTCCTTTTTTGATATTGAATCCGTATAGTGGTCTTACATACAAGTTATCATCAAACATCCCGCTGATTACAATGTTATAGCTCTTGATAATTTCAATGATCACTTTAGCATGACCTCCTGCTCCATATAAATACATAATTCCTCCGCGTTATTTACAGGAGAAGTTAAATGTCGTAGCAATTGTTTTAGAGAAAATCATTTGACTATGTATGTATTGATTAATCATTTTTTATCAGAATTAATGAGCCTTAAGTGATTCATTACCGCTCTCAAATCATTATAAATTACTTCATCCCCTAAAGCAGATTTTGCATCATTTGTACTTAACGTCGGATTTTGGATCAAAAAAGCCATTATTTTGGCAACCTTAATTTTTGAAACTACGTCAAATACAGATATCTCACCAGTGATTATAAAATGCGCTAAATGTCCTTCAATAGTTCCAATGGTATATCCTCGCTCTTGAGCAATTTCCATTACCGACTTGCCAGATTTAAAAAGGTCAAAAGAAACCAGTTTTGTGTCACTTTTTACTTTCTCAGGTTTTAAATTGATTTGCATTGGATTACGCTTGATGCCTTGTTTAGCACAATAATCTGCAATTAGTACAAGTAAATCCCGCCCATATTGCTTCGATTTTGCTTTGCCTATTCCTTTTATACTTTCTAGCTCAGCAATTGTAGAAGGTAGTATGGTTACCAGCTCAACCAATGATTTCTGAGGCAATATAATGTAAACAGGAGAATTCTTTTCAGACGCTAAATCATCTCTCCACTTTTTAATAGTACCATAAAGCTGCAGATTGGGCACATTTATATTAATATTGACTTGTGCTTTTTTGCTTTTTAAAATATTTACATAATCAATTTCCAGGTTGGCTTTGCTTTGCAGGTAGTTGAGCGTTTTAAAACCTTCAATACATAATTTCATCAAAGAGAGTTTAATGAAACACTCTTTTAAATAGTTTTCAAAGTATTCATTAACCGAGGTTTGTACCGACTTATTATCAGTTGATAAATTGAACGAAATAACTGGATAATATAGAATGCTCTCTATCTTCTCCACAAAATAAGTACAGCCTTTTGTTATCCGCTCCTTCATTACCAAATCATCTTCCGGGAGATTACTGGAATTAGTTAATCCGCCAAGTTGTTTCTTGAATGAATCGGCAACCTTATAAATTTCTGTTTCAGCCCGAAATTTTAAATCAGTGAGATTGGATATCAATTCATCCGGTAAAATATTATTGTGATCCTCTACCAATTTATTGCAATAAAACAGTCTGGTTTTTATCTCATTAAAATCGAAGAGATCATACAGCAGCGATAATTGAAAATCAACCTTTGATTTATTAAGCTGTTCCTCTGTAGGAGAGTTATCATTAGCGTTTTTAGTATAAGCAGCTACGGTCCCATCAGTTTTAACACTATTTGTCGCAATTGGGGTGCTCAGTACCATTCCCTCAAAACTTTTGCATCGGCTTAACGCTACATATACCTGCCCATGTGCAAAAGCTGCATTAGCATCAATAATGGCCTTTTCGAAAGTTAGGCCTTGGCTTTTATGTATTGTAATGGCCCAGGCAAGTTTTAACGGATATTGAGTGAACGTACCAATCACTCGCTCTTCTATCTCTTTGGTATCAGAATTAAGTTCGAATTTTATGTTTTGCCATTCAACTGGTTCGGCAACTATCTCAAAAGTATCTCCCGGACATTTTACATAAATTACCCCGTCATTTATATTGGTAACCTTTCCAATTTTACCGTTATAAAACAAGCGCTCCCGGGAACCGTCATTCTTAACAAACATCACTTGCGAGCCAATTTTTAACTCCAGCTCGGCGATCACAGGATAGGAAAACTCCGGAAAGTCATCTTTAACAACTGCTTTAAATTTGTAAACAGGCCTGTTAATTTCACTTAGCCGAACATCGTTAATTCGTTGGGCTGCGTTATTGTGTGTTGTTAACGTAATATAACCTTCATCATCAGCCGGCTTGAAATTTGGAATATGACGTTGGTTAAGCTGGTTTAGAACAGCTTCTGTAATTTTGTTTTCCCGTACACTATTTAGCAAATCAATGAAACGGGAATCGCTTTGTCGATAAATGTGCTTCAGTTCAATACTTATTGGTTGTGTTTGCTGAAGTGCTTTACTATTAAAAAAGAAGATGTTCGAATAAAAATCTTTTAATATTTTCCAATCATCATCTTTCACTACGGGTGATAATTGATGCAAATCGCCAATCATTAATAATTGCACACCTCCAAAGGGTAACGAATGGTCTTTGTAGCGCCTTAATACATCATCAATGCCATCTAAAGTATCTGCCCTGACCATACTTATTTCATCAATAACTAAAAGATCTAAACTCCTAATGAGGTTAATTTTTTCTTTATGAAATTTTCTGTGTGGCTCATTTCCAGAATGCAGCCCTACGCCTTTAGGCACAAACGGAGTAAAAGGCATCTGGAAAAATGAATGTATAGTAACGCCGCCTGCATTGATGGCTGCAACACCTGTTGGTGCAACAATTGCCATTCGTTTAGGCGTCGATTTTTTTAAATTATGAAGGAAAGTTGTTTTCCCAGTACCGGCTTTTCCAGTTAAAAAAATGTTTTTATTTGTGTACTGCACAAAATCAAACGCCATTTCCAACTGCACATTCGTCTCCATATATATAATAAGTTAGATGTAACACAATATTACAGAATTATTGCGGAGTTCAAATTGACTCAAAAAAAATGGGTTAAGAGTTTGCTTCGCAAGTCTTTAACCCATCCTATACCTATAAGGTTTTTGAAACCTTATAGGTATTAAAAAAATTGCCTATTCTAACCCGTCTATACTAATCGCAACCTTTCCTTTTGCTACAACCATCGTTATAATTGCATTAGGTGTTAAAACTATTTTATTAGGGGCAAGTTCCGTCATAGCGCCATTTACTCTTACACCTTTTACCGGTTGATAATTAGTTAAATAAGTA
>JACMNO010000056.1 GCA_014378485.1 Bacteroidia bacterium
AACAATTAAATGATAAGTATACGGATTTATTAAACCGTATATCAAAACTTGAAAACAAATAGAAATGCCGTTTTTAATCAAACATATAGGTTATTTTTATTTGTTGATAGGACTTGTAAATTCAGGTATTATAAAATCTCAAAATGAATTTTATAATAATGGAAGTGCTGTAACCGTTCAATTGGGCGGTTTGGTATATGTACAAGGCGAAGTTATTAATACTGATAATGGAGTAAATGTTGGTCTCATAAATAATGCGGGAACAGTTACCTTATCTGGAGATTGGACAAATAATTCAACATCTTCAGCACTCGTATCAACATCAGGTTTAGTTGAATTAAATGGTGCATTACAATTGATTAAAGGAACACAACCAACCACATTTAATGATTTAACATTATTAGGTACAAATACAAAACGTTTAAATATTAATACATTTGTTGGAGGAACTACTGGTGTATTAAATTTAACTGCACGTACTTTAGATCTAAATAGTAATACATTATTTGTTACAAACCCATTATCATCTGCTGTTGTTAGAACAAGTGGCTACATTTTAAGTGAAACTCCAGCTGCTCCAGGATATGGTACCGTTCAATGGAATTTAGGAAATAACACAGGTAATTATGAATTTCCATTTGGAACTATTACGGCAAATTACATTCCGTTCTTTTACACAATAGCATCAGCCGGTTCACAAAGCGGTGTCGGAAGTATTAGTGCATCAACCTATCCTACAGTTACAAATGCAGTTATAAATAATCGTCCACTACCTTCTGGAGTTAATAATCTATTAAATAATTGTAATACCGATCATGCTATTAAAATGCTGGATCGTTATTGGGTTATAAATTCAAACAATTATTCTACAACGCCAACAGTATTAAAAAAAATGACTTATGTGGATGATGAATGGAATACTTTTGGTGGTAGTACAAATCAAATAACTGAACCTAATCTATATACGTGGCATTATGCAAGCTCAGGCTGGTCAACTATTAATAGCACCAACAATGCTGCCACAAATGAGCAAATTATTTCTTCTAACTCAGATTATGGTGTATTTACGTTAGGTGAATACAAGCAATTAACTTTAAGTTTGTTGAATGTTGATAGTGTAAAATGTTTTGGACAAAATAACGGTGTTATTCAATTTTCTGCAACCGCTGGTTACGATTCAAATTCTTATTATTGGAACTCTGCTGCTACTACTGATACTATAAAAACGGATTTAATTGCCGGTTCATATACTATTATTGCCACGGATGTAATGGGTTGTGCCGATACTTTAAATGCTATTACTGTTTTTGAACCAGCTTTATTAACTCAAAATTTAACATCTAATGATTACTCCATATGCAGAAATCAAGCAGTAAATCTAACATCTAGCTATAATGGTGGTATTAAACCTTATACATTAAATTGGAGCACAGGCGCAAGTAGTTCAAATCTAAATAATGCAACATCTGTTATCAGTAGTACGCCAACTTCAAGCACAAATTATACCGCTACATTAACCGATAAAAATAATTGTGTAGTAACAGATACCGTGTTTATAAACGTGAACCAACTTCCTGATATAAATTTTGATGCTGACGTAAAAGAAGGTTGTCAACCATTAGAAGTTCAATTTATCAATCAATCGGGTAATTCACCGGTTATTAGTTCTTATTTATGGACATTTTACCAAGGTTATAATTCAACGGATGCATCACCTCAAGTTACTTTTAATAATGCAGGCTCTTATTCAATTTCTTTAAAGGCAATATCTGATAGTAGTTGCGTAAATACTATAACAAAAAATAATTTTATAACTGTTTATGAAAGACCTAGAGCAGATTTTACTTTTATACCAAATAATGATATTGATATTTTAAATTCAGAAATTAAATTTACTAATACCACCGTTGGAAATTATAATAGTTCGTCATGGATGTTTGGAGATGGAGCTACTTCTTCAGAAACAGATCCAACGCATACCTACTTTGAGGCTAATTTTTATAATGTAACATTAATTGTTTCTACAATACACAATTGCACAGACATTATGATTAAGCAAATTGCAATTAATGAACCTCCTACGGTTTATATTCCCAATGCTTTTACGCCAATCGGTGAAGATGGATTAAATGATGTGTTTACAATAAAAGGCGTAAATTTTTTGGAGTTTGAAATGTTTATTTTTGACCGTTGGGGAGAAAAAATTCTATGTACTAAAGATCCTATAACTGGCTGGAACGGAAAGTATAAAGATACTTATTGCCAGATTGGTGTTTATGTGTATCAAATATCTTATAAATTCCTTAATGGTAGAGAAAGTGGCGCAATAAAAACCCACACAGGACATGTTACATTGCTTAAGTAGAAATCAAGTAATGCTTTAAGATGACTAGTGAGTTTGTTCTATCTCAAATCAAATAAATTCTCCACACCAATATATCGGTTAACGGTAAACCCTTCTGCATAATCACAGTTAATGGCTCTGCCAAATAATGCGGCTTTGGCCTTTACATTCTCCATAAAATTTTTAGAAGAGATTGGTGTTTCGGGTTCTCTAGAATTTGGATCAAAAAACTGGGAAGAAAAAGCCATGATAGATTCCATTTTTTTATCCATGTGTGCCGTAATATCAATCACAAAATCAGGTTTTATAAATTGATCCTGGATATAATGATAAACTGCTTTTGGCCGCCAAACAGATTGAACTTTGCCTTCATCTTTGGTTTCAACTTTCACTAAACCGCTATAAAAGCAGGCATCAGCTGCTAATTTGGCCGCGCGTCCGTGATCAGGGTGTCTGTCGCTAATAGCAGTACACAATACAATTTCTGGTTGGTATTTGCGAATGATTTGAATGATTTGTTTTTGATGTGCTTCATTATTTTCAAAAAAACCATCTGCCATATGGAGTTGTTCCCTTAAAGAAAGACCCAATATTTTTGCTGATCTATTTGCTTCTTCTGTTCTTAATTCTGCATTTCCACGTGTTCCTAATTCGCCACGAGTTAAGTCTAGTATTCCAACTGTTTTTCCTAAGGCGATGTGTTTTAAAATAGTTCCTGATGCAGATAATTCTACATCATCGGGGTGAACACCTATAGCTAATATATCTAATTTCATTTTACAAATATAATCAAGTTCTTTTTGTCACCCTGAACTTGATTCAGGGTCTCGTGAGATGCTGAATCGAGTTCAGCATGACAGTTGTTTATTGGATCTCTCCCTGTTTTTTTACTTTGACCCATTTGCCTGAAATGTGCGCTGTTACACTATTGTCATACATTGCGTCGCAACTCACTCCCGGTAAATAATACATACCGTTATAGGAAGCGTTGAGTAATATTTTAAATGTTTTCGTTAAACCAGCTCCTAAATCAAAATAAGAATAAACTCTATCATCCCTGATATCCTGGTAAGTTGGCACATCCCCTTTTGCATATATAATATTGTCCAAACGCTGATTACGAATTTCCCAACCGCTTGCAAAAATTTGTGAAAGCGCTAAATTCTTATACATGCCTCTTACTCCCGGATTTTTAATGGTGACTTCTGCCATAAAATCAGTGCCCTGTTCCAGGTTAGAAACATCGATAGGATTTCCATTCAATGTTTTGTAGGTAACTGATAATTCAAGGTTACTGAATTTATCGGTTTCATTTCCTGCTTTCGGAATCCCCTGTTTGATGATACGAGCGAATAAATTGCCATTACCTTTCACCGTTACTTTTATTGTAGTAGTGGCATTCGCGTTTTTCAGTTCAACTATTTTGATCTTTGTTTTATTGAAATCAGTAACCGTTGCCACTTCATTGCCAATCTTTATTTCTGCACTCACAGCTGTATTAGTTCCGTTTATTTTTGCATACTTGCTGATTGCCATTAAACAGTAAGCTGTGGATTGTGTACTGAACCAATATTCGCTATTACCTAATTTGGCGGCCAGTGCTTTTACTTTTAAGAAAGCATTGCTATTGTCTTTTAACAAAGTCATGGTTTCTAATATCATCGCATCATCGCGTTCTAAACTCCCATAGGTATAATAATAATCCTGGTAAGTTTTAGGTGTGGAGGAAACATTATAGATCATTTTTTTAGCGACTTCAATTTGTCCAACTAATGCATAAGCAGCTGCTAAACGCCATTTTACTTCGTTTGATAAACTTGTTTTTTCTTTCAGACGGTTCATGGCTCCCATTTCCGGAGAGCCTGCTAATGCTAAGGTATACAAACGGTAAGCCTGTGTTAGGTCTTCGCCATAGTAAGCAGTATTTTTATTGCCGGTATAGTTTTGTGCTTTTTGTTTTTGGTATTTTTTCCAATTATCTAACAAGCCATAGGGTAAACTGTATCCTTTTGTTTTCGCTTCAATTAAAAAATGTCCGGCATAATTGGTTCCCCAATCATCCGCTGTATTTAATCCCGGCCAATAAGATAAGCCGCCACTGGAAGTTTGAAATCCTTTTAATCGATTAATTGCGGCTTTAGTGGCATTATCAATAAATGTTTTTTGATTGGTACTTAATTCGGAAATATCATTCAGATACAATCCTGCAAATACCGATGAGGTTGTTTGCTCTACACATCCATGAGGATACTGAACTAAATATTCCAAGCGCTGTGACAGATTTATACAAGGCAAGGTCGATAATTCAATAAAGGCTTTATTGGTTCCACTGATTCCAATGGGAGAATAATTAACTGATAAATTTTTAGAAGACGTCAAAACATATTCATCAGCATCCGTTACTGAGGGATTGTTGGCACGTATAGCTATTTCAATGGTTTCAGAGGCAGTTTCTCCCGCCCCTTTAGCTATTATTTTAATTTTTGAAACTCCTAAAGCATCTTTAATCTTTAATTTAAAATTAATCACTTTGTCTCCAATTGCATTGAAGCTAACGTTTAGTGTATTGTCCCCGATCACTTCGGCGAATTTATCTGTGGTGATGGTCACGCTGGCATTCTTCACTTTTTTCTCCATAGCAAAAATGGTTACCGGGAGATCCACTTCTTCTTCCGGCCCTAAAACTCTAGGTAGTGTTGAAAGGATCATCAATGGTTTACGAACCGGCACTGCTTTTTCTGCGTTCCCATAAGCTCCCTGATAACCAGCTACAACCATAATTCTAACTGAGCCAACGTATTGCTGTATATCAATTTTATGAGTGGCTGTTTCGCCTTTCTTTAAATGAAAAGGACCAACGAAACGCACCATCGGTTTAAAACGCAAGGCACTGTTCTCCGGTTTATTATTGATGGCATCATCACCACCAATGGATAACATGCGACTCATGGTGTTTCCAAATGCACCAATTACATTATCATAAACGTCCCATGTTTTTACACCTAATGCTTCCTTGGCATAAAAGGCTTTCCACGGATCAGGAGTTTTAAACCGAGTAATATCTAATAAACCTTCATCAACAATTGCCAAAGTGTATGCCATTTCTTTTCCATTTTCTTCGCTCACTTTTACCATAGCTTGGCTTTCAGGTTTCCAAACTGCATCCGTTTTTATTTTTGGTTTTAAAATAGTGTTTTCATCTTTGATCATTAAAGAAGCAACACCGTATAAACGTATTGGCAAATCATTTACCGTTTGCGTATGAGGCTGAATTAAATGAACAAACACATAAATATTGGGAGTCATTTCTTTAGTCACAGAAAATTCATATTCAGTAATTCCTTGTTTAGTATCAATCCATTTACTTAATAAAGTACGACTTCCATTCTCAATATTGATGAGCACTTTCCCACCTTGCGGACTAGGAATTAATATTTTAGCTTTTTCTCCAACTTTATATTCTTCTTTATCGGTGTTAACGGTCAATATATTACTGCCTTCATTTCCTTTAGGAGATTTTCCTGCCCAGCTTGGCCAATCTATAAATACAATTTTGCCGCAGACATGGCCACTTTCCACATCTTTTACATATATCAAATATCTTCCCCAGGAAGGTTGATTGACGCGTAATTTAAAATTGGCTTTTCCGTTGGATGAAGAAATAGATTCAGTATAAATTGGTTCATGATAATTGCTACCGATATAAGAAGAAAGATCCTGATTATAATTGTCCCACCACCAGCGCCAATCTAATTTATAAACTTTTACTTCGATGTTGGATCGGGAAGTGGCTTTTCCAAATTCATCCACACTAGCGATTTGAATATTATGATCCATATCAGTTTCTAAATACTGAGCATTATTTTTTGTCTCTGGAACTTTTAATCCTACATAATTGGTAAATGGCGAAACAGGAATGGTAAATCTGTCTGTACTAAAAGAACCACCTTCTTCAAAAGCCCTGATGGTGAAATTAGCAGCAAGAAAACCGGGAGCATCTTTTGTGTTGCTTAATTGAGCATTTACAATCGTTTTTCCGTTCTCATCCGTTCTTCCGCTAAAAATAGTTTGTGTTTCGGAATAGAAATTCTGCGCAGGATTATCAAAGGTAAATCCTTTATACCCTTTAAATTCTGTTGCAATTTGCGAAAGTGACACATCAATTTTTGTTTCGAGATTTCTTCCAGGCGCACCGTGTAACCAATTAATGAACAGGTCACTATTGAGTGTTAAATCGGAACTGTAAATTTTGTCTTTCTTATAGTCAAGATTAATTTTCAAGCGATTTGGCATGATGGTTTCAATCCGGATATTTTTAGTGAATATCACGCCTCCTACTTTTACCTTTGCTATGTAAACACCGGTTGGAGCATTGCTTTCGGTTTTTGTGGTGAAATTATAAAAACCATCCACGTGTTTGGTGCGTGTTAATTTTTGAACAACTTGTCCTTGTGGATTTACTAATTCCAATGATGCCGGATAATTTTCAGGAAACTCTTTGGTTTTATTTTCTAAAATAAACGATAGGAATAAACTATCGCCCGGGCGCCATACACCACGTTCTCCGTATATAAAACCTTTGATGCCTTTTTGAACCACATCTCCATCAACTTCAAAAGAACTTAATGAAAGTGTATTTCCATCATCCAGTTTTAAATAAGCGCGTTCCTGCCCTCGTTTTGCAATTAATACAAAAGGTTTTTGTTTGGTTTCTAAAACGGCAATCCCTTCTCCGTTAGTAATAACCTGTTTTAGTTTTTGTTGCTGGTAATCAAACGCCTCAATCGTAACATTGCTCAAAGGTTTTGTTGAGATCAAATCAGAAGCAAATATATTGATCTGACCGTTATTACCACGTTTAGCGATCAGGCCTATATTGGTGGCTAAAATATTACGGTTAACTGACTTGTTATTATAAAAAGCCCTGGAACAAGGATTATTTCTTTCTGAGTAATTATAATAATAGTAATCGTTGTAATAATCATCGTAAGAATTGTAATAATCCCAGTCTTTTTCATCTTCATTATTTTCATCATCGGGTGTGGTTTCTCCTTCTGTGTCAGAAGATGAAGTATCTCCCTGGCAATTGTATGTTGAATAATTACGGTTAAAGCCTATCCGGATATTATACAATGCACCAGGTTCCGCTTTTATTAACGATGACAGATCGATGGAATATTTATTCCATTTGTTACGAGTTGGATTTCCAGTATTTTGTAATGCAATTTTCTTTTTTACCATTAATTTCCCAACACGGCGTAATTCCTGATTTCCTTCCAGATTATTTACTTGTAAAAACTGAAGCATATTATTTTCATAAACACGGGTGATTCTGATATCAACTGCATTCAGATTAACGGCCTCGAAAGGAAAAATTAATCCGTTTGAGTTTGGAAGAATTACTCCTTTACCAACCAAACGCACAGCTGGTTTTAAGTCCTCAAAGAAAACTGAACGGGTTACTGTTTCCTTCAAATGTTTTCCTGCACTATTTTTTATCCCGCTGCTGATTAAAAGTTCTTTTGTTTCTGTATACCTTTCTCCTGTATAAATTTTTATGGAGTTGTTTTCAATTAAATAAGTCAGTTTTGTTTCACGGGCAAGCGGTTTTTCATTTAATTCACTTTCTTCTGAATATTCATTATCATTTCCATTGATGGTTTTACCGGGATTAATTATTGAAATTAATCCTTCTAAGTTTTGATTAGGATTTATTTTATCAGAGAATTGAAGTATAATAAATTGATCGGGGTCGTTTTCAATTAAAATATTCAATAAAGAAAATTCATTGGTGTTAGGAATCGCAATTTCTTTTGTATTTTTTTCATCTGCTCCAATGGTTTCTCCGTTATAGGAAATAAGCAGATTCCCTTTTCCTTTTTGCACATTATTGATGATAAAATGATGGGTGTTTGAATTTTCGTGAGACCAGTTAATTACTAAAGAAACACCACCCTGAGAAGCCTGAGTGGTTTTTTCAACCGATACGTTATCAGCGAAATCAGCAGTTGTTAATGTTCCTTCTATTTGTAGGTTATTTTTTTCATCAGTTTTATATTCATCTACAGTAATTTCCATTGCCTGTTTCAGAGTGGAGAACTCAAATTCAAAATCTTTCAGTTCGTCCGGAACGGATAATACATTCCCTAGTTTAAAAGAGGCTTTGTAAACCTGATTACCGTTTAATTTTTGATCCGGTTTGAATTCAATTGTTTTTTTATCCAGCCAAACCAGCTTTCCTTCGATGCCGGGAGAAAATGTAAACAGATCATTATCCATTTCTTTTCCGGTTTCAATTTCTGCAGTTGTTTCTTCCTGTAAAACAATCATTATTTTGCTTTCAACAGAAACAAATCCTGCAGTATAAGCGGAAATATATTCCTTGAAAGCAGGATTAATATAGCCTGAATCATTTTTGGCAGATGTGGAAGAATAATAGGTCAATCCGCAAATGGTTAATGCTGTGATAATAAACACAGCTAAAATTGATTTTATTGACATAAATAGGAGGAATTTTAAACGAAATTAGTTAAAAAACACTTGTGAAAACAAATCCTCAAAGTTTATTTTAACGATGAAAATGTTTTAAATTTATTAAAATTTTAAAATTTCATGCGTTGGCACAATAAATTAAAATTCATGACGTTAATTAGATTATAAACCTCTAAAACCGCCTATGCAACAAACTTCTACTCTTGTTTCTACATTATTAAAAATCACTAAAAACAAGCAACAAGTTCCTACTCTTGTTGACGCACCTGAGCCTTCTGATTCACTTATTCAGAATATCCTTAATTACTCAAAATCACTGAGCATTAAAAAATCTGATTCTGTTGGATTTATTGAAGTGGTGGCTAGTTAAAAGGATAAAAAGCTATAATTTGAGCAAGGATGAAATTCTTGTCTAATAAATTTGTGTACTAGCTATATTACGTTATTTTTGCGTTCTACATTATTTTAAGACAATGGCTCAATTTGAATTAACAATGCCCAAAATGGGTGAAAGTGTTGCAGAAGCAACCATTATTAAATGGACTAAAAACGAAGGTGATTCAATTAAGATTGATGAAACTGTTCTGGAAATAGCAACCGATAAGGTTGATTCTGAAATCCCTTCGCCATTTGAAGGGAAATTAATCAAAAAATTATTTAATGAAAATGATGTCGTACAGGTCGGTGCAGTGATTGCAATCATCTCTTCTGATGCAAATGCTTCAGTGGATGAAACTCCTAAAACAGTTGCACCTGCTCAAACTACAACTACAACATCTGCCACCTCGGTTGCTGTTACTCAAACTGAAAATGTTGATTTTTCAGGTTCTGATAAATTCTATTCACCGTTGGTTAAAAGTATTGCCAAAGAAGAAGGAATTTCTTTAGCCGAATTAGATTCTATTAAAGGATCCGGACAAGAAGGAAGAGTTACGAAATCTGATATCTTAGCTTATTTACCAAACAGAAATAAACAAACAGCTTCTACCCAACAGGCATCCACAAAAACAGAAGAGAAGTCGGCCCCTGCTGCAAATAAATCAACTTTAGGTGTACCTGATAACACGGTATTGGTTCAACGCCCTGCTGTATCTGTTGGAGCCGGTGATGAGATTATAGAAATGGACCGCATGCGTAAGATCATTGCTGATAACATGGTAATGAGTAAGCATGTTTCTCCGCACGTGACTTCTTTTGTGGAAGCGGATGTGACCAATTTGGTTCAGTGGAGAGAGAAGATTAAAAAAGATTTTGAAAAACGTGAAGGAGAGAAAATCACTTTCACTCCATTGTTTATTGAGTGCGTGGCTAAAGCAATCAAAGATTTTCCAATGATTAACGTATCTGTTGATCAAACGGGAACAAAAATCATTAAACGTAAAAACATTAATGTGGGAATGGCAGCAGCTTTACCAAGCGGTAATTTAATTGTACCTGTTATTAAAAATGCTGATCAAAAAAATCTGGTAGGAATCACTAAGGATGTAAATGATTTGGCTAACAGGGCAAGAGCAAATAAATTAACGCCGGATGAAATACAAGGCGGAACATTCACCTTAACCAACGTTGGTGGTTTTGGAAATGTAATGGGAACACCTATTATTCTTCAGCCTCAGGTTGCTATCCTTGCAGTTGGTACCATTAAAAAGAAACCTGCTGTCATTGAAACACCTCAGGGTGATGTAATTGCCATCAGGCATTTTATGTTCCTATCTTTGTCATACGACCATCGCGTGGTTGATGGTTCTTTAGGAGGAACTTTTCTGAGAAAAGTGGCTGACTATATGGAGAACTGGGATATTACCCGAACGTCTTAATCAGTAAATTGTTAAAATCCCGCTCTACAGCGGGATTTTTTTATGGGTAGAAGTGTGGTTTTTAGCTAAATTATGCTATTTTTGTTTCTTGTAAAAAAACGTCATATGAAGAAATTTTATTTATTAATGATCATGTTATTAGTCGCTAACCTTGGTAAGGCTCAGATAACTAGCGGAAAATATTCTGATTATTTCAGAGAAGGAAATTTTTTAATTGGCGAAGAAAATTATGACATGGCGCTAAAAAATTATTTAGAGGCTTATAAACTGGATTCTTCCTCTGCCAATGTAAATTTCAATATAGGGTACTGTTATTTAAACTCTTCAATGAATAAGGGCTTAGCCGAAAGTTATTTGGAAAAAGCGGTCAAAAAAGTTTCAAAAAATTATAAAAATGATGACGCATCTGAAAAATCAGCCCCTCCTTTAGCCTTCTTTTATTATGGAAAAGCGCTTCATTTTAATTATAAATTTGATGAGGCCATTGCCCAGTATGATCTTTTTGACAAGGATTACGCGAAAGATAAAGCTACTAAAGAAGATGTGGCATTTTTCAAACAGCAAAGTTTATATGCTAAAGAGTTAGTGGCTACCCCCATCAACGTAAAGATCCAGAATTTAGGTGATAGTATCAACAGTATCTATCCTGATTATAGCCCTGTATTAAGTGCTGATGAAGGAACTTTGATTTATACCACTAGAAGAAATACAAGTACAGGTGGAGATAAAACTCCGGAAGGGCAATTTTTTGAGGATATTGTTGTATCGTATAAAAATGAACTGGGTGTATGGTCTTCTCCTAAATCTCTTGGCCAGTTTGTAAATACCAACGGACATGAAGCTTCAATTAATTTAACGCCTGATGGCCAAACATTAATTGTTTACAGAGATGATGGAGGTAACGGCAACGTATACTATAGCACTTGGGATGGAAGAGAGTGGAGTTCTCTTCAAAATTTTGGTTCAGATATCAATACCAAGTATTGGGAATCTCATGCTTGCCTTAGTGCTGATAACAACACCTTGTATTTTGTTTCTGATCGGCCGGGTGGATATGGTGGAAGAGATATTTACCGCTGTGTAAGACTACCAAACGGAGCCTGGAGTAAGGCTTTAAATGCTGGACAAACTATTAATACTAAATATGATGAAGACGGTCCATTTATTCACCCTGATGGAATAACATTAATATTCGCATCGGTTGGACACAAATCAATGGGTGGCTTTGATATATTCGCATCGATTATAGATGAAGATAAAAAGTTTTCTGAGCCTCAAAATTTGGGTTATCCAATTAATACGCCTGATGATGACGTGTTTTTTGTCACTTCTCCTGATGGAAAAAGAGGATATTTTTCTTCTGCAAAGGATGGTGGTTTAGGAGAGAAAGATATCTATACGATGTTTATTCCGGATGCTAAGGAAAAGCCATTGGCTTTATTTAAAGGCTACATTTTACCAGCCGATGGCGAAAAATTACCGGATGATTTAGAGATCGTTGTAACTAATAAAGAAACAGGTGAACTTGTTGGAAGATACAGGCCTAAAGAGAACGGTACCTTTGCAACCATCCTGGCGCCAAACAAAAATTACAATTTTTCTTACCAGGCAAAAGGAGAGGAATTTTATAGCGAAGATATTTTCGTGTCAAACGATATTGCTTATCAGGAAATTAAAAAAGAAATTAACTTAGAACCAGTGTCTTTATTAGGAACTGTGAAAACAAAGGGAAAAAAATTGCTTTTGAACACTGTTGTTTTAAATAATGCAAAAGATAAACAACCGGTATCAAACGCGAAGATTACTTTAACTGAGAAAGGCGGAACAGATGTTAACTTTGAGGTTGATGAAAGTGGAAAAAGGGATGGAACGGTCCTTGCGGCCGACAAGACCTACACCATTTTTGCAGAGCTGAACGAAAAAAAATCTGTCATTGGCTCCTTTAATACAATTGGAATCAAAGGAAGTAAATCACTGACTCAGGTTTTGTACCTTGATCTTATATCGGATGTAGTGGTTAAAACAAACCATACAAAAGACCACACAAAGGATAATTCAAATTACAAACCAAATGTAGCATGCGGCTCTCCTGTAAATTACAAACATGGTTTTGCATATGATGCCAATGATATTGATGATGCGAATGATTGGTCGATTTTAATTGATGGCATCGTTAGTAAAACAAAAGAATGTAATCCTACCGTTAAGATCATGTCGAGTGCATCACAGGTCCCTACCCATGCATTCGCTACTAATCATGAGTTAGCTGTCTCAAGGGCAAATAAGATGGAAGAAAAAATTAAAGATGCGGTAACAGCTAAAGGTGGTGATGCAGGTAAGATAGTATTTAAGAAAATTTCATCGGTAAGAGGCCCGGTTTATGAGGCTGATTATAAAAATGTGAAAAAATATGCACCATTCCAATACGTTCGTGTCATCGCAAGATAATAACTAATTTATATAATTAAACACCGGACTTTTATAGTTCGGTGTTTTTGTTTTAATACCTTTGTAGTCTATGCAAAAAGAATGGTTTTCTTCATGGTTTAATACTCCATATTATCATATTCTGTATAAGAACCGCGATTATTCTGAAGCAACTTTATTTATCGATAATATCACTCAATTCCTGAATTTAAAAACAAATGCTGTTTGCTGGGATCTATGCTGTGGCAAAGGACGACACAGTATATATTTAAATGAGAAAGGCTACCGGGTTACAGGAACTGATCTTTCTATTCAAAGTATCCTTGAAGCTAATAAAAGTGCTAATGATAGCCTTGGTTTTTATGAGCATGATATGCGCCACATATTCCGAACAAATTATTTTGATGTCGTGTTTAATTTATTTACCAGTTTTGGATATTTTGAAAAGAGAGAAGATGATCTGCATGTGTTTGACTCGGTTCAAAAAAGTTTAAAACCAAATGGATTATTTGTGTTTGATTATTTGAATGCAGAATATGTAAAAAATATTTTGGCTGAAAAAGACACCAAAAAAATTGATGATATTACTTTTAATATCTCAAAAAAAATAGAAAACCATACAGTCATTAAAACCATTGATTTTACAGATAAAGGTAAGGATTTTCATTTTCAAGAACGCGTCAAATTATTTGATAGGAATTATTTTGAAGGTTTGGCATCAGATTGTAATTTATCTCTTCTTCATACGTTTGGAAATTATCAACTACAGGAATTTGATGCAGAAACCTCACCACGTTTAATTTTAGTATTTCAGAAGAAATGAATTTAGGATTACTTACTTTATACCTTGCTCTGCCTGTTTTATTAACGGGAATTATTTTTTTATCGTTAAAGATCAAAGGAAAAAATTTACGATTTTTATTGGCATTCAGTGCGGCATATCTTTTTGCTATTTCGGTTACCCATTTACTGCCTGAGTGTTATGAGGGTAGTAATTACAAGTTAATAGGAATGTTCATTTTGATCGGTTTTTTTATCCAGATCATGTTAGAATATTTTAGTGCAGGTATTGAGCACGGGCACGTTCATTCACATTCTGATTCATGCAAAAAACATTTGCCATTAGGAATGATCGCGGGCTTGTATTTACATTCTTTATTGGAAGGTTTACCTATTTATCAAAGTGGTATTATAGAGTCACATTCCCAAACTGTTCTATCAACACAACAATCATTAATGTTTGGTATTACAATACATAATATTCCTATAGCAATTGCTTTTGTAACTTTATTATTGGAACACCAATCATCAAAAATAAAAACATTGTTGCTATTGGCCGGCTTTGCGTTGATGGCACCATTAGGATGTCTAATCAGTTACATTCTAAACTCCATTGGGGTTCAAAATTATGATGGTTTCCTTAAATTATCATTTGCGGTTGTGATTGGTATTTTTCTTCATATTTCAACAGCTATAATGTTTGAAACAGGAGAAAACCACCGTTATAATTTAGCGAAGATCATGTCGATGATTGGAGGAGTATTTTTGGCAGCATTAATCAGTTAATGGAAAGCGATACTTTATTTATAGATGTGATTGTACCACTTTCGGTAGCCAATAAATTCACATACCGTGTTCCCAAAGAGCTCAATGAGCAGATTGCTGTTGGCAAACGTGTGATCGTTCAGTTTGGCAAATCAAAATTTTATACTGCTGTTGTTTATAGTATTCATACAAATTCCCCAAAAGATTATATAGCTAAATATATTGATACAATATTAGATGATGAACCTATTGTTACTGCTGCTCAATTGCAATTGTGGGATTGGATCTCGCACTATTATGTTTGCAATCCCGGTGATGTAATGAACGCTGCTTTGCCAAGCGGATTAAAGCTGAGCAGTACTTCACATATTACTCTTAATCCTGATTTCGGGCTCGATGAAATGCCTTATGATTTCTTTACAGATAAAGAACATATGGTTTTAGAAGCTTTGCAGGTGAATGCTTCTTTGAGTTTTGAAGATGTAAGTGTGATGCTTTCTATAAAGACTATTCAAGTATTCATTAGTAAGTTAATTAAAAAAGGTGCCATTGTTATATATGAGGAAATAAAAGATAAGTATAAACCCAAGCTGGTAGATTATATTGGCGTTAATCCTAACTTATTAAATAACGAGACACAATTAAAGGAGGTTTTAGATGCGCTGGAGAAAAAAGCATTCAAGCAGGCTGAATTATTGTTGTTGATGCTGCATTTATTGAAGTCAGACGAAACTGCCAAACAGTTAGGATTGGTTAAAAAGTCGGTACTCTTAAAAACAGTTGATACAGCTGTTATAAAAGGCTTAGTCAAAAAAGAAGTTTTAATTGAAACTGAATTAGAGACCAGTCGTTTATTATTTGATAATAAGGAAAGAACCAATAAAACACTGAACGAATTCCAACTAAAAGCTGTCAAAGAAATTGAAGAGCAGTTTGAAACAAAGCAAGCGGTTTTATTACATGGTGTAACCGGAAGTGGTAAAACAGAAATTTATTCGGAGCTAATTAATAAAACTATTGCGCAAGGCAAACAAGTGTTATACTTGGTTCCTGAAATCGCTTTAACAACTCAGCTGATCAATCGTATTCGCGGGGTCTTTGGGAACTCCGTAGGGATTTATCATTCGAAGTTTAGTGAGAATGAGCGGGTGGAAATCTGGAATTCTATTTTGCATGAAGGCGATCAAAAACTAGATGCTAAGCATTTTAATATCGTTCTGGGAACACGTTCGGCTTTGTTCTTGCCTTTCAACAACTTGGGATTAATTATCATTGATGAAGAGCACGATAATTCTTATAAACAACAGGACCCTGCGCCACGTTACCATGCGAGGGATGCAGCCATGTATTTAGCAAACTTGCATAAAGCAAAAGTATTATTAGGAACGGCTACTCCGTCTTTTGAAACCTATTATAATGCTTTACATAACAAATTTGGTTTAGTAAGAATTGCTCAGCGTTTTGGAAATGCAAGCTTACCTGATACTGTGGTGTGCGACTTGAAAAAAGAAAACCAACAGCACCAGAACAAAGGAATATTTTCACATCAGTTGGTTACTGCCATTACACAGGCATTGGCAAAAAAAGAACAAATTATATTATTTCAAAACCGCAGAGGCTTTGCACCTTATACGGAATGTGCCAGTTGTAATTGGATCCCGCATTGTACGCATTGTGATGTAGCTTTGATCTATCATAAGCAAACCAATAAGTTAAGCTGTCACTATTGTGGTTACACTATGCAGCCACCAAGTAGTTGTGGAGCCTGTGGTAATAACAATTTAAAGTATAAGGGTTTTGGTACAGAGAAGATTGAAGAAGAAATAGAAATTTTATTTCCAACGGCTAAGGTTGCCCGTATGGATTTGGATACGACTCGAAGTAAATATGCCTATAAACAATTGATTGATGAATTTGAATTAGGGAATATTGATATTTTGGTTGGGACACAAATGGTAACCAAAGGCCTTGATTTTGATCATGTAAGTGTGGTTGGTGTTTTAAATGTGGACAGTGTTTTAAATTTTCCCGATTTTCGTTCTTATGAAAAAGCTTATCAGTTAATTATTCAGGTAAGTGGTAGAGCAGGGCGTAAGGATAAAAAAGGAACCGTTTATATTCAAACGAATCAGCCTGAGCATGCGGTGATCAATCATGTATTGGCAGATAATTATTTACAGTTTTATCAATCACAGATAAATGAGCGGGAGCAGTTTCATTATCCTCCTTTCACGCGAGTTATTGAATTATCAATTGTTTCAAAAGATATTGTAGTTGTTAATGATATCGCCCAACAGTTGGCCAATCAACTCAAACCTTTATTTGGAGGTATGATGCTGGGGCCTGAATTTCCTTTGGTAGCAAAAATAAAAGATCAATACCATAAACGCATTTTATTAAAGATCAACCGTGAATATTCACCCACTCAGGTGCGTAATTTATTGAAGCAGGAAATTGATACTTTGCAATTCAATAATAAAAAAAGCATCTACCGTTTGCAGGTAGATGCTGATCCAGTATAATATTTAATTTTTATAGCGTTCCTCTTTTCGCCTGTTCTCTTTCAATTGATTCAAATAAGGCTTTAAAATTACCGGCTCCAAAACCTTTGGCACCCATTCGTTGAATGATTTCGTAAAATAAAGTCGGCCGGTCTTCCACCGGTTTGGTGAAGATCTGCAATAGATAACCGTCTTCATCAGCGTCTACCAAAATAGACAGCTCCTGTAATTTTGAAATATCCTCGTGCATGATGCTCATGTGAGTGCCAAGTCTCGCTGGAATTTCATCATAGTAAGCTTGCGGAGGCGGAGGTAAAAATTCAACACCACGGGCTTTTAATTCAGTCACTGTTTTAATAATGTCATCCGTTGCTAACGCTAAATGCTGCACACCGGCTCCTTCATAAAAATCAATGTATTCTTCGATCTGAGATTTCTTTTTTCCTTTAGCCGGTTCATTGATCGGGAACTTTATACGCCCATTACCGTTACTCATTACCTTACTCATTAAAGCGGAGTATTCAGTCGTAATTTGCTTGTCATCAAAACTTAAAAAGTTTACGAAGCCCATTACTTCTTCATACCATTTCACGGTCGCGTTCATTTGGTTCCATCCCACATTTCCAACCATGTGATCAATAAATTTTAAACCAACCGGTGTAGGATTGTAATCGCTTTTCCAGGCTTTAAATCCCGGTAAAAAATCGCCTTTATAATTTTTACGTTCCACAAACATGTGAATGGTTTCACCATACGTATAAATACCGGCACGCACTACTTCGCCATGCTCGTCTTTTTCAACAGTGGGTTCCATAAAAGATTTTGCACCACGCTTAATTGTTTCTTCGTATGATTTGCGAGCATCTTCTACCCAAAGGGCAATAACTTTCACACCGTCACCATGTTTTTTTACATGTTCACCAATTGGTGAATCGCTTTTTAAAGCAGTGGTTAATACCAAACGAATCTTATCCTGTTTCAATACATAAGATGTACGGTCTTTAATTCCTGTTTCTAATCCTGCATAAGCATAAGATTGGTAACCAAAAGCAGTTTTATAATAATGAGCCGCTTGTTTTGCGTTACCTACATAAAACTCTACATAATCTGTTCCTAATAATGGTAAGAAGTCTTGAGCGCCTTCAAATATTTTTTCCAATCCGTATTCTACGTTTTTTATTTCTTTAGTTGCCATCTTTTTTATTTTTAATAATTTATAAATTGGTGAATTGGTAATCTGTATTTACCTTTAACTCCACATTGCCATATATAGCGAACGTAGTTCCAATTTATTTTTTAAAAGTTTAGATTCCATTTTATTCTAATTAATCTACCCAGCTTTTGTAATATTTTCCATCATCAATTCTCATGGCATCTTCCGTTACTTTTAACGGACGGAAAGTATCTACCATTACTGCTAATTCCTGCGTCACCGTTTGTCCGATACTTCGCTCCATCGCTCCCGGGGCAGGTCCGTGAGGAATGCCTTTTGGGTGTAAAGTTATGTGCCCTTGCTCAATATTATTGCGGCTCATAAAATCGCCATCTACATAATACAAAACTTCATCACTGTCAATATTACTGTGATTATAAGGTGCAGGAATTGCCTGTGGATGATAATCATATAAACGTGGAACAAATGAACACACAACAAAAGCAGGTGTTTCAAATGTTTGATGCACAGGTGGTGGCTGATGAACTCTTCCTGTAATCGGTTCAAAATTATGAATAGAAAATGCCCAGGGGAAATTGTATCCATCCCAACCAACCACATCGAAAGGATGAGTGGCATAAATGACTTCGTGCATCATTCCTTCTTTTTTTATTTTAATTAAGAAGTCGCCTTTTTCATCAAAGGTTTCCAGCTGTGTCGGTAATTTAAAATCACGTTCACAAAAAGGTGAATGTTCTAAATGCTGGCCGCTTGCATTTTTATATCGTTTTGGTGTATATAAAGGATGAGGCGTTTCTACATAAAAAATCCGGTTATCAGTAGTATCAAATTGCATTTGATAAATCATCCCGCGAGGAATAATTAGATAATCACCATATTCGAAAGGAATGTTACCCATGAAGGTTCTCAACGTTCCTTTTCCTTTATGGATGAAAAGCATTTCATCAGCATCGGCATTCTTATAAAAATAAGAGGTCATACTTAGTTTCGGTGCTGCTAAACCAATATGACAATCACTGTTAAATAATACCGTTTTCCGACTTTCCAGAAAATCATCCGTTGGTTTTATTTCAAAGCCTTTTAATAATAAAGATTTAATATTTTTGTCAATAGCCACCTTGGGAGAAACATCGTAACTCTTAATTATTTCTTTTACCTGCGTTGGCCGGTGAGTGTGATATAACAACGATGAGAAGCCGTTAAAACCCTCAGTGCCGAATAACTGCTCGTAATAAAAATTGCCCTGAGGTGATTTAAAAATAGTGTGGCGCTTTTGTGGTATATTTCCTACATGATGATAAATGGGCATACTGATTTATTTTAAAAGTTTGGCGGACACACGAACAGTTTCATCCATTTTAAGTGTTTGATTCGAAGCAGAGGAAGCGTCAAAAATAGCTAAAACCCTGAATTGAATATTGTCTTTAAAAATGTATTCTTTTATATTCATATCCTGCATATCCATCAAAACTGATGTCAGGCCAACAGGAATATCCGATTTGCTGGCAATCATGGTCTCGCCAACACCTGAAGCTTTTATGAAAATAGTAATCGATTTTAAATAATCCAGGTTTGCGGTAGTGGTGGTACTCGTGCTGATTGCGCTAAGATTAAGGCGGGTCATTTTTATTTCATTAATTAAACTCTGAGAAGTCCCTGCTTCACTGAATTTAGTTGCTTGTTGAGTTGGCACATTTGGTGTTGTAAACTCAACAGTAGTGGTTGGAGTCGTTACCGTAATACTGGAAGATGGTATTGTTATATTATTAGTGTAGTTAATATCAAATTCTGTTAACTTATCAACTTCCTTTTTTTTGCATGATAAATTAAGTCCGATTAACGTAATTATAAATGAGAAGCTTAATACTTTTTTCATAGGATTATTAATTAAAATTTATTTAAAGATAAATCATTTTTTAGTATTTCAGCTAAATTTGGTCTTAATCTGCTTTTATATACCGATAAACATTCGGGGCCATTTTTCACTCTTCCTTTCCTCAGTTCACGTTGTTTTTCAATTGGTAATTCTGCTATTTCCATGCATTGAGGAGTACAGCAACCCTGCATTTTTGTTGCACATTTTTCACATTGTATAAATAACAGGTGACAATCATCATTTTTACAATTCACGTGGCTATCGCATGGCTCTCCGCACTGGTGGCAACTGCTTAAAACATCATCAGTAATACGTTCGCCAATGCGTTCATCAAATACAAAATTTACTCCTCTGAATTTACTTTCTAAACCTTGCTCCTTAACTTCTTTGGCATATTGAATAATTCCGCCTTGTAAGTGATTAACATCTTTAAAGCCTTTGTGTTTTAAATAGGCACTTGCTTTCTCGCACCGAATGCCACCGGTACAATACATAATGATTTTTTTATCTTCCTGCCCCTTTAAATGATCAACTACCAAAGGCAATTCTTCCCGGAAAGTATCGGCATCGGGACAAAATGCATTATCAAACCGGCCAACCTCGCTCTCGTAATGATTTCTCATATCAACCACAATCGTGTTTGGATCTTCGATAGCTTTATTAAATCGTTCCGCACTTAAATAAGTTCCTGTATTGGATGCATCAAAATCAGGATCATTAATGCCATCTGCAACCACCTTTTCCTTCACTTTTATGACTAGTTTATAGAAAGATTTTCCATCATCATCGACAGCAATTTTTAAAGAAACATTTGTAAAACGAGGATCAGAGTATAATTGTTTAACAAAGTTATCCCAGTTGCTTTTTGGAACATTCATTTGAGCATTAATGCCCTCATTTGCAACATAAATACGCCCGAAACAATTGAGTTCTGTTAATTGAGTAAATAAATGATCCCGTAATTCTTTTGGGTCATCGATTTTCACATACTTGTAAAAAGATAAGGTAATGCGCTCAATACTTTCTTGAGCTAAACGAATTTTCAGTTCGTCTTTATTGATTCTGTTTCTTAATTCTGGCATTTTCATAATAGTTATAATTGCAGGTTATACTATTAATAATTATTGATTCGAATTTTTTTAAGTTGATGAGTAAACTCTCTCAATTAACAATTCTAAAATTCAACAATTATTCTTACGTTTGCAAAGGTAGTTAAAAACTAAAAAAACCTGCTGACTTTTATCATGTACAATAAAGAAGATAAAATTTTAATTATAGGTGCCGGTGGCCAAATAGGAATTGAATTAGCACAGGAATTAAGTTTATTGTATGGTTCTAGTAATGTTGTTGCGGCAGATCTAAAACCAATTCCGGCTTTGGATCTTAATCCTTTTGAAAAACTGGACGTGTTGGATAAAGATGCTTTATTGAACATTGTTAAAAAACATAGTATTTCCCATGTTTACCTATTAGCTGCATTATTATCTGCCACAGGGGAACAAAATCCCATGTTTGCCTGGAAATTGAACATGGAGGGATTGTTTAACGTGCTTGATCTCGCAAAAGAAAAACATATTTCGAAAGTTTACTGGCCAAGTTCGATTGCTGTTTTTGGTCCAACAACACCAAAAATTGATACGCCACAGTATACAATCATGGAACCTTCAACAATTTATGGAATCAGTAAGCAAGCGGGCGAACGCTGGTGCGAATGGTATTTTCATAAATTTGGCGTTGACGTGAGAAGTTTGCGTTATCCTGGCTTAATTGGTTGGAAATCCGCACCTGGCGGCGGAACTACGGATTATGCGGTTCATATTTTTCATGAGGCCTTAAAAAATAAGTCTTATGAGTGCTTTTTAAGCGCAGATACAGCTTTACCAATGATGCATATGGAAGATGCTATAAGGGCAACGATAGAAATCATGCATGCACCGGCGGATCAGATAAAGATCCGTGGAAGCTATAATCTGGCCGGTATTAGTTTTACACCGGCTCAAATCGCTGCAGAAATTAAAATACACATACCGGATTTCACTATTTCTTATAATTCTGACTTCCGTCAGGCAATCGCTGATAGCTGGCCACAAAGTATTTTAGAGGATGAGGCGAAAAAGGACTGGAATTGGTCGGCAAAATATAATCTTTCGTCTTTGGTGGATAATATGTTGGCAAATTTGGCATAAAAAATGCTTTCAAAAGTGTAACTATTTTTTTACGGCATTCGTATAAAAAGTGTGCGTTTAAACTAATTATACAATCATCGTTAAATTAAGCAGTTTTGTCTAATTTAATAAGAAAGCTACAATAATATTACATAATTTAGTAAAAGATATTGCCTATGAAAAAAATATATTTAATACTGATTTTTTTGGTTTATCAAATAAGCCGCGGTCAGTCTCAGTCATACGAACTAGGTTCTAATAAGGATACTATTAACTTAATAGATATATTAGGAAAGAAACAAGGTAAATGGATTATAAAAGGTAAACATAAGCCTGGTACCTGTTTTGCTCCTGATCAAAAAATTGAAGAAGGAAAGTATACAGAAAACCGAAAAATTGGTAAATGGTTGGAATATTACTGTAATGGTAATATGAAAAATCAATTAACATTTCAAAATGGCCGCCCTGATGGATACGCTATCATGTATCATGAAAACGGTAAAATATCGGAAGAAGGAAATTGGAAAAACAATCGTTGGACTGGACCTTATAAATTATATTACGAAAACGGCCAGGCTCAACATGAATTTAATTTTAACCCAAGCGGTAAAAGAGAAGGCGCAGTAAAATATTTTCATGAAAACGGTCAGTTAGCTATAGAAGGAAATTTTGCAAATGGAAAAGAAGCCGGAGTTATTAAAGAATATCACGAGAATGGTGATTTGAAAGCTGAGAAAACATATAATGATGGCGCTGTTGATGTAGCATCTATAAAGGAATTCGAGCCTAAAAAACCAATTGTAAAAACAAAAGATGATCCACTCGAAAACGCTCCGAAAATTGTTTTAAAACCAGATGAAAAACCAAATGGGATTACTACAAAAGGGCCAATGGTATTAAATGGTCAACATATTACATACAATAAGAATAAACAAATTACTAAAGACGGGGTCTTTAAAGAGAATCGTTTAATGGATGGCAAAGCCTTTATTTATGACGAAAACGGAATCTTACAACGTGTTTCGGTATATAGAAACGGATTATATGTAGGAGATACTCCTGTTGAAAATTAATCTGATTGTTTCACAAACTCAAAAAAAAGACGGTACTAACCGTCTTTTTTTTTGTTAAATTTATATTCTGAAATTTTTTATGGAAAAGTTATTTATTTACAATACGCTTGGTAGAACAAAGGAAGAGTTCAAAGCTATAAACCCGCCTTTTTTAGGAATGTATGTTTGTGGGCCCACAGTATACAGTGATGTGCATTTAGGTAATTGCCGTACGTTCATGTCATTTGATTTGATGTATCGTTATCTGGTTCATTTAGGATATAAGGTCCGTTATGTGAGGAATATAACGGATGCCGGACATTTAGAAGGCGATCGTGATGAAGGAGATGATAAGTTTGCCAAAAAAGCAAAACTCATGCAGTTGGAGCCGATGGAGATTGTACAAAAATATACTGTTGGATTTAGGGATATTATGGCATTATTAAATAATCTTCCACCAAGTATTGAACCAACAGCAACCGGACATATAATTGAGCAACAGGAAATAACAAAGCAGATCATAAAAAATGGTTTAGCCTATGAACATAACGGCACTGTTTATTTTGATGTGGAAAAATTTGCCAAGACAAACAATTACACAGCCCTTACTAACCGTAAGCTTGAAGAATTACTTGAAAATACACGCGAATTAGACGGACAGGAAGATAAAAAAGGAAGATTGGATTTTGCATTATGGATCAAAGCAAAACCTGAACATTTGATGAAATGGCCAAGTCCGTGGGGTGTAGGTTTTCCGGGATGGCATATCGAATGTTCAGCAATGAGCACAAAATACCTTGGTGAGCAGTTTGATATTCACGGTGGTGGTATGGATCTACAAGCGACTCATCATACTAATGAAATAGCACAAAATATTGCCTACTGCGGAAAGAGTCCGGCAAATTACTGGTTGCATACGAATATGCTGACGGTGAACGGACAAAAAATGAGCAAGTCATTAGGAAATAGCTTTTTGCCAATGGAATTGTTTACGGGTGAACATCATTTATTATCAAAAGGATTTAGTCCGATGACCGTTAGGTTTTTTATGATGCAAACCCATTACAGAAGTACTTTGGATTTTAGTAATGACGCATTGTTGGCATCAGAAAAAGCTTACACACGTTTGATGGAGAGTTATAAAGTTCTTCAAACTTTAAAAGCTTCTGCAACAACTTCTGAAAATGTTTCGACTTTGGAGAGAGCCTGTTATGATGCCATGAATGATGATTTTAATACACCTGTGTTGATCGCTCATTTATTTGACGCTATTAGAATGATCAATTCGGCTAATGATAAAAAAGTAAGTCTCACGCAATCAGATATAGATTTGCTTCAAAAGATTTATCAGCATTTCATTTTTGATGTTATGGGTTTAAGAAAAGAAGAAGAAGCCACCGGCAAGGCAAGTGCGGCGTTGGAAGGGGTGATGCAATTGGTTTTGGAGCTTCGGGATAAAGCCAAGACAAACAAAGATTTTGCAACCTCTGATGATATAAGAAATAAATTAACGCAAGCCAATATCCAGGTTAAGGATAGTAAGGAAGGCGTTAGCTGGAGTATTTAATTTAGAAATTTATAAAATGAACCATAAAATCAAATCGTTTCTGTTTATTGTTTCAATTGTTTCTTTTTTTGGCTCATGCGGGCCAGATAAACCAAAGCCGGTTGTTCATCCAATAGAGGAAAATGAGGTATCTGAAATACCTCTTATCAATTATTCTATTGTAAAATCATATCCACATGATATTAATTCTTTTACGGAAGGATTTTTATTTCATGATCAAAAATTATTTGAAAGCACAGGAGCGCCTGATAATTTACCACAGACAAAATCTTTATTTGGAATCGTAGATCTTAAAACAGGAAAGATAGATGTGAAAGCTGAAATAGACAGGAATATTTACTTCGGGGAAGGAATTGTTATTTTGAAGGGAAAAGTATTTCAGTTAACATGGAAAAATCAAACGGCTTTTATATATGATGCTAAGACTTTTAAGAATATAGGAAAGTTTAATTACACGAATAAGGAAGGCTGGGGTTTAACAACTGACGGAAATGACCTGATCATGAGTGATGGCACGAACTATCTGACGTATTTGGATCCTGATAGTTTAAATGTGTCTAAAATAATTGATGTAAAAGAAAATGGATACGTAGTAATCAACTTAAATGAGTTGGAATATATTAAAGGATTTATTTATGCAAATATATATACAACTAATACGATTGTAAAGATCGATCCTAACACAGGTAACGTGGTAGGAAAGATGGATCTTAGTGACCTGTCTCATCGAAGCAAAACGGAAAATCCGAATGCGTCTGATATGAATGGGATTGCTTACGATTCTATTTCCAATAAAGTTTTAGTGACAGGTAAATTCTGGCCAACTATTTATGAAATCACATTCCCTCTTTAATACTTAATCATTACTTGAATATCATTTATGAAAGCACACTTTTTTCTTATCTTTTTAATTTTTAATTCCATTTTCGTTTTTTCACAAGTAAAAAAAACTCCTGATGTATTTGAAGAAGCCTACGTGGTAACTTTAAAAGGCGACACCATCAGAGGGCATATCAAAATGCCGAAAACTAAGAAAGTTGAATTGTTTCAAAAAATCAGCTTTAGAGATAAAACCAATAAAATAAGACTTTACACCCCCGACAAAATAAATGGCTATGGTCATAATAATTATTATTTCATTAGTGCTTTTCATGATAATAAATCCTGTTATTTTAAAGTATTAAGCAAAGGGAAAGCATCTCTTTTTCTAACGACCTTTGAAGTAGTGGATGAAGGTATTGCGAATGAAGTAGAAGAATTTTGTGTGATGGAAGAAAAAGGTGATGGGCAGTTTAAAGTGATCGATGAGAAGGGAATTAAAAAACAATTAAAGGATGTTTTTAAATCCAATAAATCACTCGTGCAAAAAATTAATGATCAAAAAGAAATTGCTTTGAGAGCAGATGTGCTGGAAAATTACTTTAATGAATTCAATAGCACTGCATCAAGCAATTAAATATCAAACATGATAACAAAAGATACTCCCAAAAAATTATTTCTATTAGATGCTTATGCTTTAATTTATAGAGCGTATTTCGCATTCAGCACCAATCCACGCGTTACCTCAAAAGGGTTAAATACATCCGCTATTTTTGGCTTTACCAATACGTTACTGGAAATTTTAAATAAAGAAAAGCCTACTCACATTGCGGTGGTATTTGATACGCCTCAAGCAACCGTTCGGCATACAGCATATGTGGAATATAAAGCGCAACGGGAAGAAATGCCTGAAGACTTGCGAACTTGTATTCCCTATATCATGCAATTGATTGAAGGGTTTAATATACCAGTGATTAAAACGCCGGGTTACGAAGCGGATGATGCTATCGGTACTTTAGCGAAAGTTGCTGAGCAACAGGGATTCACAACTTACATGATGACACCTGATAAAGATTACGGACAACTCGTGGATGAAAATACGTTTATCTATAAGCCTGCCCGTTTTGGTGCAGGTGCCGAAGTGTTAGGCGTTGCTGAAATCTGCAAAAAATGGGAGATTACTCATGTGGGTCAGCTAATTGATATTTTGGGATTAATGGGTGATAAGGTAGATAACATTCCCGGAATTCCGGGAGTAGGAGAGAAGACTGCCATTCAGTTAGTAAAAGATTTTGGAACCATTGAAAATTTATTGGCTAACACGGATAAACTAAAAGGTAAGCTCAAGGAAAAAGTTGAAGAGCATAAGGACAAGGCTATTCAATCCAAATGGTTGGCAACTATTATTTTGGATGTACCGGTTGAGTTCAATGAAAAAGAACTGGCGATAAAGGATATTAATAAGGAGGTTTTGAAAGAGTTGTTTACGGAACTTGAATTCAGATCGATTGCTCAAAAAGTGTTGGGTGAAGATATTGGTGGCGGTAAAGATTCATTTAATAGTCCGCCGAAAGCTGGAAAAAAAGAAGAACCTAAACCTAAAGCGGATTTATTTAATGGTGGTGATCTGTTTAGTGAAGAACATTTAGACTTGGTGCTGGCAGAAGATGCCAAAACTTTTCAAACGATTAAGGATATTAACCCTAACTACATGTTATGTGATAGTTCTGAAAAAATCACGAACCTGATTACTCTATTAAATGCGAATTCAGAGTATTGTTTTGATTCTGAAACTACATCATTGGATACGATTGCGGCAGAAGTTGTTGGGATGTCCTTTGCAGTGAAGGTCAATGAAGCTTATTATGTGCCAGTTTCTGCCAACCAGGCGGAAGCGCAGGCTACGATAGACTTGTTTAAACCTTTATTTGTTGATACTTCTAAAACATTAATCGGACAAAATATTAAATACGATCTACAGGTTCTAAAAAATTATGGTGTTGAGATCAAAAATAAATTATGGGATACAATGGTAGCACATTTTTTATTTATGCCCGACATGCGTCATAACATGAATATTTTGGCCGAGACCTATTTGAATTATTCCCCGATCAGCATTGAAGAATTAATTGGCAAGAAAGGAAAAGATCAGATGGGAATGCGTGATGTTCCTATTGAGGTGATTACAGAGTACGCGGCAGAGGATGCCGATGTGACTTTAAAATTAAGACAAGTCTTTGAACCACTCTTAAAAGAATCGGGCACTGAGAAATTATTTCATGAAGTGGAGTTGCCTTTGATTGAAGCACTCGCAGGTATGGAGCGTGAAGGCATCAATATTGATGTGGTTGCCTTGAATGAATTCTCTGCACAGTTGCAGGAAGATATTACAAAAGTAGATGCAGAGATTCAGGCATTAGCCGGGACAAAATTCAACATTTCTTCTCCTAAACAAGTGGGGGAAATTTTATTTGATTATTTAAAAATTATTGAGAAGCCAAAGAAAACAAAGACAGGGCAGTATGCTACCGGTGAAGATATTTTATCCAAGCTGGAAGGTAAGCATCCTATCATTGCTAAAATATTAGATTACAGGGAGCTGGTTAAATTAAAATCAACTTATGTGGACACTTTGCCTTTATTGGTGAATCCAAAAACAAACCGTATTCATACAACTTTTAACCAGGTGGTTGCTGTGACCGGCCGTTTGAGCAGCGATAATCCTAATTTGCAGAATATTCCTATCCGTACTGAAAGAGGAAAACAGATTCGTAAAGCATTTATACCTCGTAATGATGAATATACGTTGTTGAGCGCGGATTATTCACAGATCGAATTACGTATTGTTGCTTCAATTAGTGGTGACGTGAATATGTGTGAAGCCTTTAATTCAGGTAAGGATATTCATACTGCTACTGCCGCTAAAGTTTATGGCATTGAAGAAAGTGAAGTGACCAAGGAAATGCGTTACAAAGCCAAGAGTGTAAACTTTGGTATTATATACGGACAAGGTGCTTTTGGTTTGGCGGATAATTTAAATATCCCGAGAGCTGAAGCGAAACAACTAATTGATAATTATTTTGCGCAATACGGTTCTATAAAAACCTATATGGATAATGAGATTGCGTTTGCTAAAGCCAATGGTTATGTGCAAACTTTATTGGGACGCAGACGTTGGTTGAAGGATATTAATTCTGCTAATGCTACAGTCAGATCTTATGCAGAACGAAATGCCATCAATGCACCGATCCAAGGATCAGCAGCTGATATGATCAAGGTAGCGATGGTGAATATTCATAACGAATTAAAAAGCATGAATATTAAATCACGCATGATCTTACAGGTGCATGATGAACTGGTGTTTGATGTGTATAAGTCGGAGCTGGATCTCATCAAGCCTATCATTGAAAAGCACATGAAGCATGCCTTGCCATTAAATGTTCCTGTGGAAGTAGGAATGGGTGTTGGTGTGAATTGGCTGGAAGCGCATTAAAAGGTTTTACTGGTTATTCCGCAGCATTACAAATGCAGCGGAGCGGGAGTTAGTTTAGTTTCAAGACTTATCTTATTTTTTAAATAACTGAATGATCTTTCTTAATGGTTTTAAATACATGGTATAAAAATAGGGATTTAATCCATTCATCTTCCAGGCTTTCTTATCCTCTTTATTTGCCCTGATCCTGTTCTTTAATGATACATTGCTTTTCCCTCCTACCCGCATCTTAATGATAAACTCCGGCAGGTAAGCCAGTTTAATTTGATGCTTATGGATAAAACGCAGCATCAATTCATAATCTGCCGCAGAAACTAAATCAAGGTTAAAGCAGCCATATTTTTCGTAGGAAGACTTCTTCACAAAAAAAGTGGGGTGTGGTGGCATCCAACCGTTTAAAAACATGCCATGTTTGTAGTGACCTGATTTCCATTTACGGAAAATTTTATTTGTATCATCTTTATCTACATAATACAAATCGGCATACACAGCATCTGAATGATTTGCCTGAAAGGTGTTTACCACATTTTCGATAATATGATGGCTCGTATAAAAATCATCACTGTGTAAAATACCAATCACATCGCCAGAAGCCATTGCAATACCTTTATTCAGAGCATCGTACAAGCCATTGTCTTTTTCTGAAATAAATTTAGTTATTTTTTCTTTATACGAATGAACAATAGAAATTGTATCATCTGTTGAAGCTCCATCTACAATAATATATTCAATATCTCTATATGTTTGGTTTAAAACCGAATCGATCGTATCAATTAAAGTTGATTCGCTATTATAGGTGATGGTTATGATACTTACTTTCAACAATCTCTTTATCTTTTATATTATTGATACGAACTCAAAATTTTGTGGTTAATGTATGAGCAAAATATATCAATGATTTAAAATTAAAATCAATGCGTTCATCCTGTTTTGCTTCCTCATTGATATAGACTGTTTTCATTCCTGCATTTCTTCCAAACTCCATATCACTCATGCTATCGCCCACTATAATAGATTTGGTAAAATCAATTTGTGGAAAATCCATTTTTGCCTGTAAGGCCATGCCGATTGCCGGTTTACGTGTTGGATGGTTTTCAGAAGCGAGGTAAGGAGAATAATATATTTTATCAATCCTTCCTTTCAGGTAAGTAATCTCATACAACATATTCTGGTGAATCAATTCAAGATCCTCCGGAAAAATAATTTGTTTGCCAATGCATTGTTGATTCGTTACCACAACAATCGTTTGAAATAACGGGCTAAGCATTCTCAAAGCATTCAACGTTCCATCAATGAATTCAAACTCCGTGGTATGTTTCACGTAATCATTATCCCGTTTTTTATTAATAACACCGTCCCTGTCTAAAAACAAGGCCCAGGTATTATCGATATGTAAATCTTTTAATGTCATTTTTATTATATTTCGGTTCTCGACTCCGCTCGAAATGACAAGCTCAATTTTACAGGGTCTATATTAATTTGGTTTATATTTAAAATTCTTAAAATCAGTTTGTGCTTTTTTATAATCTTCCGGAATTCCTATATCAATGAAATATCCCGAGTATTCGAATCCGAAAATATGAATTTCTTTAATGCGCGCTTCATAAAAATCTTTTTCAATAGAGAAAGGAATACCAGGTTTCGTGTCTTTCAAAAACAGTTCCCTGTTCAGGATATAAACTCCACCATTGATTAATCCCTCTTTTTCAAAACTATCTTTTTCTTTAAAAGATAGTATGACATTCTTTTCGCCTAACTCTATTGTTCCGTAACGGGCTGCATTATCAACGCTTCTTAAAGCCAGTGAACAATTTGCGCCGCTAACAATATATTGTTTGTAGTAGGAATGCAAATCCACATCAAAAAATGAGTCACCATTCAAAACCAACACTTCATTCTCCATGCACTTTTCCATAGCGAGCCGGATGCCTCCGCCCGTTCCCAAAGGAACTTCTTCTTTGGTATAAGAAATTTTAATGTCTTTGTATGCGCTCTTAAAATAGTGATGAATTTTTTCGGATAAATAACCGGTAGATAATACTACATGTTCAATTCCATAATCGTTTAAATAATCAAAAATGTAATTTAAGAATGGTACATTATTAACCGGAGCCATTGGTTTAGGCACATCATTTACAACAGATTGTAAACGGGTTCCGAATCCTCCTGCCAGTATGATTGCTTCTTTCAGCAAAATTAAGGTTTAGGAAATAACGCTATTTCAACTAACTCACAAATCGTATGACCAAGGATCATGTGACATTCCTGGATCCGTGGTGTATCTTTTGAAGGAATATTGACCAGGTATTTAGCGCAGTCTTTCATTTTGCCACCTGTTTCTCCTGTAAAAGCAACTGTTATCATTCCAATAGAGTTTGCTACTTCTAACGCTTTGATCACATTTACCGAATTTCCGCTAGTCGAAAGTCCTATCAGTACGTCACCTTTGCGCCCCATTGCCTGGGTTAAACGGCTGTAAATAATATCATAACTGTAATCATTTGCCACAGCCGTTGTATAACTTGTATTCACATGCAAGGCTTCGCTAAATAAAGGAGGCCTGTCATAATAAAACCTGCCGCTCAATTCAGCGGATAAATGCTGCGAATCGGCTGCAGAACCACCATTTCCGGCCCAAAGCACTTTTCCATCATTTTTATAACAAGTCACAATTTCATTTACAATAGATTGAACCGTATTTAAAATAGTATCATTGGTTAACAAAGAAGTCTTTAAATCAATAGATGCCTGCAAGCGTGCTTTTAAAAGTTGTATCATGTAATTAATTAATTTTTAAGTCTGTTAAAATTATGAATAACAATTGTATTTATCAAAATTGATTTTTATTTACGCGGTAACTAAAAACCTGAATGTATGCTTTCACCAAATTAGTTAAGCGATCAATCTTAGCCTTATTGTAATCATCAAGTAATAAATAAGTAGCTTTTCTTTGTGTGCTATATTCAAATAGCTTGGTTACTTTTTCATTATTACTGTCATACTCCAAAGCATAAGGAAAATCAAAAATGACAAACATACCATTTCCTCCGTACTGCACGGAAGGATGTTGTTTGGAGAGAGCTGAATTGCCCAAAGCCACAAATGATTGATCGTATCCGAGATAATCCAGTATGGTAGGGTACATGTCTACCTGGGAGATAGATTGATCCTGTATTTTATTGAAAGCCGTATCACCAACTGCCAGAAATGAAATTGGAATTGTAAATTCATTTACCTGGTTGCACTCATAATTTCCAAATCCTCCCGAGGTATGATCTGCACAGATCGCAATAATAGAATTTTTATACCATTCTTCATTTCTAATTTTATTAAAAAATATCTGTAAGGATAGATCAGTATATTTCATACTTTTTTTTACAGGATCTTTGATAGAATCCAATAAAGTTTTATATGGCTCAGGAATAGGGAAAGGATGATGCAGTGACAACGTCAGTAATGACGCGCAAAATGGTTGTGGCATGTTATTTAATTTTTCTGCTACAAAAGGTAAAAACAAATGATCGTCAACACCCCATCCGGTATTTTCATAATGGTTATCATAATCCTCTTGGTCATAATAATTTTTAGTGAAATTGATATTCATAAAATTCTCAAACCCAAATGTTGTTTTTAATCCGCCATAAAAAAAGGCAGTATTGTATCCTTCTTTTTCCAACAAAGCAGAAATCCCATGAACATTATTGTTATTATAATTAGAATAACAGTAATTTTTTTCCATGAAGCAAGGGATACCGGATAACACCGATGGCAGGGCATCTATGGTCATTCTGCCATTGGCCACACCATATTTGTACGTTCTTGCATTGGATAACAGAGAATCCATAAATGGTGTGTAGTTTTTAATGGAAGGGTTCAACAGCCCTATCCTTTCCGAACAAAAGCTTTCCAGGATAATAAAAAGAACATTCTTCTTTTTAAATTCTTTCGACTTAAAGTGTTTTTCAAAACCAATCATTTTTTCTGCTTGGGTCTCATCAAAATAAGTTTTGATTTTAATATTTTCATTTTCCAAGGTGTGCAACAATTGAAAAGGTGTGTTGCTTGCCAGCCATTGAAGCTTCGGATCAACCATTGACGGAATATCAAAAGGTGTAAAAGGTCTTGTTCCGTAACCTCCCCGCATAATAGTAAAGAAGCCAAATAAAACAAACAGGATGTTTAATAATTTTATACTTATTTTTTGTTCCCCATTCCTGTAATTATTCAATTGTTTTTTTAAAACTAAAAAAGAAATAATTAAAAATCCAAATAACAAAATCACTAAATACCAATAGTCTTGTAAATAAGAAGCAAGTAAAGAAGGAATTTCAGGTAAAATATCTAGCAGCTCTGCACCCATTCGTTTCTTTGTAACAGGATAATAACCAAAATCAGATAAGTTTAAAATACAGGCGAGTGTAAAACCTATGACGAACCATCCCAATGCCATTTTTTTGGTTAGTTTTTGTTCAATATTAAAAAATAATAAAATTAACCACATTGGAAGGAGGAAATAAATGGATGTTACTCCATCAGTTAAAGCCCCCACTAAAAATGCTTTTATAAATTCAATGAAGGAGGCTTCAGAAAAATGCGAATAAAACATCAGTAAAAAAAGCACACGTTGAATTCCGAAGAATATTAAACAAATCGCCAGGAGTTTAAATAAAAATATAGCTTTATGAAATCTTTCTTTTTTCATTTAAAAAAATAAGATCTCAAATGAACAATTAAAATATTGTTCTGGTTCAAGTTTTATAATTCCTGTTTTTTCTTCAAAGATGCCACTCGCTGTTTCGTTGTCCGATATTCCATACCACGGTTCAAGACACACAAATTCATCTGTTCCTTTTTTTGACCAGATTCCATAATATGGCCAACCCTTCGACAAAACAGAAACGCCATGTTTTGTTTTACCTGATACAAGTTTCACTTCATCAATTTGATGGTTCATGCAAACCAAAGCATCGTTATCAAATAATTGTTTAGAAACTGGCAACCTGTTATTAGTTAATTCAATTTTTTTTGTTTTATCTGTGATCAACCCGTCATTTAAAACATTAATGATTAATTCATCTATACCGGGAAATAATAATTCGTAGTCACTAAATTTTTCGTTTTTTTCTAAAGGACAATTAAACGCGGGATGTGCGCCTATTGAAAAATATAAAGGCTCATTAGCCGGGTTGAATACAGAATAGCTGACTTCAATTTTATTTTCAACTAATTTATATCCTATCTGCAAACTAAAATGAAAAGGAAAGCTCTCAAGGGTTTTCTCTGTGGCAGTTAGCTCAAATAATAAATATTCATCTTGTTGGTCAACACAAACAAACTCATTATCTCTTGCAAAACCATGTTGTGGTAATTCAAAAGATTTATCTTCGAAACTAAAATCTCCATCTTTTAATTTTCCAACAATAGGAAATAAATTAGGAGCGTGCCTTGCCCAGACTGCGGTATCTGCCTGCCAAATATATTCGATACTGGTTTCTTTTGAAACAACAGAACACAATTCTGCACCAAATGAATTTACCTTGACAGTTAACTTTTTATTTTGTAATTGAAAAATTGACATTATAACGACATCACCCCCTCTATGGCTGCTGCTTTTTCATAAATTGAAATAATCTCGTCAACGCTTAACACTACTTGTTTTACCGTTATACTGATATAGTTTCCTTTCGTAGATTGTTTTTGAATAATGTCTGCATCCTCATCAAATATAACTTCAACTAATGCCATTGTTTTATTATCGGATTTGATAATAAATTTAAACATGTATATGTATGGAAAAGAGGTAATATTTTCTTCCAGTTTTTTTCTTAATTCATCAAACGTATTAGCTGCCATTAGGAATGAAAATAATGATTGTAAATTAATATGACCCCAAAAATAATCAACGCCGTTCCTGTAATATAATTCACGGTGGTCATAATCCTGTCAGTGAGGTAATGTTTTATTTTACCTGCCAGTTTCACTTTAAATAATTCAACAAATAAAACAGCTGTCAGCACCAGACTGAAAAAGAAAAGCATTTTTAAAATAGAGTATTCAAATGTTTTACTGATGGCAGTAACATTGGCTAACCACAATAGCCAAACGGTTGGATTAAACAGGTTTAAGAAAAACCCTTTTAAAATCATAAGGCGTGGACTAGGCAACTGGTTTGCAATATCAATAGTCTCATCCATTTTTACGGAATGCTTTTTGAAAAAGAAAGCTCCAAAAACAATCAGAATAACCCCACCTATAATCGCAAAAAAAGTTTGTGTCTTTTCTGAATGTAATAAATTAGACATCCCAAAGTGAACCAGCAAACAAACCAACAAACACAGGAACAAATCGCTCAACACAACACCCATTGCTAAAAAAGCGCCTGTTTTGTACCCAAATTTTATGCCCGTATTAATCAGCGCAAAGAAAGCCGGTCCAAACGAAAACGTTAGAAGCAAAATGATAACAATAGCCTGATATATTAAACTTAAAATCAAAATGTATTTTTATAATTAGCAATGAATGTCTGCCACTCTTCCAGCAAATTACCTTTCAATACCCTGGGAAATTTATGCGCAGATCCTAATTTTCCTTTTGTTCCCATAAAGTCAATAAAAGCATCATCTGGCAATACTTTCACATAAACATCTTTTAGTGCGGCTATTCTTTCTGTTCTGTAGTCATCATTAATTTCTTTGAGATGAAAATCGAGGCGCTGCTTGATATCCTCTTCTGATGCGTGTTTGTTGGAACCAACATACCATTGATGAGCAAAAAGAGACCCATGAGGAACTCCCGCAACAGCGAATTCATTAATTTCTATTTTTAAATCATCAGCGGTGAGTTTAATGGCTCTGCTCATGTTCTCAACCGATAAATGCTCGCCACATAAACTTAAATAATGTTTGGTTCTACCTGTTATAACAATCTCCGCATGATCCAAATCCGTAAAACGAATTGTATCTCCAATCAGGTAACGCCACGCTCCTGCGCAGGAAGAAAGTAATAAGGCATAATCTTTTCCTATCTCAACATCTTTAATCGTGAGCGCTGATGCACCCGGTTTCATATTTCCATCCGAATCAAAGTTCACTTCATTGAAGGGAATAAATTCATAAAAAATTCCATTATCCAGTAACATGCGCATTCCTTGCTGCGGATTAGGCCTCTCCTGGTATGCAATCAATCCTTCAGATGCAAGATAAGTGTCTGAAAAGATCAATGGGAATGCTGTCAGTTTCGCAATGCTCTTTCTATAAGGTTCTATCGATACGCCTGCATGAACATAAGCTCTTAAGTTAGGCCAAATATCATGAATGGTATCAACCTGGTAATGTTCAATCACCCGCTCCATAATAATTTGCACCCAGGCGGGCACGCCCACCATCACACCAATATCCCAATTCTTGGCATTTTTTACAATCTCTGCTAATTTTGTTTCCCAGTCTTTATATCTTGAGATGGTTTTTCCGGGTTTATAAAAACGCTGAAACCATACAGGAATATTAGCTGCGGTAATGCCACTTAAGTCACCCGAATAATGACTGCCATTAAAATCAAGTAGAGTACTTCCGCCTATCATAAGCATACCCTTAGAAAAATGTTCTTTAGGAAAATCATAATTTCCCATCGCCACAAGTTGCCGAACGCCTCCTCTTTTAAATGCCTTCAACATTTCCTTAGTTACAGGAATATATTTACTGGCCGCTTCAGATGTGCCTGAACTTAAAGCAAAATATTTAATGTGGTTAGGCCAGCAAACATAAGGCTCTCCTTTGATTGCTCTGTACCACCATTCTTTATAGATACTACTGTAATCATACATCTTAACAGTAGATTGAAACCCATCAATCGGATTTTTTTGCTGTAATAATTTTGTGAAATGGAAATGCTCACCAAAAGCCGTATGCTCAGCTTTGGTCAATAATTTTTTCAATACTTTAGTTTGCTGCACGTAATAGTTCGTTCGTTTAGGAATTCTGTTACCTAACTTTACCGCGCCTTTTAATATAGAGTCTAAGATTGCCATTTTCGATTTGATTTATGATGTATATTTTACTTCTTAAATCTTACTTCTTAAATATAAATTATTTTAAATACCTGAAATCGTGATTGTTTTTTATATTTTTTAGTGTAGCAATAATCAACTTGATTACGTTCTCAACATCTTCTTTATGAACGCTCTCTACAGTTGTGTGCATGTATCTTAACGGTAATGAAATTAATGCAGATGCTACCCCATCATTACTATATGCAAAAGCATCAGTATCTGTTCCGGTACTCCGACTTGCTGCCTGGCGCTGAAATTCTATTTTTTCTTTTTTGGCAGCATCAATGATCACTTTCAATAAATTGTTTTGCACAGCAGGTCCATAAGATAATACCGGTCCTTTACCACAGGCCAGATCTCCACTTGCAATTTTATTCATCATCGGTGTTTGTGTGTCATGACAAACATCGGTAATGATCGCTGCATTTGGTTTAATACGGTGAGCGATCATGGTTGCTCCGTTCAAACCTACTTCTTCCTGAACGGCGTTTACAATGTAAAGTCCAAAAGGTAATTTAGTTTTATTTTCTTTTAATATACGAGCTACTTCTGCGATCATAAACCCACCAACTCGGTTATCTAACGCTCTGCCAACAAAATACCGGTTATTTAATTCCATGAATTCATCATCGTAAGTAACAACACAGCCAACATGAACGCCAAGTTCTTCAACTTCTTTATCACTTTTACATCCAAGATCTAAAAAAATATTTTTGAGAGTTGGTGTTTCTTCTTTAGCAGCATCACGCACATGAATAGCCGGCCAGCCAAATATACCTTTTACAATTCCTTTATCTGTATGAATATTAACTCGTTTAGATGGTGCAATCTGATGATCACTACCGCCATTACGTTTTAAATATATAAATCCGTCTTTGGTAATGTAATGCACAAACCAGGAGATCTCATCAGCATGTGCTTCAATCACTACTTTGTAGGGTGCAGAAGGATTTACAACACCAACAACGGTTCCATAAGTATCAACAAAATATTCATCAATGTATGGCTTGATATAATTCAACCACATTTTTTGTCCTTCGCTTTCAAAGCCAGTTGGTGAAGGATTGTTTAAATAATCTTTTAAAAATATTAAAGAATTTTGCGTAAAAATGCTTTTATCTTTTTTGCTTGTTTTCTTTGCCATACTTCGTGTATATATAGATTTTAAATATATAAAAAATTGAGGATTCAGACGACTGTTTTTTGAACTATTTTAGATACTCATACTTGTAAAAATTGTTATAATTTATTTCAAAAAAACTATATTTACCAAAATGATGAATAGCTCAGTGATTGAAATATATACGGATGGTGCCTGTAGCGGAAATCCGGGCCCTGGTGGCTATGGCATTGTAATGAAATATAAGGACCAGCGCAAGGAATTAGCTCAAGGGTATAAACTTACAACTAATAACCGCATGGAGTTACTGGCAATCATAGTAGCTCTTGAATCCTTAAAAAAAGATAATTCAGATGTTGTGGTATATTCTGATTCTAAATACGTGATTGATTCAATTAATCTTGGCTGGGTGCACGGCTGGGTAAAAAAGAACTTTAAAGATAAAGCTAACCCTGATCTTTGGAAACGTTTTTTACAAATTCATCCTAAACATGCCATTAAATTTATGTGGGTTAAAGGTCATGCTTCAAACAGAGAAAATAACCGTTGCGATGAATTAGCTGTTGCTGCGAGTAAAAGCAAGTATTTACTAATCGATGAAGGATACGAACTTTTGAAAAAAGGTGACAAATTATTCTGACGATTTATCCCCAGTTTTATTTCGCACTTTCGGGTTTTACTAAAGTAATTTATCCAAATATCTAAATACGATTTCCATGCTTTTTGTCCTTGCTATCGTGCCTGTTTTTTATTTTTTCAATATCGAAACACAAGTCCGTATTATCAAATAGCATTTGCCGGATTTTAAAAAATATTCGCATAATTTGAATATTTACAGCTATTGAAATTCAAAATTTTGGACAACGAATTTTGCAGAATTGGGCTTTAAAAGAGGTGTATTTGCCCTTATATTGCCAAGACTATTTTACCCTTTAAAATGCCAACTGATGGCTACCTAAAACCTCCTTTCAACGAATTCAAATTACAGAGCGTTTAAAGCACGTTATTATTGTAGTGAAATGCCGAAGAATTAATTTTTAATAAACTTTTTGCATTACAAAAACACTTTGGAAAAACATTATAATTATAATCATTTTTTATTCTGGCAAAGATGGCTTTTCTGTAGTAGTTTGCTTTTTGCTTTTTACGGTATTATTTTTGCGCTCTATGGAAATAATTTATTATTCATTCCCTATAATAAAATGCTTGCTGCAATTTTTTGGCACAGCGCTCAATTTCCGCCCGATGTAGAACCTTTTCGTGCTTTTATTTATGGCCCTCTAGGCGGAACAATAACATGCTGTTATATTTTATTAGCGTTTATTGCCTATTATCCTTTTAAAGAGAAGCAACGATGGTCAAGAAATGCTATTATCGTTGCATTCAGCGTTTGGGTGATCATTGATTCGGCCTTATGTTTGGTTTTTGGGGTGTATCCTCAGATATATATCATTAATGCTTTTTCTATAATTGTAAAGGCGCTTCCAATAATTTTTACTTGGAAAGATTTTCGTTTAACAGTAAAAAGTGAAAAAATTATTTAATAGAAAAGAACCCTATTATTTTCTAAATATTTGCAGTGATAGAATATATTTTAGCAAAAAAACTAACTGATAATGTAGAAAAGTAATGCCGAAATTCTCCCGAAAATCATACTGCCCAGAAGAAGATCTATGGCTGGCAATTTATTGAAGAAAAATTTGGAGAATCATATTAATATTCTGTACGTTGATTTTAAATATGCTCCACAAACTAGATTCGAATGTTTATACGAGATAAAAAAATAAAAGATTGCACTTAAAATGGTTTTCCGTGTGTTTGACCAATAACTCTATTTGCCAACGAAGGGAATGAATTAAATAGTCCTATAGTCATTCTCGTTAGGAATGGGTATTCCGAAAGTTTCTGTAGATGCCTGCTTAATTTTATGCGCGTAGCAAATTCTTTATTCCAAAATTGATCATAGCTTGTATTCAACAAGTTTTTTGTAATTGCTTTAGAAAGATACCTGTCTATATTTTCTGCCAGCACAAAAGCCGACCTGAATCCTTGGCTCATCCCATTGCCGGTAATGGGGGCTATACTGCCGGCAGAGTCTCCCAAAAAAAACGAATGCTGATCAACCGGTTTTTTGATCTCGAAATTAATACCACTTATCGTAACGGGCTCTCTAAAAATAAATTCAGCGGTTGTAAATATGCGCTTAAGGTTTTTATTTTCGAACAAAAAAGTTTTTTCCATCTGCTCAATTGAATTCCCCGCCTGCTTTAATTTTTTAGAATTAACAATATAACAGAGACATGATTTTCCATCTTCAATACTTGAAATACCGCAGTAACCGCCGGGAAAATTATGAATTTCTATTTGATCTTGTTGGCTGTTTAGCTTAACATGATATTTAACACCAACATAATTTGTTCCTTTCAAATTTTTTATTTTACCCGCAGTTTCAAGGTTTGATTTTCTCCCGGAGGAATTACAAACCAGTTGCGCGCTTATTACTTCATTACCCGTTTTAATCGAATATATCTCATCACCCTCATGGTAATTAATTTCATTGGCTTTGTTGTTCAGTGAAAAAATTACGCCCAGCTTTTGTGCTTCTTTAAAAAGCAAATCCTCTAACAAATATCTGCTGATACCAATACCTCCAAGCCCTAACTCTGTGCTAAATTCTTTTTTGCCTGTTGAACTTAATTTGAAATTTTTAATAAGTGGAAGGTGGAGATTATTCAGGGCAGGACAAAGCATTTTTAAATAATTATAAGATTCCATAGAAATATATTCGCCGCAAACCTTGTGCCGGGGATAATTTCCTTTTTCAATGACTACAACATTGTACCCACGTTTTTTGAGATCTACCGACAACGATAATCCCGATATTCCTCCGCCTATTATAGCTACATCGCAACTCACGTATTGGCAATTATTGTGTACCTGAATGCCCAACTCCATTTAACCGAATAATTTGTTATTCCCGCACTTGAAAGAAGTGAAACAAGCTCTTGTTTTCTAAAACCTCTTTTTACAGAAAGAGGAGCATCGTTCTTAACCAAATAAGATTTAGAAAATAATGTCGTAAGGAATTTAATACTGTAATAAGCAAACCAGTTTCGATGCAGGTCGTTTGCAAGTATCATACATTTATTTTTTTTGCCAAACTTAAATAGGTCAATTATTTCCTCATCGGTAAGATGATGCAGGAATAGGCTACAATGTATTACATCCACTTTTTGTAAAAGCTCCTCCGAAATATTTCTGTAATCGCCGCAAATAAGTTGTATGTTGGGAATCATAAAGAGGTTTTTTTCGGCATAAGCAACACAATCCTGTTTTAGATCTACTCCGTAAAAAAATAATTTTTTATTTTTTTTATCCGCAAGTTTTGAAAGTTGTTTAATGGAATCTCCCCCGCCAAAACCAATGTCGAGTATAGTATGAACCGGTTTGTTTGTCTTTAAAATTTCCACCAACCCTTTTCTAGAAGCATTGTATCCGCCTAATTTTTTATTGATGATATCCAATTCATCCAGGTTTCTATACAGCTCCTTTGTTTCAATTTTACTGCCGTCTAAGTATTCCTTTTTATCAGACCTCGATTTCAATTGCATGATATTTTGTGGTTATTTGTTCGGCAAGGATGCTCGTGTCTACTGAAGTAAGTCCCACCATTTCAATTGTTATTCCCGGCCCGAAAGCGCAGGAAACTATTTTTTTATCTGAATTTTCTCCACTCATTATTATTTTACTGAGTATCTCTTTTAGTATGAACAAAATTGTTGGTGACGACATGTTGCCATAATTTTTCAAAACATGCATAGAATCAGCTACGTTGTTTTCGGTTAGACCTAGTTTATCTCTAACCGCTTCCACTATTTTTACACCACCCGGGTGAATGGCCCAATAATCAATATCGGTTAGCCCGCCATTTGTAAAATCTGATAAAACAGGTTTGATATTTTCTTTTATGGCTTTTACTATATGCCTGCTTAAATACATTCTGAACGCCGATGAAGTTATATTCCACGTCATCAGTTCAGCAGTATTGGGTATGCAGGCAGAGCCTATTGCATCTATCTGCAATACAACTTTATCTTTTATATGTTTGTTATTTTTCCCACAAACCAAAGTGGCAGCTGCTCCGTCGGCAAAAAGTAAATTAGATATAATATCCTCATCAATATCGGAAGGATAAAAGTGCAATGAACAAAGTTCAGCGCAAATTATCAATACACATGCATTTGGATCGGCTTCGGCGATATAGTTTGCCTGTTTAACAGCTTTTAAAGCGGCATAGCATCCCATAAAATTTATTGCCAATTTTTCGGTATGCTGAAGGTCAAATTGTTCTGCTGCGAGAAATTCAAAACCGGGAGCGAACATGCCGGTGCAACTTACAGTTATCAGGTGTGTTATATCTTTTGTTTTGACCTTATTTCTTTTCAACAAAGCGTTGATAGCTTTTGCAGCCAACGGCATTATTTTTTGTTTATATACCTCCATTATTTTCTCTGTAGGTTGGCGATAATTTCCACCTTCATACAGTTCAAATCTACCGCCGTTATAATCAGGTATGCAACTGTACCGACTTTTTATTTTTGTTTTTTCATTCAGTAATCTGAGCTTCTGGAAAAAGGAAGGCGGATGCGTGCCGCCGAATACCTGAGAATAAAATCTTTCGATACTTTCTTTTTCTATATAGAATTCCGGTACCGCTGTTGCTATGTCGACAATGTATGCCATAGAAATTATTTAAAAAGTAAAATAAAAAAATAAATATTATTTAGAAGCGATGACAAAACGAGCATAATCATTGTATTTTTAAAATTTATGTGAATGCTGTTCCTGAATGATCTTATGGACCATATTAAAAAAAAGAAGGTGGAAGGCAGCATGATAATAGTGAACAGCCAGAAATGAGGCAAGGAATTACTATGCCGAAACGAAAAATACATTAGCAACGTTGCGATAGCGAACATGATCCCCGAAAAAACAAAAGTTCCCTTTAACCCCAAAACCATGCTAAGTGTCTTTACCCCATCATTACCATCAGCTTCATGTTGGTAGATTTGTGTAATTGGATAAATAGTTCCGATAAGAAAAGAAGATGCAATTGCAGAAAGAATCAAGGACATATCTGGAAACAAATTAATCGAAGATAGTCCTGTTACATTGGCACAAAATATCCATGCACCCTGAAAAATAAAAACAACCAAAAAACCGAGTACAGGATATTTTTTTAAGCGAACCGCACGGTTACTATAAAGGCGAGAGGCAACGATATAAAGAATTACAAAACCTGCAAAATAGATATTAATAGCAAATGAAAGTAAAATAGCGAAGAAATCCATAGCATTGGAAATATACAGCAAGAGTTTCGTTGGCTTAGGTGGTGATTCTAATCCTCCAACCGGCCCTTCATCATTATCATGGTAACTGTTATAACCGTTGCTTGAAGGAAACACGAACAAGTGCCAAATAATTAGTACCAGGACTAATTCGTAATTAAAAACAGGATGTATGTAAAATAAAGAGAATAAAGTAATAGGCAGCAGGAAGATGGAAAAAGGAAATCTTAATAGTTTTATTGTATTTTTAATTTCCATCATAATTCAAACATACCCCTAACATTTAATTAACTAAATAATAATCGTTAAGAGTACATTTAAGTATGCCATAAGAGTGTTTTAAAAAGCCCGCTAAATTTAGGCTAACTTATAATACAATTGATTTTATTCCACTTATTTTGAAGTCTGAATTGTTACACAACATATATTTAATTGGCCGGTCTTTAAAAATATTCGCATAATTTGAATATTTACTGCTATTGCTCTATTGCCATTCAAATTTCGGCAAAATATAGTTACACCTTGTTTGGTAAATAAGATATTTTCTATTCCTTCTCTCACTTGATATTGCATTATGGAGCATCAAGTTCTTTAACTCAGGTTCAATTAATTGAAACATAAAGTCTTCTGGAAATCTCTTAATATTTCTATAATCAGCGTTGTTCAAATTATCTGTTGTTATAGGATAAAGCTCGGCTAGATCAATGTCAAATATTACTTTTTGGTTTCGAATAAGATAGATCTCATTCATTACTCACTCATTTAGATCTGAAAGCAAACTTTCTTTTTCACTCGTATATCACATTCTCTAAAAAAAATATTTGCAAACGTAATTAATTTATGAAATAATTACTGTTATAAGATTTAGCATTATTGTGATAATGATAAATGGAAGACTGGAAAATTTAATATTTAAGAAATTAAAACCTCAAAAACCCATCCACCTGCATTTCAATTACTTTTTGAGTTTCAACATCAATAAAAATTCCGGAAGAATTTAGTAAAGTATCAACCCCGCTGATTGGCAATTTATTATGGTAGACATTGACTTTCAAATAATTTAAAATATTCGTCAAATGTTCCATCCCTCGCAGGTTACCTGCTCTTCCGGTGGAAACACCAGTTAAACAGGCCTTGTTGTCGGTCCAAAGTCGTGGAGGAACTGCATCTAAAAATACTTTTAAAACTCCGGCAAAACTTCCGTTATACTCAGGTGCAATAAAAATAAATTTTTCCTGATGAATTACAAACTCATCTATGATTTGCTGAAATTCTTCAGAACGTTTTCCGTACAAATCGCTGTGTAACACAGATTCAGGTAAATTCTTTAAACTCAAGATCTTAGCCTCTATTCCTTTCTTTTTCAGAAGAGCATAGTAGTAATTGGCCACTTTTTCGGTATTACTATCCGGTCTGTTGGTTGCAGATATAATTGTAATTGACGGCATTATATTATTAACATTTTAGCAAAGTTATGTTTTTTAGTGTTAAAAACTAAAAACTTATTAAGTCGCTGAATAGCTTATTTTTACGAGATACAAAATTGTATTACTGAACTTTAAGTAATGGATATAACTTATTACGGACATTCTTGCTTTGGAATAACTATTAACGAAAAAAATATACTATTTGACCCGTTTATCAGTCCAAATGAATTAGCAAAAAACATAAATGCAGAAACTGTAAAAGCAGATTATATTCTGATTTCACATGGCCATGAAGATCATATAGCAGATGCAGTATCAATTGCAAAGAGAACAAAAGCGACTGTAATATGTAATTGGGAAATATCTGTATGGCTGCAAAATCAAGGTGTTGAAAACCTTCATCCAATGAATATTGGTGGAAAAAAATTATTTGATTTCGGCTCTGTAAAATGCGTCAATGCCGTTCATAGTAGCAGTTTACCCGATGGTTCTTATGCTGGTAATCCAATGGGTTTTGTTGTAGAAACCAATGATAAGAATTTTTATTATGCTGGTGATACCGCGTTAACCTACGACATGAAATTAATTGGAGACTATCGTAAAATTGATTTTGCGTTTTTACCAATAGGCGATAATTTTACGATGGGTGTAGATAATGCCATCATTGCTTCACAATTCATTCATTGTTCAGATGTTATTGGTATGCATTACGATACGTTTGAATTTATTAAAATTGATAAACCTGAAGCCATCAATAAATTTAACAGACAAGGAAAAAAATTAACTCTACTTGAAATTGGAGAGACAATCACTAAATAACATTCAATAATAGCGACATGGGAAAAATAATAGCAATAGCAAATCAAAAAGGCGGAGTAGGAAAAACAACATCTGCTATCAACCTGGCAGCATCTTTAGCTGTTTTAGAATATAAAACGTTATTGGTTGATGGTGATCCTCAGGCAAACGCTACATCTGGTGTAGGCATTGAACCAAAAAGCGTGAAGGCTGGTTTGTATGAATGCATCATTGATAATAAACACCCAAAAGATGTTATCCTGGAAACAGATACTCCTAATTTGTATTTATTGCCAACAAATACGGATTTAGTAGCTATTGAATTGGAGATTGTTAATTTGCCTAACCGCGATTACATGATGAAAGCGGCTTTGGCAAAAATTAAAGATGATTATGATTTTATCATTATCGATTGTTGTCCTTCTCTTGGTTTAACCGTGATCAATTCATTAGCTGCGGCTGATAGTGTGATTATCCCTGTACAATGCGAGTATTTTGCATTAGAAGGAATGGGTAAATTATTGCAAACCATTAAATTAATTCAGGCACATATTAATACGGAACTGGATATTGAAGGCGTGTTATTAACGATGTACGATCCACGTTTAAAGTTAGCTAACCAAGTGGTTGAAGAAGTGAAAATGCATTTTCAGAATATGGTATTCAACACCATCGTTCAGCGAAATACAAAATTAGCCGAAGCGCCAAGCCATGGTAAAACGATTATCATGCATGATGCCATTGGAAAAGGATCTGTGAATTATCTAAATCTTGCCCGTGAGATTTTACAACGTAACGGACTCACAAAAATAAGTGACGAAGACCGAACCATGACTTATACAGCAGAAGAATCAGAATTTAACGAAGGATAACATGAATACGAATTAAATACGAATTTACGAATCCAGGTTAAACGCTACTGCATACACTGATTCGTAAATTCGTAAAAAATTCGTAATTCTAAAATTACAAATAAGGTATATATTAAGAAGATGAACAATAAAAAACCGGCATTAGGAAGAGGATTAAGTGCATTGTTAGAGAATGCCAAAACAGATATTACAACCAGGCAAAACGGTGAAGGTTCGCCGGTTGTAGGTTCTATAGCTGTTATTAAAATAAAGAACATTGAAACAAATCCTTTTCAGCCACGTACTAATTTCGAAGAAATCGCTTTACAGGAACTGGCAGATTCTATCAAACAACACGGCATCATACAACCTATTACAGTTCGTAAATTAGGATATGACAAATACCAACTAATCTCAGGAGAACGTCGTTTCAGGGCTTCACAAATTGCCGGGCAGACCGAGATTCCTGCCTACATTCGTGTTGCAAATGATCAGGCTATGCTTGAAATGGGTTTGATTGAAAATATTCAGCGTGAAGATTTGGATCCGATTGAAGTTTCATTAAGCTACAAACGTCTTATTGAGGAATGTAATATTACACAGGAACAACTCAGCGAAAAAGTAAATAAGCAACGAAGCACGGTTACCAATTTTTTAAGATTATTAAAATTACCGGCTGTTATTCAAAAAGCAGTTCGTGATAAAGATATCTCAATGGGACATGCGCGTGCGTTGTTAAGCATTGAAAATGAAGACAAACAATTGGCTATTTATGCCATGGCGGTAGAGAATGAATTATCCGTTCGCCAGGTTGAAGAGTTAGCCCGTGGAGAAAAATTACAATTCAAGCCAAAAACCACTCGCGTAGAAAAGCCTCTTACTATTGAAGATAAACAAATCGCTAAAAAGCTGGAGAAAATATTTAGTAAATCGTTTGACTTTAAACGAAATGCCAAAGGCGGTGGCAATTTGTCTTTAAACTTTAGTAACGATACAGAGCTTGAACATATTCTTTCTTTTTTTGACATAAATTAACTAACCGCTAATCACAGGAAATGACTTTATTATTCTTCTATTGTTATTTTTGATTTGGTGAAATTTTTTAAACCATATTTATTCTTAGTTTTATTTTGCTTTTGCAACTTTGTTCAGGCACAGGAAAACGACTCGCTAAGGTTCGCACAAAAAAAAGATTCCATAGCAAGTAAACGTGCCGTAAGAAAAGCCATTTATGGAGATGCCCGAAAAGCAACCATTATGAGTGCCTGTTTTCCTGGCTTGGGCCAAATCTATAACCGAAAGTATTGGAAAGCTCCTGTGATTTATGCAGCCCTTGGTGGTCTTGGTTATTGGGGCGTTTCTAATCATATCAAGTACAAATATTACAGCACAAATTTAAAAGCTATTTATGATAATGATGTGAGTACCGTTAATTCAACGCCCTATAACAGTGATCAACTGATTACACAAAAAAAATATTACCAAAAATACAGAGACATTGCCATCATGGGCGGATTATTAGTTTACCTGATAAATATTATTGATGCAAACGTAGATGCCCATTTAAAAACTTTTGATGTGAGCGATGATTTAAGCTTACAGTTAAATCCATACTCAAACTTAAACTATAACAATAAATTACAGGCCGGATTATCTTTGAAATTAAAATTTAAGTAGCTAATCTGCTTTAATAAATTTAATAAAACTATTGTTCACCCTTAAAATATAAATACCTGACTCTATTTTATTGATATCAATTCCTTCATCCGAATTATATCTACCCGATAAAACTTCTTGACCGGCATAATCAAATACTATATACTTCTTTTCCATTAAATCAATTTCGCTTTTTATGAAAATTAATTTACTTGAGGGATTTGGGGAGATAATTAGTTTTTCTTTAGAATCACCTAGTTCATTTATTGAATTTACCACAGAACATTGAGTTGCAGGAGTACAAGTCAAATAACATGTAAAATTATTAAAACTACCTCCATTATCATAATAGTAAGTTTGTCCATTATGACATTCACAAACCAAATTAACAACTGGATCTCCTCCCCAAACAAAGGGATTTAAAGGATTCACATTTGACAAGATACCTTCTACAAAAATGTAATAAACTGGAAATCCAGGATTAGTAGAAAAGTACATAACGTTATGATAGCAGCCATTTATTAACATGGAATCTTTTAAAGTAACTGTTGTCGAAGTTACCCCGCCATTAGCATTTACATTAAATGTATTTCCGACATTTAAAGCAAAATCAACATATATATATTCAAGTGAATTAACCACATCATATTGATAAATTCTCTTTAATCCAACATCTTCTCTAAAAAGAAGATAGTTAAATGGCGAGGCAAGATTCTTGATTTTTTTATATACGAAACCCAGAATGGTCGAATCGATTTGATATTGATATGCTTCAAATGTTGTTCCACCAAAGCTTGTAAATGCAGTCGTCCAACTAGGGTTATTACAGAAAGGCTTATAAACAGATGATTGACTAAATATTGTTAAGGAAACAAAGCAAAATAACAGTATGAACAACTTTTTCATATATTTAGAACTTAATAATTAATATTTAAATATAGTGAATATTTGCTTACTAGGATACGGTAAAATGGGTAAAGAGATAGAGGCTATCGCTTTACAAAGAGGACACAACATTGTTTTAAAAGTAGATGAAACAAATGCCTCCACCTTTACCAATGAAGATCTGAAGAATGCAGATGTTGCTATTGAATTCAGCACACCAGATACGGTTATCGGGAACATCAAAAAATGTTTTGAAACTCAGGTCCCGGTTGTAGTAGGCACTACCGGTTGGTATAATGAATTTGAAATGATTCAGGAATTATGTCTTCAAAAAAGCAGTGCATTATTTCACGCAACTAATTTTAGTTTGGGTGTCAATTTATTTTTTAAAATAAACTCTTATTTGGCGGAGTTGATGAATAAATACAATAGCTATGAAGTAGAGATGGAAGAAATTCATCATATACATAAACTGGATAAGCCAAGCGGAACAGCCATTTCTTTAGCAAACCAGGTACTCGAAAAAATAGAACGTAAAAAAAACTGGAGCATTACCGAACATAACCCTGAAACATTATTTATAAAAGATGTGCGAAATGGAGAAGTTCCAGGTACTCATATTATTAAATATTCTTCAGAAGTAGATGATATTGAAATTATGCATAAGGCACATAGCCGTAAAGGATTTGCTTTAGGAGCTATTATTGCCGCTGAATATATTAATGGTAAAAAAGGTATATTTACCATGAATGATTTAATTTAAACAAATACGTTTCTAGTCCGCGCGCGCTGCCATAGCATTTTTGTCAGTCTGAGCGGAGTAGAAGACAAAAAAATAAAACATAAATTTAAAATATATTTTCACATACACATCACGAAAGGGCGTGAGTATATTCGATCTAGGTTCGTAATTCAAACTCACAACTAAACTCAAAAAACAAATAACTTTATAATAATATGGGTAACATCATTTTTTTAATTCTAGTACTGATTTCCTTTGCGGGTTTATATAAAATATTTGAAAAGGCAGGATTGCCGGCATGGAAAGCATTGATCCCGATTTATAATTTCTGGATTTTAGGCACCATCATCAATCGCCCTAAATGGTGGGGATTAATTATGATCGTACCCGGAGTGAACTTGATCATGTATGGCGTGTATGGTTTTCATGTAGCAAGAGCATTTAAGAAACGGATGAACAATGATTTATTGATGGCCGCTTTTATGCCTTACTTGTATTTTGCTTATTTAGGATTCAATAAAGACATTAAATTTTTTGGCGTAAGCGATATCAAATCTGAATCTTCTTTCATTAAAAATTGGGCAGATCCAATCATTTTTGCCGTAGTAGCAGCATCTATTATTCGCGGTTTCTTTTTTGAAGCCTTCACTATTCCTACATCATCCTTAGAGAAATCTTTAATGGTTGGTGATTTCTTATTTGTAAACAAAGTTTGTTATGGGGCTAAAGTTCCACAAACACCTATCGCTTTTCCTTTTGCACATCATACTCTTCCATTTACAACCGGAACGCAATCGTATCTTGAATGGATCAAATTACCATATTTAAGATTACCGGGATATTCAAAACCTAAAAACGGTGAGATCGTTGTATTCAATTATCCTGATGGAGATACCGTAACCATTGGCACCCAGCAGTACACAAGCTATTATGAAATGGTAAGAAGGTTTGGTTACCAAAACATGAACAATCCTAATTTCACAGTTGAGTTAGGAGGCATGTCGATTCGTAATGGAAAGAAAGTAGGCCGCCCGGTTGATAAACGTGAGCATTACGTTAAACGTTGTGTTGGTATTGCAGGAGATAAACTTGAAATTAAAGATGGTGAATTATACATCAATGATAAAAAACAAGTAATGCCTGAGCATGCACAACATTTTTACGATGTCACTATCTTAAACAAACAATTACTGGTTGACGAGCGATTTTTAGACAGACATGATATATACGTTACAGAGGTAGGAGTAACGGCCTATAAAGGAGAAGACACCACTGTATTTTTCTTTAACATGCCCGTTGATGTTGCGGAAAAAATAAAAAACACACCCGGAGTATTGTCGGTAAAAAAACAGGTAGCACCTAAAGGCGAATACAGTCAGAGCATTTTTCCACACAATATCCGTTACCCATGGAACAATGACAATTTCGGCCCTATGATATTACCATCCGAAGGAATGACCATTAAAATTGATACGAGCAATTTATGTTTGTACGAAAAAATGTTGAACACATACGATGATGGAATTCACCAGGTAACCACATCAGGTGCTCAGGTATTGTATGATGGAAAACCAATTACTTCATACACCTTTAAGCAAGGTTATTATTGGATGATGGGAGATAACCGTCATAATTCTGCCGATAGCCGCAGCTGGGGTGTTGTTCCTTTTGATCATGTTGTAGGTAGACCGGTATTTGTTTGGTTTAGCATGAAGGATCCTAAAAATAATCCTATCAGTGGTAAATCTATTTTAAGTTCTTTAACTAAAAATCCACATGACGGAAAATTCCGTTGGGACCGTTTTATGTGTTATGTTGGAGAGAACGGTTTAGTATCATGGAAAATACCGGTATTGATTCTTGTTATTTTAGGCTTTGGTTATAATTACTGGAGCAAGAAAAGAAGAAAAACCAAACCGGCTGCTAAAAAAGTATAGGGTTTGTCACACTGAGGGAGTCGAAGTTTGTCACACTGAGCGAAGTCGAAGTGTAGACACTGTTGGAGTTCAAACAATACGAGAACCATCCTTCGACTCCGCTCAGGATGACAAATATCGTGTCACACTGAGCGGAGTCGAAGTGTGTCAGGCGGAGGATTAAAATGTCGAAGTGTATCACACTGAGGGAAGTCGAAGTGTAGACACTGTTTGAGTTCAAATAATACGAGAACCATCCTTCGACTCCGCTCAGGATGACAAACACCTTGTCACACTGAGCGAAGTCGAAGTGCGAGAAGCAGCATCTCATGAGACCCTGAAAAATCGCTCCTTGGCGTGACAGGGTAACATAACAATATAATACCGGGCTGTCACACTGAGCACCACGCCCGGCTAATGGCGGGGAGTTGAAGTGTGAAAAGAAAAAAATATAAATAAATGCACAACTCCGAAATCCTTCTCGAATTAGTAAAACTAAGAATGCCCTTTGGAAGGTATAAAGGCATCATTTTAGCAAACCTGCCAGTCTCTTACCTGGAATGGTTTCAACGCAAAGGTTTTCCGGAAGGTAAACTCGGCATGATGCTCGCCACCATGTATGAGATCAAATCCAACGGATTAGAGTATTTATTGGAACCTTTGAGAAAATTACAATAAAACACATTTGGTTGCACAGATGCTCTAACCAAATAGATACATAGAACTGTGTTCGAGAAAGGGCCGGATTGAAAACGTGTTTTACACACAGCCCTATGTCACAAGCGCAGCTTCCTTGGTGTGCTTTTGCATGTACCAAAACTATGTGCCTATGTGGTTAAATCCCCTTTCTACCTGCAAAAAAACCACAAACCATCGACTAAAAAAAATAACGTATCTTTGCCGAAATTCCCGATCATGACTACTTTTAAAGACCTCAACCTAAGCAAACAAATACTTAATGCGTTAAGCGATATAGGCTTTGAAAGTCCAACTCCGATTCAGGAAAAAGCATTTCCGGTGATTATGTCCGGTAAAGATGCCGTTGGAATTGCCCAAACCGGTACCGGTAAAACATTTGCCTATTTACTTCCCATCTTAAAACAATTGACTTACTCAGAGCAACGTCAACCTCGTGTATTAATTGTAGTTCCAACACGTGAGTTAGTAGTTCAGGTGGTGGATGAAATTGCTAAACTGTCAAAGTATATGCAGGCACGCTGCACTGGAGTTTATGGCGGTGGTAATATTAATATTCAGAAACAGAAAGTGTATGACGGTATTGATATTTTAGTGGCTACACCCGGCAGGTTAATTGACCTGACCTTGAGTAGGACACTTCAGTTCAACAGTATTCAAAAGTTAGTGATTGATGAAGTGGATGAAATGCTGAACTTAGGTTTCCGTTCACAATTGATAAAGATCCTTGACATCCTTCCTGAAAAGCGTCAGAATTTAATGTTCTCTGCTACGTTGAATGAAGACGTAGAAATGATGATCGAAAATTATTTTTACAAACCCGAATACATAGAGTTAATCAGTAGAGGAACGCCTTTAGAAAAAATTATTCAGCAGGCATACAACGTTCCAAATTTTTATACAAAAGTAAATTTACTGGAACATTTATTAAGAACAGAAAAGAATTTCAGTAAGGTATTATTGTTTGTGAAAAACAAAAAAATAGCTGATGATATTTTTAAAGCATTGGTTACTCCGGGGCGTGATGAATTTACGGAAGAGATCGGCGTAATCCACTCCAACAAATCACAGCCACAGCGATTTAGTGCCGTTAAGAAATTTGATGAAGGCACACATCGTTTATTAATTGCCACGGATGTTATTGCCCGGGGATTGGATTTAAAAGATGTAACGCACGTTATTAATTTTGATATGCCATCTAAAGAAGCAAGTGCATACATTCATCGTATTGGCCGAACAGGCCGTGCCGATAAAACCGGTATTGCGTTAAGCTTCATCACCAAGTTGAATCTTCCAATGCAAAAGGAAATTGAAGCATTGATGAAGAAAAAACTGGAGATGTTAGAGTTGCCGGAAGCGGTTGTTATTGATGAAAATTTAACACAGGATGAAAAACCGGTAACCCGTGATAAATCTTTAAAGAAATTACCGAAGCATGTCACACCAACCGGTGCTTTTCATGAGAAAAAAGACAAAAATAAAAAAGTAAACCTCGGAGGTAAACGCCGCCAGGAAAACCTCAGAAGGATCGCAGAAAAAAATGTAAGGAACAGGCCGTTCTAAATTTTCCTGTCAGTTCGAGTAGTTCTGCTGTCTCTTTGCAGAAC
>JACMNO010000002.1 GCA_014378485.1 Bacteroidia bacterium
CGTGACTAACGTATGATAAATGTGCTGCTAAATGATGCAAACCTTTTCAAATATTTTCTGCAAAAGCCTTGCATAAAAAAGAAAGTAAACTCTTTAAAATAGTTGAATCTATTACTATTTCAGTGTTTTGAGTGAACCCTAAATAGCCTTATGGTTGCAGAATAAGCAACTCATTTATAGTTAATCTGAAAGTTTGGGTCTTAGTAAATACAAATATGATTTAATAAAAAGGTTAAAATTCGTAACCCTTTTTGTTAAAAAATAAGTTGGTCAGGATTAATAATTTACTTATTTATTTTTTTTTAGAAATTCTTTCACTAATTCTTCATCCGATTTTCCTAAATTCTTGATACAGGCTTTTGCATCAGTTGCATAAGAACTAGTTGGATATTCTCGAATTACCTGCTCATAGATAGTTCTGGCTTCTGATTCATTATTCAATATAGCCGGGTCATCATATAATTGTGCTAATAAAAACATAGCCGCTCCCCTACTTTTAAATTTCGGAAAATCGTCAATACACCTTGTGAAAAAAGCCTGAGCCTGAGTATATTTTCTGAGGGTTTGTGAAACCTGACCGGCTTTAATTAAAAAAACAGGCGCAAGAGTATCACTTTTACAATTCACTGAAAATTCATAAAATGCTTTAATGGCTTGTTCAGCAATATCATTATTTACCACATTTGCTTTTTGCAATACATCATCCAATCGTTTAGCCTCTTTAAAGCGGGAAGAACATTCATCATCTACCACACTAACAGTATCTTTTTTAACCGCTTCCTGTTTCTGCTCTGACGTGGTGCTGCTTCCACAGGAAAACATAAAAAAAGTTCCTGTAATAAATCCTATTTGTTTTAACATAATTATCGTTTAGGCTGAAAAACTTTTGTTCTGTAATCTGCTTTGAATTTACCTTTTGATATATCTGTTAATTTACCACTGATCAATTTACGCTTAAAAGGATTAATCTTATCCGTAAACAAAACTCCTTCAATATGATCGAATTCATGCTGAATTACCCTAGCAATGATGCCATCATAAGTTTCTTTATGTTTCTTAAAATTTTCGTCAACGTATTCAATAGTTAATGTTGGCTTCCTCAAAACATCTTCCCTGATCTTAGGAATACTTAAACAGCCTTCATTAAATTTCCATTCTTCACCGGTTTCTTCAATGATTTGTGCATTGATAAATGTTTTTTTGAAGCCATCCATCTGCTTCATTTCTTCCGCGGTAAATTCAGGTTCTTCATCCTCGTCCACTTCAGCAAAAGGCGATGCATCAACCACAAATAAACGAATCGCTTTTCCAACCTGTGGCGCTGCTAATCCAACACCATTTGCTTCGTACATTGTCTCGTACATATTTTTGATCAGATACTGCAAATTTTCATAGTTCTTATCTATGTCAATGCATTTTTTTCTTAATACCGGATCGCCGTAAACTACTATTGATAATACCATTCTTTATAATTTTAGATTTATGATTTTAGATTTAAGAACAGGTGCATTATCTTAAATCTTACTTCTAATATCTCATTTCTTAAATTCTATCTTGTATAATTCGGCGCTTCTCTGGTGATTACAACATCGTGCGGATGACTTTCTTTAACACCCGCTGCTGTGATCCTTGTGAATTTAGCATTTTGCAAAGCTTTGATATCCTTAGAACCGCAATATCCCATACCCGCTCTCAATCCACCAATCAACTGATACATCACATCTGCCAAATGACCTTTGTATGGAACACGTCCGCTGATACCTTCCGGAACTAATTTTTTAATATCATCTTCTGCATCCTGAAAATAACGATCCTTGGAACCTTTTTGCATGGCTTCCAAAGAACCCATTCCGCGGTATGCCTTGAACTGACGCCCTTCAAAAATAATTGTTTCGCCGGGGCTTTCTTCCACACCTGCAAACATGCCACCCATCATTACTGTATGAGCCCCTGCAGCAATTGCTTTTACGATGTCACCGGTATAACGAATGCCGCCATCAGCAATAATTGGTAAACGGCCTTTTAATGCAGCTGCCACTTCCATAATGGCTGTTAACTGTGGAACACCAACTCCGGCAATAATACGCGTTGTGCAAATAGAACCGGGCCCAATCCCTACTTTTACCCCATCAGCACCGGCTTTCATCAAATCTAACGCAGCCTGTCCTGTAGCAATATTACCTACAATCACTTGTAGGTTCTTATATTTCTTTTTTACTTCTTTTAATTTTAAGATCACTCCTTTGGAATGGCCATGAGCTGTATCAATAATAATAGCATCCACACCGGCTTCCACCAAAGCATCCACACGAAGCATTGTATCAGCAGTAACACCAACTGCTGCAGCTACGCGTAATCTACCTCTTTCATCTTTAGCCGCGTTAGGGCGAACTTTTATCTTAATGATATCCTTGTAAGTAATTAATCCAATTAATCGCTTGTTCTTATCTAAAATTGGTAATTTTTCAATTTTATGATCCTGTAAAATTTCTTCTGCCTGTTTTAAGGTAACACCCTGCACCGCAGTAACTGCTTTTGACGCCGGAGTCATTACTTCTTTAACTAAACGTGTTAAATTTTTTTCAAAACGCAAATCACGATTAGTAACGATCCCAACAAATTTTTTATCATTATCAACTACAGGCACGCCTCCAATTTTATTTTCTGCCATGATGGCTAAAGCATCACTAATGGTAGCTGTTTGAATAATAGTTAATGGGTCAACAATCATCCCACTTTCACTACGTTTTACCTTACGCACATGCATTGCCTGCTCGGCAATAGTCATGTTCTTATGCAACACTCCTATTCCACCTTCCTGAGCAATGGTAATGGCCAATTGGTATTCTGTAACAGTATCCATTGCTGCGGAAACGATGGGCGAATTAATTTTGATATTTTTAGTAAACTGGCTTGCAATACTAACCTCACGAGGCAATACTTCAGAATAGGCAGGAACTAATAAAACATCATCATACGTTAAACCTTCAGGAGCAAATTTGTTTGCTAAAAGTGTTGATGCCATAAGAATGAATTTTCGGTGTTAAAATTCGGGCAAATATACTCATTTTTTTGTGTTAAAAAAATCAGGGTCAAAGAGGCTGATCTTTTGATTCATGCGGTTTGCCTTCATTTGAAGATTTAAAATGATAGATGATTTGAAAAGGATCTAATGACTCTTTACTATTTTGTTCCTCAATTCTTTTTTCCATTTCAATTTGCTCATTGTATTCAGCTTCAAGGTCTACTTCTTCGTTAGGCCATTCAACCGGAACAAGTTGCGGTCCATCCTTCCTATAGCTATAAGCTACTAAAATTCCGGAAATGGCTCCAAATAAATGACCTTCCCAGGATACACGAGTATCAAACGGAAAAATGCCGTGGGTGATGCTGCCATACATAAACACTACAAAACCAGATACCATCATCAATTGCTTGTGCTTGCGAAAGACACCGCTAAAAAATAAAAACGAAGCAAATCCATAAATCAAAGTACTGGCTCCAAAATGGTAATTAGGAATTACATCGCTATTCCTTCCTCCTACCCATAACCAAATTCCACTGATCAAAAAAATCCAAAGAATAGATGGCCACGCAATGGGCCGATAGAAGTAAAATATCATGGAACTCAAAATAAAAACCGGTAAACTATTATTGATAATATGTCCGAAATCTCCATGAATAAATGGAGAAAATAATATACCAATTAAACCCGGAAGGGTTCTCGGACTAACACCAAACCTGTATAGATCCAAATTAAAATAATGATCGGATAAAAAAACTGCCCAGCAGATTATCAGAAAAACGAATGGATATTTGATAACAGAAAATAATTCTGACAAAGGAAATTTTCTCATGGCAAAAGATACACCAAAAGCATACCATAAGATTAATACTGACAATTCTAGAATTAACGGTCAGGCTGTCATTATTTATTTAAAATTTGAAAGAATAATTCAATATTCCAAAGGCTCTCTGCTTGTATGACGAACCCTTAATATATTAATAGTAGCCTCGTTTATTTTGTACACAATTCTGTAACAATAAATAACATAAGTCCTATACATACCATTATTATTTAACTTTAGCTCATCAGATTTGTAAATTTCTTTGCCTGTTTCTAATGATTTTGTAGATGCTAAAATTTTAGTCTTTACTTCTTTAGCTGCTTGTTCAGAGTCTTTTTTGATGTATTTATAGATATCTTTCAATTGTTTTCTTGCCATCTCTGACCAAATAACAACATACTTTTTTGATTTTACCATGTAGCAGATTCTTTTTCCAAATCAGATTGACTTATGAATTTTCCCGATGCTATTTGTTTTTCCGCTTCTGCAATTTCTTTATTGTATTGTTTCAAACTAATACGTTGTTCTGAATTATCAACCTGTAAAATATTTTTTACCATTTCCAGTAATAAGGCTTGCTGCTTATTAGTTAAAAGTGGGATATAATTATTTAATTGTTTTTTTATAGCTACAGAAGTCATTATAATACTATTTATTTATGGTATATGTAAATTTACAAAAATCAGTTATAAATTAAAAATCTTAATTTGTTTTACCGGGATACACTTTTAATGCTTCTTTTAAGCAGATAATAGCGTTTTTAAGATCTTCCTTATTTAAGACATAAGCCAAACGTACTTCATTGGTTCCTGCTCCCGGTGTTGAGTAAAAACCCGTAGCCGGAGCCATCATAACGGTTTGCCCGTTAAAAGCAAACTCTTCCAATAACCATTGACAGAATTTATCTGAGTTATCAATTGGCAAGCGGGCAATGCAATAAAAAGCACCGCTTGGTTTTGGACAAAACACTCCTTCAATTTTATTTAATTCATCTATCACAAAATCCCTTCGTGAAATATATTCTGTTTTAACTCCTTCAAAATATTCTTTGGGAGTATCCAAAGCGCCCTCTGCTCCTATTTGTCCGTAACTTGGTGGCGATAATCGTGCTTGTGCAAATTTCATTGCCGCTGCCATCACTTCCTTGTTTTTGCTAATCATAGCGCCAATACGGGCACCACAGGCGCTGTAACGTTTTGAAATGGAATCCAATAAGATGACATTATTTTCAATTCCTTCCAAATGCATTACTGAAATATATTCTTTCCCGTCATAACAAAACTCACGGTAAACTTCATCGCTTAAAAAAAACAAGTCGTATTTTTTTACCAGGTCGCGTAAAGCTTCCAGCTCTGCTTTCGTATACAAGTATCCGGTTGGATTTCCCGGATTACAAATCATGATTCCTTTTGTCTTGGGAGTGATCACTTTCTCAAAATCACTAATGGCTGGTAAAGCAAACCCCGTTTCAATATAACTTCTCACCGGAACTACTTTTACACCAGCAGCCATTGAGAAGCCATTGTAGTTGGCATAAAATGGCTCCGGAATAATCACTTCATCCCCTTCATTAAAGCAAGTCATCATGGCAATTTCAATTGCTTCTGAACCTCCACAAGTAATAATCACTTCTGTTGAATCTATATTGATATTATACGATTTATAATAACCGCACAGCTTTTTACGATAACTTTCGTTTCCGGCACTGTGACTGTATTCCAGAACTTTAATGTCAGCAGTTTTCACCGCGTTTAAAAAAGACGCGGGTGTTTCAATGTCAGGTTGCCCAATATTTAAATGGTAAATTTTAGTGCCGCGTTTTTTTGCAGCTTCAGCAAAAGGAACTAATTTACGAATTGGGGAAGAAGGCATTTCATGCGCCTTGGCAGATATTTTTGGCATAATGTATCTTTATAAATGTGTAACAAAAATACGCATTTTAAGGAGATTTAATTTACTATTTTGAATAATGATTATAGCTTATAATTATGCTTTGGGCGTGCGCGGCGGTGGCCGCACTGGGCTGTCACTTCAATCTTTTTTAGTAACTAAAAAAGTATTTTTGTTTGCATCCCTCACGCTAATTATAAATTAATTTTCATCTCATATAACAACTAAATACATATAAATTAAAATAGTAAATTTACTGCACCAGTTATGATCTCAAACAAGCGAAAAATAATTAACGACCCTATATATGGTTTTGTAACATTACCGGATGATTTGGTATACGACCTGATCAACCACCCGATATTTCAGCGCTTACGCCGTATCAAGCAATTAGGATTAACTAATCTGGTTTATCCCGGTGCATTACATACTCGTTTTCATCATGCTATTGGTGCTATGTATTTAATGACAGAAGCGTTACAGGTATTGAAATCAAAAGATATAAAAATAACTGATGATGAATCAAGAGCTGCAATTATAGCAATTCTGTTGCATGATATTGGTCACGGTCCTTTTTCTCATGCTTTAGAGCATACGATTGTTAAAGGAATTAACCACGAAGTTATTTCTGCCATGCTAATGGATGAGTTGAATAAAGTATTTAAAGGCAAATTATCTTTAGCGATCAAAATATTTAAAGACGAACATCCAAAAAAATTCCTGCATCAATTAGTTTCCAGCCAGCTTGATATGGATAGATTGGATTATTTGAACCGGGATAGTTTTTTTACAGGAGTTTCAGAAGGAGTTGTAAGCAGCGACCGCATTATTAAAATGCTGAATGTGAAAGATGGGCATTTAGTAGTTGAAGCCAAAGGGATTTATAGTATTGAAAATTTTCTGATTTCACGTCGTTTAATGTATTGGCAGGTTTATCTGCATAAAACAGTTTTAAGTGCCGAAAAGTTATTGGTTAATATCTTAACCCGTGCAAAAGAAATTTCTCTTAACGGAGAAGATTTATTTGCAACACCAGCTCTTTCATTATTTCTAAAAAACAATTTCAGTAAAAAGGATTTTATTACAAAACCAGAATTACTTCAGCAGTTTGTATTACTGGATGATTATGATATTATGGCTTCTGTAAAAGTATGGATGACTCATAAAGACGCGGTTCTATCGCTAATGTGCAGTAATTTAATTGACCGGAATTTATACAAGATTGAATTGCAAAATAAAAAATTTTCTACTACCCATGAAAACCTATTGCTTGAAAAAGTAATGAAGAAATATAAGCTATCTAAAAAAGAAGCTTCCTATTTAGTATTTACAGAGAGTGTAAATAATAGCGCTTACAATTCGCATTTCCAGATTCATATCCTGCAAAAAAATGGAGCTTTAATTGATGTGGCAAAAGCTTCGGATCAACTAAACATAAAAATGCTTAGTAAAAAAGTAACCAAGTATTTTATGTGTTATCCAAAGGACATACTTTAAAACAAAATGCTGAACTTACATTCAGCATTTTTATTAACCAGGCATGCGTGCAATTTGCTTTTCCATGCTTTTTAACTGGGAAAGAATCTCATCATTTTTAGGTTTCAGGTCTTTTGCTTTTTTAAAGTGTTGTTTAGCTATTCTGTATTGCAAACGTTGTGCTTCAATATTACATAACTGAAGATGAGCTGCTGCCAGGCTGTCTTTATCAGGTATTCCGGCTTTCACCGCTTCCATTAAATGCAAACGGGCCTGTTTGGTATTTCCTTTTTTAAGCTCTATAAATCCTAATTGCATTAAATTAGAACCTTCCATATCACCTGTAATTTTCGATTTTATTTTAAGACTTTTTCGGATGTTGGCTTCAGCTTTATCAAGATCATTGGAAGCCATTGATAAATTACTTTGTAACATATAGTATCCAGAACGTATTGGTTTAAATAACAGCCTTGGAAATTTAATTTTGTTCAGATAAAACATGGCCTTGTCAACATCTCCGTCTGTTACTGCTTCCTGTACAAGTCGCATAGTTCCCATCATAAAATACAAAACAAGAGAAATGATTGCAAAAGAATAACAGAGCCAAGCTGTAACAGGATCCAGGTAAAAATGGGATAATACACCCAGCACAATCAGGGCAATTATTATTTGCAAACGGTATAAAATATAGAATCTTAAAAACTTCATAAAGTGGTAATTACTGGTAAAATTTAAATTTATTTTAGGCGCCAAAGATACAATTTTTAGTTATCTAAAGAGCAGGAAACAAACAGAGAATAAATTATATTCAAAAAAAAAGTCTCCCTGTTTTCAGGGAGACTTTTTAAAATTTATCACTAGTATTATTCAATAATTAATTTCTTAACTAATTTTCTACCATCAATATTAATAGAGATAAAATAGATACCGGAAATTAAATGATTAGATGAGTTAACTGTATGCTTAGTAGTTATGCCTGCATCTCCGTTTATTGTACTTTGTTCAACAACTCTACCTGTAACATCAAATACGGTGATATTAACCTTTGAACTTGACGGCGAAGTGAATTCAACCACAGCAGTAGCGCTAGTTGGATTTGGATAAATTGACAAACCTAAAGAGTTTTCAAATTCATTAAGACCAACAGTACCTGAAATATTAATATTATCAATGTATAAATTTTGAGATTTACCAGTAGAAATATCATTTTGGAACCACATACGGAATCTCACATCACGCTTATTATTTAAAACGTTTAAAATCACAGAAGGATAAGATTTAGGTTCCCAAGGAGAGTTTGCTGGTGAAGAAGACCAGGGAATAAATGGCGCATTAACTGTTCCGCCGCTAGCTGCTGCCATTGTGGTAGCTGTTAAACCGGTAATTGTTTTCCATGAACCGCCACAATCTAAACTGTACTGTAATTTAAAAGTATCTGCAACTACCCCAGTTTTTCTGGCAAATGCATAATCAAATGATATGGAGATGTTTGTTGTATTTGTAAAATCAAAAGGCGGTAAGTTAAGAATATCAACATTAGCATTGTAGCCAGGAAAATTGCTCACTTGATTAGCATTTCCTAAAACTAAAGAATAAGCAGAAGAATTTCCGTAAGATGATAATGCCCAGCCCGGACTATTAAGATCCGGATTTTCTACAACAAACCCTGCAGGCCACCACTGTCCGCTTTCAAAACCTTCTGAATATGGTAAATTTGATGGTCCGGCATTCCAGTTTGTTTTTACATAATTTGCAACAGATTTTGTACTTGTACCATTAGCATTAGAAACTGTTAATGATACTGAATATGTACCTGGAGTGGTATAAGTCACAGTTTGAGTTGATAAAGTAGATGTAGAAGGTGTACCTCCTTCAAATACCCATAAAAAAGTTGTTGGAACAGAAGTATTATAAGTAGTACTATTGAAAGTTAAAGCCTGACCTGCACAACTAATAAAATTATTTACTGCAAAATCTGCAATCGGTGCACATGGTGAAACACCTGTGGCAAAATACACAGTATCATTTGGTGATATGGAAGTGTTAACTGTATAAGTTAATAATCCGGTACGAACCAAATTATTAGTATCAACTAATAATTGTCTGTAGCTTACCATGGATTGTGCTGACAATCTCATTTTTGTAGTTTGTCCCTGGGTAAACATTTTCGGACAAGATGAATAATCCATGATGTTTTCAATATTTGGTCTCTTATCTGAACAGGAAGCCATTGTTAAATTAATTCCAGTTGTAGGAGAAGGCGTTGTTCCAATGTTGAAATTATAATCTTCAATCTCACCCTTAGACGGCGTCATCGTTGGCCCTGTTACTGGAGTATTGGCAGTAATAATTCTCATTCTGTAAATACCGTACATTCCGCCTGATAGGCTGACAGTTGTAGTAAAAGTTTGAGGTCCAAAAAGACTTGCTGAAGAAACTAAAATATTTTCTCCCAAATCAGTAAAATTACCATTCTTATTTTTATCGAAATAGATTCCAATAAAATTGTTATCAGTGTACTTAGCTATGCTTTTAACTGTTAAAGTATTAGTTGTACCTGAGTTAAAGTCATTTCCATAAAGCCCTGAAAAATCCGAGTATGCGCCGGCTACACCAATGGCAGTATAAATAACTGTATCTGCTTTAGGAGTAACAGTTGTTGCAACTAAAGCAAATAAAGGTTTAATTACATTTCCTGTTAACGAGTTTAAAGAAGTGGTACATGTTAATAAGCCGACAGGATTTGATGGCGCACCAAAAGTAACTTTAACAATATCTGAACTATCTACTGGATTTGTAACACTTGGGGAAACTAAATAACTAGCCGGTTTAGGACAAGTTGAGAAAAATCCTGTTGTTGGAGGAGTATCTGCAATATCATCATTACCACATTCAAAACCTGGACTATTTGATCCACCAAAAGTGTGGCTAAGTCCAAACCAATGGCCTATTTCATGACTTAATGAACGGGCATTCAAACCACCCAAAAATCCATAATGATAAACAATAGCGTCAGAAGGATCAATCGGAGCTGTACCAGGTAAGTGAGTATATCCAACAACAATACCAATGGCACCACCATCGTCGATAATGTTTTTAACAATATAAATATTTAAATATTTTGATGGATTCCAGTTACCCGCAGCCATTGTACTATATTTATAATTAAAAAGATCAGCCTGTGACCAATTTGTTTTTTCATCGTAGTGACGAACGATACCATTGGTACAATTTCCCATAGGATCTTTTTTTGCCAACTCAAAATGCATATTTGAATTCACATATAATGGTTTAAATAATGGATCAATGCTGGATGTATCAGAATTATCTCTTGCATAATCCCTGTTAACCTGAGCTAGAGCATTTATTAAAGCTGCATCGCTTACATTCGTGCCGGTTCCTACATCTTCGCCTAAATGCAGTACGTGAAACACAACCGGAATGGTGAATGTGTAACTTGAAGATAATGAAGATGTTTTTGAAGAAGCCATACTGTTAAGATAGGCTTGGTATTCAGCATCCGATGCGGCTGTCGCTGCTTGTAATTTAGCTGCATAGCCTGGTACCTTTTTTAAATAAATTTCACGGGCCTGGTAAGTACCACAAGGCTGAACCTGTTGAGCTTTAATGGAAACTGCAATAGTTAAACAAGCCACAGTACTAAGTAATAATTTTTTCATCTTTTATATTATTTATATTTTAAATAAATAGGGGATTTATTCTAAACACAAACTTAACGATTAATTTAAATATTACAAAATATTGAATAAAAAATTACACTTTATTGATTTTTTAAAAATCCCGTGTAGATTTTTTTATTTGATTTCTTTCCAATCTGTTAAATCTCTTATCACTACAGAAGCACAGGTCATTCCAAAAACAGCCGGAATATAGGAAATAGTACCATAAGCAGATTTTTTGAAGTTAGATCCATCAGTCTTCATAATGGATTTTTTATCAGGCAATTCTGTTGAAAAAACAGCTTTGAACCCGTTTTTTATTCCCACTTCTTTTAATCGTTTTCTGAGGTAATATGCCATCGGACAATGACAGGTTTTTGAAATATCAACCACTTTCAACTGTGTAGGATCCATTTTTCCACCGGCACCCATTGATGAAACAAGACGATGCCCCATTTCAAGGGAGGTTTTGATCAAATGAATTTTTGGAGTGATGCTGTCAATGGCATCAATCACATAATCAAATTGCTTTTGAAGTAAAATGATCATTTTTTCAGGGTCCTGGAATTCAGCAATCACATGCAGCTTCACTTGAGGGTTAATCTGGAGCATACGTTCCTGCATTAACAGCGCTTTACTCATACCATGTGTTGTAGATAAAGCCTGCAACTGCCTGTTCCTGTTAGTCGGATCAACCACATCACCATCAACAATAGTAAACTCCCCAATTCCGGCTCTGCATAATGCTTCGGCCGCATAAGATCCAACACCTCCGAGGCCTACAATTAAAACATGAGCCTTCTGCAAATTATCCAAACCTGTATCGCCTATTAAAAGGCGCGTGCGCTGCATCCAATGTTTATCTTCCATTTTTCAAAAATATAGTGGTAAAATTAAGGTTAATTTTCGCTTTTAATATCTCTAACTCTACTTTAAAACGTTCTAAAGCCAGATTATAAATTTCCTGAATCAAAATTAATTTATTCATATCTGTTTCTAAAAATAATTTATCGATAGGAATCAATGAAAAATCAAAATTTTCCTTTTTTAAAACAGATTCATTTAAAGACAAGTAAAACCCTGCATCTATTAACTGTTTTGCTAATTGAGGTGATTTATTAAATCCATGAATAATTTTTGGAACTTCCTTAAAGGGCCGACAAATTTCAATTAATTCATCAAACGCTTTTACACAATGGATAATAACCGGTTTTTTGAATTTAGCAGCTAGCTGTAACTGTGCCTCCAATATTACTTTTTGAATTTCCAGGTCAGGGCCTTTCAACTTATCTAATCCGCATTCTCCAACTGCCAGGCAGTTTTCATGAGTTACAAGCTTTTCAAAATTTTCAAAATCAACTTTTAATTCCGCATCCCATGGATGAATTCCAATCGAAAAATACTTTCCTAAAAAGAGGTCATTTTCAAAATTAAAACGGTTATTAAATAAAAACACACCATCTTCTTTCGATAAATGATGTGTATGAATATTTATATAGCCCGCCATTTTTTAATTTTCCTTTATAATAAAAAGCTAAGGCGCTTTGTTTTACACCTATAAACAAAGAATTATTTTATACTTTCCAACTGACTGCAAATACGTTCAATCAGCATGGCAATAATCCGTTTATTGACTTCTTTTTTATTTTGAATGTAAAAATCAAAATTAGTGGGTGTAAAATAAGCAACAATAAATCCCATGTAAAATTGCTTAAACTGTATGTTGGTTTTAAATAAATCATGTACTTTAGTTATTTTATGGGAATGCTTTAAAAGCGCGAATTCAATTTTATTTTCAACTAAAAAATGTTCGAAATACTGAATAATCAATTCATTTTGAAATTTCAGGATTGGCCTCAAAACATCATTCTGAAAACTTTCGTTTACTGAATCAGATGGCTTGTTACCTTCAATTTCGGGTAGTATTTTTTTCAATTGTTGTTCCCTGTTTTCCATATTTGTTTTAATATTATTCTTTACGTTCTGATTTATTAAAACAAAAACACGCCACAATCAGAAGATAAATGGCGTGTTTGAAACATCCTTTTTATAAACTATAAAGCTTGCGAGAATCCTTCGCGGATTTCATCAGCTACATACTGACCACCGTATAATTTATCTTTTATTTTTGAGAAACATTCTATCGTGTATCTAGCATCTTCTAATGAATGCATAGCCGTTGGAATTAGACGTAAAATAATCATTCCTTTTGGTATAACTGGATACACAACCATAGAACAAAAGATACCAAAATTTTCTCGTAAATCAATTACCATGTTTGTTGCTTCAGGAATTGAACCTCTCATATATACAGGAGTTACAGGAGTGCTTGTTACACCAATATCAAAACCTGCATCTACCAAACCTTTTTGTAAAGCTGTAGAAATTTCCCATAACTTAGTACGGTATTCGGGATGTTTATTTATTAACTCTAATCGTTTCAATAAACCATAAACCAATGGCATTGGTAATGATTTAGCGAAAATTTGAGAACGCATATTGTAACGTAAAAAAGTTACAACTTGCTTAGTAGAACTAATATATCCACCAATTAAAGCGAATGATTTTGCGAATGTTCCAAAATAAATATCTATTCCATCTTGACATTCTTGCTGCTCACCTGTGCCACCACCATTTGGTCCTAAAGTACCAACACCATGCGCATCATCAACAAATAAACGGAAAGTAAATTTTTTCTTTAATTCAACTATTTCTTTTAATTTACCTTGATCGCCCCTCATACCAAAAACACCTTCAGTAATTACTAAAATACCACCGCCGGTTTGCTCTGCAAGGCGCTGAGCTCTTACTAATTGTTTTTCACAATCTTCAACGTCATTATGCTTAAATACAAAACGCTTACCCATATGTAAACGCACGCCATCTAAAATACAGGCATGAGATTCTGCATCATAAACTATTACATCATGTCTATCAACTAACGCATCGATAGCAGACACTACAGCTTGATAACCAAAATTACATAGAATAGTGTCTTCTTTTTTTGATAATTTAGATAGACCTCTTTCTAACTCTTCATGAAGGTCTGAGTTTCCACTCATCATGCGTGCACCCATTGGTAAAGCCAAACCGAATTTCTCGGCACCTTCAATATCTGCTTTTCTAACTTCAGGATGATTAGCTAGCCCTAAATAATTATTTAAACTCCAGTTTAATAATTTTTTACCTCTAAAGCCCATGTGTGGGGAAACATCACCTTCTAATTTTGGAAATGTAAAATAACCGTGAGATGCTTTTGAATGCTCTCCAATCGGACCCATGTTTTTTTCTATTTTCTCGAATATATCTTTCATAATGCTTTATTTTTTATAATTAATTTCTGTTCTATTAACAGATTACAAATCGGGTACGAATATACGAATCTGTGAATGATGTTGTTTTTAAAGTTTCAAAATTAAGAAAAATCCATGAACCTAGATAATCTTTTTGATGACTCTAAGCATGTGTGAGTACTTTTTGTTATCAGAGTGAAAAATACCATAATGGTCAAATTTATCAATACGCACACAACCGCTAGCGTGAATAATTTGCTGATTTTCAAGAACTATACCAACATGCACGATATTCCCTTCCTCATTATCAAAAAAGGCAAGATCTCCGGCTTCTGCTTCTTCTACAAAACTTAAAGGTGTACCTAACTCTACCTGCTGACTTGCATCACGTGGCAAGGTGTAACCATTTAATTTATAGACCATTTGCACAAAACCGGAACAGTCAATTCCAAAAGGGCTTCGGCCACCCCATAAATAAGGCGCATTTAAAAACAAATAGGCTGTTTCTTTAAGATCTTTTACTGTTTTTTTTATTTTTATGTCTGAAATCTGACCTTCAAACAAAAATTCAGAATCAGCAATTTTTAATTTTCCATTTTTATAGTCAGGCAAAGTTGCACCTATTGTAATAGGAAAAACAAGGTTTCTGTCATTCGCACTAATAACCTGAACAAGTTCTGAGCTTAATGTCCCGGTTTGTAAATTTTTGTATTCCAAATCTGTTATTCGGGTATGTTGTTTGGCATTAATCCAGCATGGGTAATTATCATAGTTTGTGTTTATCCTCAACCAATCTTCGCCATCTTCAATAATTGTATATGTTTCTCCAAACAATAACTGTGTTACCATTTCACTGGTACCTGATGGATCCTTACGGCAGGGAATTAAACTAAGTAAACAAATACCAAAATTCATAAAGCTAAATTAGCGGCTGTTTTTTAATTATTTTACCATTAAACTAAATAGTTATTCACTATCAGTTATTAATTGATTGAGTAAAAACTTTAGTTGTAGTTTTACGCTCGATATAATTATTATTTCATGAAAATTCTATTTACGTACCTTAAAGCTTATAAACCACTTTTATTGTTAGCGCTTTTATTAGCTGCCATCAATCAATGTTTTTCGTTATGCGATTCTATTATTACTGGTAAACTGATTAATCGGTTTAGTGCTCCTCATATTGAGGATTCTATTTATTATTGGCGTGTTGGGGATACCCAAAGTCAGTTCATGCATAGTCTGCTTTTTTTTATAGGTCTTTCTATTGGAGCAGCTTTAATGTCACGCATCGCTAAAAACTTCCAGGATTATTTTACAAATATAATTATTCAGCGCACTGGAGCACAAATGTATACAGATGGCATTAAAAAGGCTCTATCCCTACCCTACAAAGATTTTGAAGATCAACGAAGCGGAGAAACTTTAGGTAAACTGCAAAAAGTAAAATCCGATACAGAAAAGTTTGTGAATCTCTTTATCTCGTTAATATTTCAATCCATCATTGGAATTACTTTTGTGTTCATTTACGCCATTAATATTCATTGGTTATTGGGACCGCTATATTTAGTTACTGTTCCTATCATTGCCAGCGTAAGTTCGTTTTTAGGAAAAAAAATAAAGACAATTTCAAAAGAAATTTTAGGAGAAACTACTGCTTTGGCTGGAGCAACTACCGAATCCTTAAGAAACATTGAACTCGTAAAAAGCCTCGGGCTCATTGATCAGGAAGAAAAACGTTTAAATTCAACCACTTTAAAAATATTAGGTCTCGAATTAAAGAAAGTACGGTTCATTCGTTCACTGAGCTTTATTCAAGGAAGTACAGTTCATTTTGTGAGAACTGCTTTGGTATTCGCACTTTATTGTTTTGTATTCCAAGGTATCATTAAAGTTGGTGACCTGATCACCCTGATGTTTTTCTCTTTCTTTATTTTTAATCCTTTGCAAGAATTGGGAAATGTGATTGCTGTTTTTAATGAAACTAAAGTTAGTATGGATAATTTTTCGAAGCTCATGGATTCTCCCTCTGAGGAAGTACCCGTTTCACCATCTGTTTTAGGCGACATAAAAGAAGTGCATTATCAGAATGTTTCTTTCGCCCATAATACCTCACATGGGTATGCGGTTCAAAATATTGACATTCATATTAAAAACGGAGAAACAGTTGCATTTGTTGGCCCAAGCGGAAGTGGGAAAACAACATTAGTAAAATTATTACTGGGTTTATATAAACCAAATGAAGGAAGGGTATTATATAATAATATTAAATCAACTGATATTAATTTAACCGAGTTGCGCAGGCAGTTAGGCTTAGTGTCACAAGATTCACAATTATTCAGTGGTACAATCAAAGATAATTTATTGTTCACTAAACCAAATGCCACAGATGAAGAAGTATTAGATGTATTAAAAAAAGCATCCTGTCAAAATTTATTGAGCAGAACTAAAGAGGGAATCTATACCACAATCGGTGAAGGCGGTATCAAATTAAGTGGAGGAGAAAAACAACGTTTATCCATTGCCCGTGCACTTTTGCGTCAGCCACACTTATTAATTTTTGATGAAGCTACATCTGCTTTGGATTCTATCACGGAAGAAGATATTACTAAAACCATTCGTGATATTTCTTCCAGACAAAATCGGATAACCGTTCTGATCGCGCACCGATTATCTACTATTATGCATGCAGATAAGATTTATGTTTTAGAGCAAGGAAAAATAATTGAACAAGGAAAACATGAAGCACTTATTGCTGAAAAAGGTTTGTATTATGCCATGTGGAGGCAACAGATCGGGGAAAGAAAATAAGTTATTTGCGATAAGGATAACTTTTGTCTTAGTTCAAATATAAAAGCAATTATTCTTTTTCATCAATAAACATATCCTTCATCGGTGATTCTATAGAATAATGTCCATTATTTGCCACGACCTCAAATAGCATATTAACAACAAAAGAATCATTTAATATTAAACTAACCTTTAAATGAACTTTACCATTTACTTTAGAAATATCTGTTTTCTTAAAAACACATTCATAACCAGAATAAATAACTGTAACATCCGGGCTTAAGCCAAACTCTTTTAATGATTCAATGGTTTCAAAAAAAGATTCGGTGAATGGACGCAAAACAAGTAAGGAATCATTTTTCGTTAAATTAACTTTCCCTTTAAAAATAGCAGAATAATTGAGCAAACTTAAATAATAAACAGAATCTCGCTTGTTTAAAGCATCTGTATTCTTTTTTAAAAGAGAATCAATATTAGAAAAAACGGGTTGTGAAAAAGAAATGGAAGAAATAATTATAAAAAAAACAAATATGTAATTACGAAATTTCATTGATGAGTTTTATTAATTTTTGCTTTTCAGTTTTCCAGTTGTTTTCGATCGCCGCGATAACGGTATTACTTTTATATTTTAAATACTCATCACCGCATAAAAAACTACTGATCTGTTCAGCAATGTGCTGCGGCTGATGGTTTTCAATAAATGTGCCAATATGATAGGCATTAACTAAATTTTCAATTTCAGGGAGTTTCGTTGCCAAAATCGGAATGCCCGCGTGCATGTAGTCAAATACTTTGTTGGGCAGTGAAAAATGGTAATTCATATTGGTATCCTTATCGATCGTCACTCCAAGGTTTGAATTTGAAGTGTAATGTCTTAGTTCAGAAGCAGGAATTTTATTAATAAATTTAACTTTATTTTGCAAAGATAGTTTGATAACGTTTTCTTTTAATTGCTGAATTACATCCCCACTTCCAACAATTAATAAAAAATACGTTTCATCCAGATACTTAAATGCTTCCACCAACTCTTCGGCTCCACGTTGAACATTTATACCGGCACCCTGCAGGATCACAATTTTTTTTCCTATTGGCAAATCAAGATCTGTTCGTGATTTTAGACTAACTATTTTTGTGTAATCAGGAATATTTCTAACAAAAATAAAAGGCATTTTATATTTATTTATAAAATAATCCGCAATACTTTGATTCACAGTAACGCAATATTTTAATTTTGGAACAATACGGGATTCCAGTTTTTCCCAGATTCTTTTTTTAACTGAATTAACCTGCAGTTCAGGTACTTCACAAAAAATTTCATGGCTATCATAAATTAATGGTATGCCTTTTATTTTGGAGACAAGATAATTGGGCAACAAGGTATCCAGATCGTTTGCCAGCAATGCATCTGCTTTGGTAAAGAGCAAAACAAAAAATAAACGAAGATTAAAAAATAAATAAAACTGAGGGCCTTGTTCAAAGTACAATTTCATTCGTTTACAATCGTAATCTCTTTTTTCTAATGGCCGGGACGACTTTTGTTCACGACCAACCAGTAATACTTTGTAATTCAGATCAAACAGCACTGAACAGGTTCGGGCCACCCTCTGATCAGTCACTAAATCATTGATGACGGAAACTATGATTTTCTTTTTTTCCATTATTTTAAATTGCATGAAAAAAAGAATACCGTAAAAAATACAAAAGCAACAGATAAGTTTTTCACACATTAAATATATCATTTTTCGTAATAACCCAGCTCAAATAATACGGTTTTAGACTGTGTGTAATGTGTGAGTAAATCACTCAAACAAACCTTGAATAGTTTTTTATATTTGCCCTTCAAAATTTAAACTATGTCAGCATTAACTGCCACTCGATTTAATTTCCCAAAACAGAAAAGCTTTTACAAAGGCAAAGTAAGAGACGTTTATAATATTGATAATAAATACCTAGTAATGGTAGCCAGCGACAGGATCAGTGCGTTTGACGTGGTTTTGCCAAAAGGCATTCCCTATAAAGGGCAGGTGTTAAACCAAATTGCTGCCAAATTTTTGAATGAAACAAAAGATATTGTGCCAAACTGGGTATTGGAAGTTCCTGACCCTGTGGTAACTATTGGCCGTGTGTGCCAGCCTTTTAAAGTAGAAATGGTGATTCGCGGTTATTTAGCAGGACATGCAGCAAGAACATATGCCGAAGGATTAAGAATATTGTGCGGTGTTAGTTTACCGGAAGGTTTAAAAGAAAGCGATAAATTACCTGAACCAATTATCACTCCAACTACCAAAGCTTCTGAAGGGCATGATGAGGATATCAGCCGCGATGAAATTTTAAAACAAGGCATAGTTGAAGAAAAATACTATGTTCAACTGGAAGATTACACGCGTAAATTATACGCCAGAGGACAAGAGATCGCCAATAAAATGGGACTTATTTTAGTAGATACCAAATATGAGTTTGGTTTGTGTGATGGTAAAGTTTTCTTAATGGATGAAATTCATACGCCTGATTCATCTCGCTATTTTTATCTGGATGGCTACAATGAGAGACAAAAAAAAGGTGAAGAGCAAAAACAATTGAGTAAAGAATTTGTCCGCCGTTGGTTAATTGAAAATGGTTTTCAGGGTAAGGAAGGGCAAAAAGTTCCGGAAATGAACGAGGCTTGGGTAAAGGAAATTTCTGATCGCTACATTGAGCTTTATGAAAAAGTAACCGGCGATAAATTTATTAAATATCCCACAGATAATTTAACAGAAAGAGTTGAAAAGAATATTTTAGAAGCATTGCAGAAGCTGGGCTAATTGTATTATTACCTAATAGGCAGATCGTTTTAATAAACAATTGTAACTGATAAAGTAAACAAAGAACTCGAAGCTAAACTTCAAGTTATTAAATGTTCTGTTTTTATTTCATATTTAAAATCGTTCATTCAGATAGAATCTAAATACCTATTTGGTAAAATGCCATAAATTCATGAGCCAAAGGACTTAGTTTCCAACATTTTTAAACAGTGCGTGGGATATATGCACTGTTTTTTTATTTTTACACCTATTATACCTAAACAGCCATAACATGTATCAAAAGATCAGCAATAACATTCTTGAAACTATTGGAAATACACCTTTAGTAAAAATTAATAACATTACTAGAGACCTGCCTTGCACTGTATTGGCAAAAATAGAAACCACAAACCCTGGCAATTCCATTAAAGACCGTATGGCTTTAAAGATGATTGAAGACGCTGAAAAAGACGGCCGTTTAAAACCAGGCGGAACTATTATTGAAGGAACAAGTGGTAATACAGGAATGGGATTAGCCATTGCAGCGATCATTAAAGGATACAAATGTATTTTCACCACAACTGATAAACAGAGTAAAGAGAAAGTAGATGCGCTTCGTGCTTTTGGTGCCGACGTGATTGTTTGCCCTACTGATGTTGAACCTGAAGATCCAAAATCATATTACTCAGTATCATCTCGATTAGTGAGAGAAGTTCCTAACTCATGGAAACCAAATCAATATGATAATTTGTCGAATACTGCAGCTCACTACGAGCAAACTGGCCCGGAAATTTGGGAACAAACAGAAGGTAAGATCACTCACCTTGTTGTAGGTGTTGGCACAGGTGGAACCATTAGCGGAACCGGCAAATATTTAAAAGAAAAAAATCCAAACATTAAAATTTTAGGAATTGATACCTACGGTTCAATTTTTAAAAAATTAAAAGAAACAGGTATCATTGATAAAAATGAAATTCACCCCTATATCACAGAAGGTATTGGCGAAGATTTTTTACCGGAAAATGTAGATAACAACCTGGTTGATCATTTTGAAAAAGTAACGGACAGGGACGCTGCTATTATGACGCGACGTATTCCACGTGAGGAAGGTATCTTTGCAGGAAACAGTGCAGGCTCAGCAATGGCTGGTATAATTCAAATGAAGCATATGTTTAAAAAGGGAGATGTAGTAGTTGTTATTTTTCACGATCACGGAACACGCTACCTTGGAAAAATGTTCAATGATGACTGGATGAGAGACCGTGGTTTCCTGGAGATTAAAAAACCAAAAGCAATCGACCTTATTTCTTCACATAAAAATCAAAAATTATTGACTGTTGAATCTACTGCAACCATCACAGATGCTCTTGGCATTATGAATAAATATGGCATTTCTCAAATTCCTGTCAAAAAAGGCGAAGAGTTTGTCGGTTCAATTAACGACACCTATTTATTTTCAAAACTAATTGAAGATAATTCTCTTAAAACAAAACAAGTAGCAGATTTAATGCAGGCACCTTTTCCTTTTGTGAATGATCAAACTCTGATGGAAGATATTTCAAAACTAATCACAAGGGAAAACAATGCTGTGCTTATGACTGATTTGGCAGGGACAACTCACATCATCACAAAGCATGACCTGATTCAGGGAATATCTCAAATGAGTAATTAACCATTTATCAGCGACCTATATCTGCTTACAAAAATTAACAGTTTTATGAAATGAATAAATCGTAAATTAGTTTTATAAAACTCGTCTGGCAAAAATGAATCAGATAAATTAATTTTTTAAAGTTTCATTTTCCAAACAACAAAAACAATACTATGAAAAAAATCACCATCCTTTCCAGTCTTTTCTTTGCATTAGCAATCAATGCTCAGGATAAACGTCCTGATAACTGGTTTAATCTCGATTCCCAAAAAGATAATGTTAACGGTGTAAGTACTGAAAGAACCTATGAAGAATTATTAAAAGGCAAAAAATCAACAACGATCATTGTTGGTGTGTTGGATAGCGGCGTAGATTATATGCACGAGGACTTGAAAGATATCATGTGGACAAATCCTGGTGAAATTGCCGGTAATGGTATTGATGACGATAAGAATGGTTATATCGATGATATTCATGGATGGAATTTCATGGGAAATAAAGAAGGTAAAAATGTTGAAAAGGATAACCTTGAGATAACTCGCGTTTATAAAGCACTGAAGGCTAAATATGATGGAAAAACAGAAAAGGATTTATCCTCTAAAGCTGATAAAAAAGAATTTAAATTTTGGCAGATTGTCAAAGCTGATTATGAGAAAGAACGTGACCAGGCAGAATCTCAGGCTAACCAATACAAATTTATAAGAGAAGCAGTTTCCACGGTAGTAGATAAAATAAAAAAAGGAAAAGGAGTTGAAAAAGTAACTCTTGAAGACCTGAAAAAATTTGATGCGATAGAGCAAAAAGATAAACAGGGTAAAATGATTGCCGTTACACAAGGCGCCTCCGGAATGGAAGTTGAAGACCTTTTAAAAGAACTGGATGAAGCAATAGCTTCAATGGATGGTACACGTTTGGATGTGAATGCAGATACCCGTTCGATTGTTGGCGATAATTACGGTGACATGACCGAAAAATATTATGGAAACGGAGACTGTAAAGGTCCTGCTGCTTTTCACGGAACCCATGTGGCTGGTATTATTGCGGCTACCCGTAAAAATGGTGTTGGAATTGATGGTGTAGCTGACAATGTAAAAATAATGAGCGTTCGTTGTGTCCCTGACGGTGATGAGCGTGACAAGGATGTGGCAAACGCCATTCGTTATGCTGTTGATAATGGCGCTGTTATTTTAAATATGAGTTTTGGAAAAAAGTATTCACCAGGAAAAAAAGTGGTGGATGAAGCAGTAAAATATGCTGAAAGCAAAGGTGTTTTATTAATACACGCTGCGGGGAATGCTGCAGATGATATTGATGAAGTAACTCACTATCCATGTAAAAAATTAGAGAACGGAAAAATCCCCTCCAACTTTATGGATATCGGTGCCCTCAGTTGGAAGCCAGGGGATGAAATAGCTGCGCCGTTCAGTAATTACGGCAAAGAAACCGTTGATTTATTTGCACCTGGGGTTGATATACATTCAACTGTTCCTGACCTGAATAAGTACAAAGATGCAAGCGGAACCAGTATGGCTGCCCCTGTGGTAGCAGGTGTTGCGGCTGTTTTAAAATCCTATTATCCTGAATTAACACCTAAACAAATTATCAAAATTTTAAAGAAATCTTCAGTTAAAACCTATAAGGACAAAAAAGTTATTAAACCCGGTAGCAAGGATGAAATGATCGAATTCAGTGAATTATCAAAAACCGGTGGAATTGTAAATTTATATGAAGCTGTGAAAATGGCTCAAACAATGGTAAAGGTAAAAGGATAATTAACCCGTTTAATATTTAAAAAAAAGCCCCTATTGGGGCTTTTTTACGTTTTAAGTTTTTCTATCAGAGCAGGAAATATTATCTTTGGTAGAATTAATTCATTTTATCCTATGAACAAATTACTCTCTATCCTTTTCTCCATTTTTCTGCTGTCAAACGGATTTTTTGCTCAAACCGCGAAAAAATTTAAAAAACAAGCAGATACTTATTTGAAAGACAAAAATTATTTAGGAGCCATTGAAGAATATACTAAAGCAAATGATTTAGAACCAAATAATTATGCCGTGTTATTTAACCGGGGGCTTTGCTTTGAAAACGTAAGGGAACCACAAAAAGCCATTGATGATTTCGTAGCATGCAATAAATTGGAAGTCAAAGAAAAAGAAGTGTATTTGAAGATCGGTTCTTTATACATGGGTATGAGTAATTACGAAAACGCCATCAAAACATTTGATCAGTTACTGGTGATTGATAAAGGAAATATTGAAGCTCTTCAAAAATCTGCCTTATGCCATCTGAAATTAAAACAATATGAACTAGCCATTACTAAAGCAGACATCGCCATAGAAGAAGAACCACGGGCAGATGGAAAAACCTCTGAAATCTCTCACTATTACAAAGCAATCGCTAAAGACAGTTTAAAAGATTATGTTTCGGCAATACAGTCTTACAAAAAAGCCATCACTACTTTTAAGAACCAGGCAAGGGCTAAAACTTTTTACAAACCTTATTACCTTAACCTCGGAACAGTTTTATACAAAACCAAACAGTACAATGAATCTATAGAAAATTATGATATCGCTTTGATTAATGATGAAAGGGATACAGTTCTTCCAAAAAATTATGTGGCACATTATCTGCGCAGTTTTCCTTATTTAGGAAAAGCGGATTATAAAGCCGCCTTTAATGATCTCAATAAAGCTGTTTACCTGGAACCGAAAGAGGGTATCCTTTTTTACCAGCGTGGTATCGTGTTGCAGAAAACTTTTCAATACAATAGCGCCTTAAGCGATTTCACTAAAGCACTTCTTTTAGATGACAAAATTGCTATGGCTCATTTTTTAAAAGCACAGTGTTTATTGGAACTGGGTAATTTCAAAGAAGCCATTATCGAAACTAAACTATTTTTGAAACTTTCGCCCAATCATAAAGAAGCTGTTGCTTTATTGAAAGACGCGGAAGAAAAACATTATAACGCAAACCGTGAAAGCGATCCGCCAATCATTAAATGGTACTATCCTTTTGTTGATCAGAATAATTTTATTAATATTTATAATAACCAGGTAAATGCGGTTCTCGAAGGAGAAGTTGGAGACAAAAGCCTTATTAAATCAATGAGTGTTAATGGCCGCAATCTGCCCTTTAATTCTGAAGAAATAAATCCCCAGTTCAGGTTTAAAATCCCAACTGATAATTTAAAGAAAATTGACTTAATCGTTACCGACATATATAATAATGTATCCAATAAAACAGTTAAAGTTGGAAAAATCGTTAGCGATACCCGTTTGATTGTGAACATGGAAGGATTTATCCTTTTAGACGATGACAATAAAGCGCCCTTAGCTAATAAAAATATTTACATCACCAATCAAAAAGGTGAACAGTTTTTTGCAACCACAACCGACGAAAAAGGCCGCTTTCAATTTAAAAACCTGCCGTTTGACAAAGACTATTTAATTGAAGTAGAAGGATCTGAAGAGCTGGCATTACAGAACAAGAAATTTATAGTTGCAGATAAAGCCGGGAAGTCTGTTTTAAAATCCAATGCAAACGGGAAGAACAAATTTAATTTTGAGATCCTTCAAACTGACTTCATGGCCCTAAGTTTAATGGAAATAGATGACGTGGCCTTAGCTATTAATTTAGGTGGCAGAGTTTACGCATTAATGCCTGAACAAACTCCTATCAATAATCTAACTCTTCAGTTAATCAAACCAAATGGAGAAGTGCTAATGAAAAAGACAGATGCCAACGGATATTTTATCTTCCTTAATGTTAATCCGGCTGAGAGCTATTCATTTAAGATCGATGAAGCAGAAGCTAAAAACATTAATTCTACAACGATTGTGATTACTAACAGCAGCGGACAGATCATTAAAACCATTCAGAAAAATCAATATGGCTTTTTCGAATACAAGTTGCTTGAAACCGAAAAAATACAGATGTCATCTGTTTCTGAACCTGATCCATGGATGAAAATTACAACACTTAGCGCTGAAAAGAAACAATTGGAAATCATTGAAAACATTTATTATGAATCAGGCAGCGCTACTTTACCAAAAGCAGGTGAAGAGCTTTTAATGAAAGCAGTAGAGGCGTTAAAATCAAATCCGAAATTAACCCTTGAAATAGAATCACATACAGATGCTGTAGCCAGTGATGATTTTAATTTATTTCTTTCACAAAAACGTGCTGCCACTGTTTCGGAATTTATTACTAAAAAAGGAATTGATCCAAAACGATTAATTTCAAAAGGTATGGGTGAAACATTAATCGTTAATCATTGCCTTAATGGTATAGATTGTTCGGATGGTGAACACAAACAAAACCGCCGAACAGTTTTTAAACTAAATTATAATTAAACATAGACGTTTTTTTGTTTAATTAGGATAAACTTTTTGAGAATCCCGCTTTACATGGTATCTTTGTGCTTGAATGTTACAAGGAAAACAACTCATACTCGCAACCAAATCTTTTGCAAAAGAAAACAGAAAAAAAAGCTGGGTATTAACCATTTCCACTTTATTTATTTTAATTGCATTACTTTTAGGTACAGTTTATAATTTTCATTGGACCTTAAAACTTGTCTGCAGTATCCTAGCAGGCTTTGTTATTGTCAGAATGTTTGTAATATATCACGATCATCAGCACAAAGCCATTTTAGACAGATCACCATTAGCCAATTTTATATTCACCATTTTTGGGTTTTATGTACTTGCACCAACAGGTATCTGGAGTGCCAGCCATGATTACCATCACAAGAATAATTCAAAACTGTTCAGCGCAAGCATTGGATCTTACCCTATTTATACCAAACAAAAATTCAACAAATTAAGTAAAGGCGAACAAAGGCATTATTTGTTTATCCGTCATCCGTTTACTATTATGTTTGGTTATTTTTTCACCTTCATGTATGGTATGTGCATTAAATCCATAATCAATCGTTTCAGTAAAAATGTGGATTCTTTTATAGCATTAATTGTTCACCTGGCATACCAGTTTACGGTATTTTATTTTTTAGGCTGGCAAACCTGGATTCTTTTATGCGCTATTCCTCATTTTATTTCTGGTGGCATGGGAAGTTATTTATTTTATGCCCAGCATAATTTTCCTTCTGTTACTTTTGTTGGAAACGAAGAATGGACCTATGAAGGAGCTGCCCTGGATTCATCTAGCTTTATGGTATTAAGTCCTTTAATGCATTGGTTTACTGCTAATATTGGTTATCATCATATTCATCACATGAATTCGCGCATTCCATTTTACCGTTTACCGGAAGTGATGGCCGCTATTCCTGAAATGCAAACTGTGAAAAGAACTTCTTTAAACCTGAAGGAAGTGTGGGCATGTTTACGCTTAAAGGTATGGGATTTCGATAACCAGAAAATGGTTGGTTTGTAGTTCTCAAATGTCAGTCCAAATGAACGTTTAAATTTTAAACTTTCATATTTTTAAGGATGATTAAGAAATATTTTTTATTAATGGCTACAGATTATAAGTCCTCGACAAACAATTATATTTTAAGTCCAATCACTTAACTGTAGTGTTTATAAATGGGTTGTATACATTATTTGATGTTTTGGTCAACATCAAATAAATGATTCTATGCAATCGGATTATTTTACCCTTAAATTTTATTTTTAACTTAAATTTAAACAGACTTAGAATAAAAAAAGCCCCGCTGTTTCTAGCGAGGCTTCCTTTCATTTAATTAAGATTACTTACTTTTAAACTCTACTTTCATTTCCACACGGCGGTTCTTTTGGCGGCCTGCTTCGTTGGCATTGTCTGCAATTGGCATGTTAGGGCCAAACCATTCAGTTAATACTTTATCAGTTTTCACGCCTTTGGTTACTAAGTATTTTTTCACCGCCTTGGCACGTTTTTCTGATAGTAACATATTTTTAGCTGCGTCACCCTGGTTATCAGTATGTCCTGATAATTTTAATGTCCAGTCACTTTCATGTTCCTTCATTAGTTTCGCTAAATCATTCAGTGATTTGAATGATACCGGTTTGATGATGTCTTTACCTGTTGCAAACTCTAAACTTGAGAAAGCTTTTTCCAGGATCTTTTGCTCTTCGGCTTTTAATACCGGTGCGGGTTTACAACCTCTTAATTCTTTTAAACCCGGTACAGCAGGACAATCATCATCCTTATCCACTACTCCATCTCCGTCGGTATCAGGCCAAGGACAACCCTTGTTTTCCACGGCACCAATTATTTCAGGACAGGCATCGTCTTTATCCAATACAGTATCTCCGTCTTTATCAGGGCAACCTTTAAATTCTTTAGGGCCTTTTACGTCCGGGCAGGCATCATCCTTATCCGGTGTCAAATCACCATCGCGGTCAGGGCATCCTTTAAAATCAATTAAGCCTGACTCATCCGGACACTCATCTTCTTTGTCCATTATGTTATCCCCGTCCCTATCCGGGCAACCTTTAAACGCAGGTAAGCCTTTGTCATCCGGGCAAGCATCTTCCGAATCCATAATACCATCTTTATCTTTATCCGGGCAACCACTTAATTCTTTTAAGCCGGGTACATCCGGACATTTATCGTCAAGGTCTTTAATACCATCACCATCTTTATCAGGACAGCCCTGTAAGGACTCTAAACCAAAAGTTTCAGGACAAAGGTCTTTTTTATCAGCGATCCCGTCTTTATCTTTATCCTTCATTTTTTTGCCAATGGTTAAGTTAAAACCAACGCGTACATTAATGTTTTTGGTATAAGCCGGTACATAAGCTTTGTTATATTTATCCAATACCAAAACTCCCAAAACGTTATCACTTATAACATACCACTGGAACCAACCCGGATTTAAAACCAAACCTAAACCAACATTGTTATAACTTCTGTTTAACATGGAATAGGAAATGGAGGCATTTAACCATCTGCCCACTGTTGTATTGAAAGATAAAGAGGCGGCCGGATGAATTTTTTTATCATAAAACTGTCCGTAAAGAACTAAGCTGGCGAAATTCTTTTCGTTAATGTGATAGCTGCCGCCCAAATAAATTTTAGTGCTAAGGTTTGTACGATAGGTATTTATGTTTTGTTCTACCTTAAATTGTTTAGCAATAGAGTCAATTGTTTTATTGAAAGCTTTTTCAATAGTAGTACTATCGTTAATGAAATCTTTTAAATTAACTCCCGAAAAGGTAACAGATGAACCAGGGTTTGCACTCACATAATTTTTTGTATCTGCTTTCCATTCTATAAATCCAAGATCAAGAACACTGGCTGAAACACTCCATTTATCATTCAGGATGTAATTGGCGCCCAGATCTATTCCAACACCTGAGTTTTTAGTGTTCAAAAAATAACGCATTGGGCTAAAATTCTTTTGAGTGCGTGAATTGGTATCCAGACCTGAAGTATAAACTGCAATATCCGATTTAGCGGTAAGATCAAAATTTTGAGTACCGGTTGTTAATGACACATCTGATTTTTTTGTGTAGATATTTTCCTGTCCCATCAGGTATTTTACTTTAGCACCAATAGTCAATTTTTTTTCAATGACTTCGCGGCTAAAGCCCACACTAATGTCTGTATAGTGCATCATATCGGCGCCAAAATTAAATTTTTGTTCTTGGCCAATAGTGGCATCTGCCCCATTACCATTGATTAACACATTTAAGAAGTCTTTCGGGTACCTGAAACGGAAATCAAATTTATTGGAAACATTAAAGCTCAGGTAGTTTTTCTTTTTAAACCTAAATCCAAAAGTAAGTAAATCCAGATGAATGGCAGTAGTCAGATAATTATTCTTTTTAGTTTTTGAAATCATGTTATCAAAATCATAATACGTTTTTCCTTCACTATCCTGTTTAATTAAATCGGATAATTTAAAACCGCTGTTGCTAACGTTCACATAGGCCGATGGAATTGGAAAAGGCGGAAATAAAGGCGCAATGGCAATGTTAATTTTTGCTGTTGGCGTTAAAGCCGGGTTCAAATGGACCTGAGTTTGCTGAAGCGATGTGATATTATACATCGTTAAGTTTTGTTGAGCCATTACTGACAAAGACAGAGCGAAAAAAAATAAGAAGCTTGTAATATATATTTTGAGTTTCATAAGTTGATATTATTGTTTTTTTCTTGTATTGTGGGATACGCCATGCACCATTATTAATTTTTGTAAAATTCAATACATGGCTATCTCATAAACTGATATAAAAATTATTGTAGTGTTTTTAAAATTATTTTTTTAATGGAAAATTAAATTCGCCCTTTACGCCCATCCTCACATTTAAATTATAGTAATCATAAATTTTAATATCGGGTGCACCGTTATTGGTAGTGGCTCCGGTAGCGCGTACTATAATATGCTTTACTGTTCTCAAAGTGTTGATCTGTACTTTTGACATGGTGAAATCATTTGTTTTTTCTGTTTTTCCAATCACAATTCCGCTACCGTCAATCGGTGCAGATTTGATCACATCCGCATATAACGTGCCCGGTGCAAGAGTTTGCATCACTACATAATTAGTGTCAACAAAATCCAAGTTCATAGAAATATCAAAAGGAAACCCGTTATTTGTGTACACTCTAAATAATATGGAATTGATATTGTCAGAAGTTTGCTTCCCAAAATCAAACGGAACGGTATCCTTGAATACAAAATCCCAGGCACCACCATACAATGGCATTCTTAGTTCCATATCTACTTTAAATTGACTCTGATCTGTTATAAAATTACGCTGTGAAGCTGAGGGTATTCCGTTAGGGTTGGTTTGTGAAGCCACATTATAAATAAAATTCTTAGGCTTTGAGTTAATGATTGCATTTAGCTGTGTTGATGAAGGCCCGCCAATTTGCGGAGGGTAGGTGAAAGCAGATGCGCCAACAATAACCGGTGCATTAATATCAAGGTTTGTATAAGCCGAAGGCAAAGGAACTGATGAAAATGGAAAAGACTGACCCGGCCCGTATGGAAATAATTGAATGTTATTTAAACGAATTGGAATACCATATGAATTATCAATCGTAAAATCGATTGTGGCATAATTAATTCTGAAATCGCCACCGCTTGGTACCGCATTTTTGAAAATGGAAATGGCTACAGTATCAATATTGGCGCCAATAGATTGCTGTCCTACATCCCCTTTGATAATTAAAAAACTCTGGTTTGAGAAAGCCTGAGTGATCTGGAAAGATTCTGCTACAGTTGATAAAGCAGCGGTTTTAGTGGCCACGATCTTGTAGTTCACCATAAATTTATTGGTGGTAGTTGCGCCATTGGTCATGTCAAACACATAACCGGCAAGGTCTACATATTGGTTGATATTAACATTACCTCCTGTGGAAGCAGGAACAGCAATTGTTTGTACAAAGGGGATCCCACCTTTTTTGGCAGCGGGAATAGAGATCGTTAATACCGAACTTTGTTTAAGTGTAGAATTAACGGCAATATTGAAATCACATGTTTTTAACGTCAGCTCATCAATCTTAACAGAAGAATTACCTGTTGAATAAGTCACCAGGTTATTAAAATTCATGGTGTAGGTTGAACCGGTTGTAAGTGCGTTAAGCGCAAAAGCATCACCGGTTGTTAAACTATAGTTTGTGTTTACAGTATTATTGGTTAAAGGAATAAGGTCGGTACCCTTTACAGAAAACAAGTTCCCTTTATAAACCAGGGTGCAAAAACCGGTTCCGTCCACGGAAACCTGGCCTGCTTTATCAGTTTCTAATAAAATGTCTTTGATGGTGAAATTACTGTTTACCAATGGAATGGCCAGTTCGGGAGTCCATTGCTGGTCAGCCATATTATCCATGTCAATATTCTTTTTCACACATGAATTAAATGTAACTACCGCTACTAATAGAGGTAAAATTCTCCGCTTGATTGTTTTTAAAGTCATGATTTATTTAAATAATATAATTGTTTAAGATTCAATATTTTAAGCAAATTTATAACAAAATTTTGAAAGGTATCACATTACATAAAAATGATATTGAATTCTTTGATAATTACTACATCCGGCTCAGTATTTTTCCTAATCACAATTGATTTAGTATCTTTGCGCTCTTAATAGGTCATAATTTAAGTATGTTAGAAAAATTAGAAGAAATAAAGAGAAGATATAATGATGTTGAAGCAAAATTAGGCGATCCGAGTGTCATTGGTGATATGCGTCTTTTCAAAAAACTGAATATAGAATACAAAAATTTGCAGCCTGTTGTTGAAGCTTATTACAGGTACAAACAAATTACTGATAATATTAACGGGGCTAAAGAAGTTCTGGCTACCGAAAAGGACAAAGAATTCCTTGATATGGCTAAGGCCGAATTGGAGGAAAACCGTTTAGCGGAAGAAAAATTACAGGAAGAAGTTCGCTTATTACTAATTCCTAAAGATCCGGAAGATGCCAAGAATTGTACAATGGAAATTCGTGGCGGAACCGGTGGTGATGAAGCCGCCCTTTTTGCAGGTGATTTATTTGAAATGTACCGCCGCTACTGCGAGATCAAAGGGTATCAGCTAGAGATGGTAGATGAAAGTCCGGGTTCAATGGGAGGTTTTAAGGAAGTGGTTTTTAATGTGAAAGGTGAAAATGCTTTTGGCACTATGAAATTTGAAAGCGGTGTTCATCGTGTACAACGCGTCCCTTCAACAGAAGCAGCCGGAAGGGTTCATACATCCGCAGCTACTGTGGTGGTATTACCGGAAGCAGAAGAATGGGATATTGAAATAAAACCCGCAGATATTGAAATGGCTACAGCCCGAAGTGGTGGAGCCGGCGGACAAAATGTAAATAAAGTAGAATCCAAAGTAATCTTAACACATAAGCCTTCGGGTATTGTGGTAACATGCCAAACGCAAAGAAACCAATTAGGTAACCGCGAAAAGGCCATGGAGATGCTTCGTTCTAAATTATATGATCTGGAGTTTCAAAAACGACTTACAGAAACTACTGGTAAAAGAAAAAGTATGGTAAGTACCGGTGACCGTTCAGAAAAAATCAGGACCTATAATTACCCTCAAAACCGTATTACTGATCACCGGATAGGTTTGACTTTATATAACTTAACTGATTTTACAAATGGTTATATTCAACAAATGATTGATGCCCTGCAATTTGCAGAAAACGCAGAACGATTAAAAGAAGGTGGACTGTAAGGGAACAAATTAAACCCAGGATTAAAGATGAAAGATTGATCCCAAAATAAAACAATCTTAAAACTTTTGACTTTAATCTATTAGAACAAAAAACTATGACAAGAGCAGAAATTATAAAAGAAATAAAGGCAAAAAAAACTTTTTTATGTGTTGGTTTAGATCCGGATGTGGATAAACTGCCAAAACATTTACTGGAAGAAGATGATCCTATTTTTGAGTTCAACCGCCAAATTATTGATGCCACCGCTGAGTATTGCGTTTCTTTTAAGCCGAACACCGCTTTTTACGAAGCCTATGGTGTGAGCGGTTATACAAGCCTTGAACGAACGATTAAATATATTCGTCAGAATTACCCACATCATTTTTTAATTGCCGATGCTAAACGCGGTGATATCGGAAATACATCGGCCATGTATGCCAAGGCGTTTTTTAAGCGTCTTCATGCAGATGCAATCACGATTGCTCCTTATATGGGAAGTGATTCAGTAAAACCTTTTTTACAATTTGAAGGAAAATGGGCCATTGTATTAGCCTTAACTTCCAATGAAGGTTCAAATGATTTTCAATTGACCGAAACAAAAGACGGACTTTTATACCGGCAGGTATTAAAAACTTCCCGCGAATGGGGAACTCCGGAAAATATGATGTACGTAATTGGCGCAACCAGAGCCGACATGTTGGATGAAGTAAGGCAAATTGTTCCTGACCATTTTTTATTGGTACCGGGTGTTGGCACCCAAGGTGGAACCTTATCCGATGTTTGTAAATACGGGTTGATTAAAAATGATGTGGGTTTATTGGTGAACTCTTCCCGTTCCATCATCTATGCTTCCAATGGTGAAGATTTTGCAGAGGCAGCGGGCAAAGAAGCCAAAAAAATGGCGGATGAGATGGAAGCATACCTTTAATTTAAAAATTTATTATACTTGCAGGAACGCTTCTCAACTCCACTAGAAGTACCATACTTTTTCATTTAAGTAACTTTTTGTTTTTTCAATTACTTTTTTTCTTGACGAAAAAATATGACACCGAAAGTATGTTAAGGACAGCATTACAAGATCAGCAAGTTTCTTTGACATAAGAACCCGGAGCATCTTCAATCGCCGGATGCGTTTCACTTCCTATTTTTTTTTGCGCAGGAATTTCTTTTCCTGAATGTTTCACTAAACGCTCGATGTATGCATTCCACCAACTGCCTTCAAAGAATTGAGCTGTTTCTTTCCACTTATCAAAGTTACCTTCCAGTTTACCATTAAGGTAATACCCATATTTCTTTTTAGAAGGAGGATTTATAGCTCCCATCACATGTCCCGAACCACCCAGAATAAATTCTACCGGCCCACTCACCATCCGGGTAGTAATAAACCCTGTTTTAGCAGGCGATATATAATCTTCACTGAAGCCAATCACAAATACCGGGAATTCAATTTTTCCGATATCCAATTGTTTACCACAGATCGTGAGTGCATTTTTTCTGCTAAGGCCGTTCTCAAGAATGATGTGCCGGATATAATATTTATACATTTTAGCAGGAAGATTGGTATTATCATTTGTCCAGTAAAGCACATCAAAAGCCGAAGGCTTGATTCCTTTCAGATAACTATTCACTGCATAATTCCAGATTAAGTCATGAGAGCGGATCAAATTAAAGGCACGTTCCATATCATGTCCATGAAGGATACCGTCTTTTAAAAGCTCTCCACGTTCTAGTTTATTCACCAGGGCTTCGTCAATAACATTTCCCATAGGACCTACATCAAAAAAATCAATCATAGCTGCCAAAAAAGTAGCAGAGTTAATGGGATTATTTTTTTGATCCTTTGAAAGAATAGCTGACGCTACACCTAATAAAGTTCCTCCAAGGCAATAACCAAGAGTATTAATTTTTTTTACGGAAGCAACTTGCTGTGTAACCTGAATCGCTTTTAAGGCTCCATCTTTTACATAATCTTCAAAGTTTAAATGGCCAATTCCCGGGCAGGGATTTCTCCAGGAGATCATGTAAACTGTAATTCCTTTATCCACTAAAAATTTCACCAGTGAATTATCAGGCTGCAGGTCGAGTATATAATATTTATTGATCCAGGGTGGAATCATTAATAAGGGAATTTCATTTACACTTTTAGTAATTGGCAAATACTGTATAAGCTGCATGATTTCATTTTCATAGATCACTGCTCCAGGAGTGATCGCAAGGTTTTTCCCGACTTCAAAAGCCGATTCATCGCATTGCGTAATCTGACCTTTTTCAATGTCCTTTACCAGGTTTTTAAAACCATTCGCCAGGCTTTTACCCTTTGTTTCCAATGCCAGCTTCAAAGCTTCGGGATTAGTTGCCAAAAAATTTGCGGGTGAAAACAGATCTATAAAATGCTGGTTATAAAACTCCATTTTCTTACGAGCCTTATCACCAATTTCAATTTCAGAAATGATTCTGTCTGCCAATCGTTCGGTCAGTAAATAATTTTGTTTGATAAAATCAAAATAAGGAATGTTCCATTCTTCGGCGGCAAAGCGCTTATCGTTTTTTTTTGGAAGAATCCGGAAAGAATTCTCTTCGTCAGACTTAACATAAATACTGTTCCATATTTTCTGCTGAGTTTGCTGATAGTCTAACCAAAAAGTATGAATCTTTTTAATTTCATGAGGGTTGATGGCAATCTTCGTCCAGAAATTCAGATAGGTAATGGCAATGGATCGGTTGTCGTGCTGATATCCTGAATAGTTTTTAAAATAATTTTCAAGCAGATTCTCGCCGGCTTTATTAAAGCCACCCATCAAATCAGAATAGGTAAAATTTTCGTGATCCAGCATATACAAACCTTATTTAAAAACAAAGCCCGGGGTTTAGCCCGGGCTTCAATGATGGAACAATCAATTAATTATGTACATTAACCTTTTGGTTTTTCTTCACTTCATTTTCATGTGAGTTGCCGTTTTTAGAAAACTTTTCCGCTGTTTCTTCCGTTTGTGCTTTGGCAACTTTGGTAGTGTCCGCCCACAATTGTTTGTTCATATTAAACAACTCGTTTAACTGCGTATTAAATTCTTTTTGTAAATCTTTATTAATCTCCATAGAATTTTCTATGCGCTGGTTGTAAGATTCCATTAAAGTGCTTGTAAGCTTCCGGGAAGCATCAAATTCCTTTTCAAGAGTTTGCTGAAACTTCTCATTAAAAGCACTAAAGTCAGTCCCACCATTTTCCATTTTTTTGTTAAAGCCTTTTATTAGGTTTTGATTATATTCATTTAACTGTTCAATGGTTTTATCAAACGGATTAAAAATATTTGAATTCATACCTGACATATTAAATGATGAAGCCTTTTTCATAGCGTCAGAATTAAACATCTCAGAAAAATTTTTCATTGGGTTCCATATATTATTATTTCCTCCCACTGAGCCAAATAAATTACTGTAGAATCCTGTGGTAAGGTTTAATTGTTTTTTATAAAGATCAGCCATCGTTTTTGCTACATCGGTGTACCATTGATTGACTAATTTTGTGCTTTCAAAATACGTGTCGTTTGCAGATGTTGAATTTGTTGTTTCCATTTTTTGTTTTTTGGTTAATTATTTTTAATTAGGTTTCTTATTTTCGAGAATGTAAAGTAGAGGAAATTTTAAAAAAGAAGTGTTACATCTTTCCGTCAAAGATCTATAAGATTAATGGTAAATGCGGGATAGCAACAATATTGATTGTCGTGGATGTATCATTGGCGAACCAATAATTTTTTAGTAACTAATTGTTCAGGCTAAATTAAGACTTCAAAATCAATAGAAACTATTTCTTTTTAGAAGGTTCATCATCATCCTTGTACTTATCGTAATCAAGTTTATTACCCCAGAAATTCATTTGCTGCTTGATCCAGGCTTTGCGATTACTGACATAGGAAGTTGCAGGGTTTGCTTTCAGCCTAATTGGGTTTGGCAGTATGGCTGCGATGGCTGCTGCTTCTTCTTTTGTTAATTTTTTGGCCGGTTTATGAAACCAGTGCCGGGATGCGGCTTCAGCTCCATAAATACCGTTACCCATTTCAATACTATTTAAATACACTTCCATGATTCGTTCTTTGCTCCAGAAAATTTCTATCAGTAAAGTAAACCAGGCTTCCAGCCCTTTTCTAAGGTAACTTCTCCCCTGCCACAAAAAAACATTTTTAGCAGTTTGCTGCGTGATGGTTGATCCGCCTCTGAAACGTTTGCCTTCTTCATTTTCAATCATGGCTTTTTTAATTGCCCCCAGGTCAAACCCAAAATGCTTTAAGTAATTTTGATCTTCGCTACAAACTACAGCTAATTGCAACTTTGGCGAAATCTGTTCTAATGGCACCCAGTCGTGTTCCATCACAATCCCTTTACCGTCACCCAATTGTTCAACATTTCTGATCACCATTAAAGGGGTAATAGGAACAGGCATCCATTTATAAATAATCACCAATACAATTGATAAAACAAAAAAACTTATAAGTGTTTTCCATACTATACTCCAGATCCTTCCTAAGATTTTTCTCATAAAAGAGTAAAACTATTGTATTATTTAACCTAAGTTTGCAGATATATAAAATCTTAACAACAACATATTTTTAATAACATGAGTAAAAAAACAACTTATATCATTCTTATTTTAGCGCTTTTAGGAGTTGTTGGTCTTTACTTTTTCAATAAATACAATGTAGCACCGGCGCTAAATGTTGCACAACTGGATGTAATAGATGAGCATTCGGTAAAATTTGATATTGCGTCCTTAAAAGGTAAAAAGGTGATTGTTAGTTTTTATGCGTCCTGGTGTCCGGCCTGCAGGGATGAATTACAGGTACTGAACAAAATCAAAGATCAGAAACTGTCTGGTATTGAAATACTTGCTATTACTGATGAGGGCATTGAAAAATTACTTGATTTCAAACAAAAAAAACAATACCCTTTTACCTTTTTAACACTCAAAGCTCCCTTTGGATCCATTGGGATCAATTCCATTCCGGTAACTTATTTATTAAATACAAAAGGAGAGATCGTTTATAATAACCTGGGCTATATTGAATGGGATGACGAATCCACTTTAGAACACTTAAAAGGCTTAATGGATTAAGAAAGCCTTGCGCGGGCACAATTAATTAGATATATTTAAACCCTATTTATATTCTTATTTATGACAAAAATAAAATTTGGAACCGACGGATGGAGAGCAATCATTGCTCAGGAATTTACTGAAGAAAATGTAGCTCGTGTTACCGAGGCAACAGCCATCTGGTTAAAAAAGAATTTTGAGAACCCGAGTGTTGTACTTGGTCATGATTGCCGCTTTGCAGGCGAATTGTTTGCTCATACGGCAGCAAAAGTTTTGGTAGCAAATAACATCAAGGTGTTTTTGGCCAAAGACTTTGTGAGCACACCCATGATCTCCTTAGGGACTGTAAGGCATAAAGCCAGTATTGGTATTATCATTACAGCTTCTCATAATCCTCCTTCTTATAATGGATTCAAATTAAAAGGTTATTACGGTGGTCCATTAGGTCCTGAAAAAGTTCAGGAAATTGAAGATATCATTCCTGAAAAAAGTTCTGTGAACCTTGCATCAGTTGATCTGAAACTAGCAGAAGAAAAAGGCTTGGTTGAAATTACAGCATTGGAAGATATGTATGTAAAACATGTGGAAGATAACTTTGACATTTCTGCAATTAAAAACTCGGGACTTAAATTTGCATATGACAGCATGTATGGCGCAGGACAACGAGTGATGTTCCGTTTATTTCCGGAAATCGTGCATTTACATAACGATTATAACCCAAGTTTTAAAGGTCAGGCACCGGAACCCATTCATAAAAATTTAACGGAGTTCTCTAATTTGATTAAATCCAGTGGCAATATAGATTGTGGTTTGGTTACCGATGGCGATGCAGACCGAATTGGGCTTTACGATCATAAAGGTGATTTTGTTGATTCCCATCACATCATTTTATTACTGATCCATTACCTAAAAAAGTACAAAGGCATGGATGGTAAAGTATGTACTGCTTTTAGCTCCACAGTTAAAATCAAAAACATGTGCGATCATTACAACCTGCCATTGGATGTTGTAAAGATTGGTTTCAAATATATTTGTAACATCATGATTACGGAAGATGTTTTGGTTGGTGGTGAAGAAAGCGGAGGAATTGCTATTAAAGGGCACATTCCTGAACGTGATGGTATTTGGATGGGACTTGTTATTTGGGAATTTATGGCAAAAACCGGAAAAAGTTTAACCGAACTAATTGAAGAAGTTTATGCTATTACAGGAACATTTGCGTTTGAACGTAACGATTTAACTATTACCGAAGAACTAAAAAATAAAATTGTAGCTAACTGTAAAAATAATGTTTACAAAGAATTTGGAAAATATAAAATAGAACGTGTAGACGATTTGGATGGTTATAAATTTTTCATTGATGAAAACACCTGGACAATGATTCGAGCTTCCGGTACAGAGCCTGTTTTAAGAACTTATGCCGAAGGAGCAACAAAAGAACATGCTGTTGATATTTTAAATGATGTAAAAAAAGTATTATTAGGTTAGCTTCAAATGAATAAATTATTATTATTATTATTTACTTTATGTTTCGGAAATGGTTTGCTATCGCAAACCATTTCTATTGAAACTAAAATTGGTAAGAGTGCTACAAACTATACATTCTTTAAAAAAAATAAGTGTAAAGTTTCATTTGAAACTACGCGTCCTAATAAAAAAGATGAAAATATTTTAGTATGTATTCCTGCTGCATTCACAAATTTGGATAACTTAAAACTTGATGGGATATATAGTGTTAATGGAGTTATTGGAAATAAAAAAGCTATAAACAAAACTTTGGGTGGCGTTTTTTACATCGAAAACAATTCAATTAAAATTTTTCAATCTGCAAAAGGAAAATTATTTAATGATAGTTTATTAACTCTTACACAAAGCAAAAAAGCTTCTTTTTTTCAACAAATTCAATGCATTGAAAACGGTAAAGCCTCTAAATTTATTGATAAAAAAATATTTCAACGCAGAGGAATTGCAATTTTAGCCGATAATTCTGTTTGTATAATTGAAAGTACTGAACCGATAACTCTTCAAGTTTTTTCTACTGATTTGGTATTATTAGGAGTAAAACAACTCATTTACACTGATATGGGTGCTTGGGATGAAGGATGGTATAAAAACCCTCTAAATAATAACCTGGTTATAATTGGCAAAAACTTATCTCAAACAAATAAACAAAGTAATTGGATTGTTTTTAGGAAATAATTTGTAGTAAGTTTTAAAAAATAAAAAATCGAAGCATTTTTACCCTTAAGTGTAAAACAAAATTTTAATAAATTACCCTATCTTTGAGCAAAAAATCATTAAGTTTGTCAAGTACTATATATGTCACTAGAAACCAATATAAAAGCAGTGATCAGGAATATTCCTGACTTTCCAAAGCCCGGAATTATGTTCAAGGACATTACCCCTATTTTAGAAAATCAAAATCTGTGTAATGAAATTGTGGATGGATTTATTGATCAGTTGTCACAGAAACCGGATGCCATTGTTGGAATTGAAAGCAGGGGGTTTTTATTCGGATTTTTATTAGCAAATAAATTAAATATTCCTTTTGTTTTAATCAGAAAAGCCGGTAAATTGCCTTATAAAACCATTAAATGCGAATACGCTTTGGAATACGGTACGGCCATCGTAGAAATGCATATTGATAGTCTGAAGAAAGGCTGGAATGTGCTGGTTCACGATGATCTATTAGCAACAGGTGGAACAGCAGAAGCAGCTGCAAGGTTGGTAAAGCAGCAAGGTGCAAACGTCAGTGGCTTTTGCTTTGTAGTAGGATTGGAATTTTTAAATGGAAAACAAAAACTAAATATACACTCAAACAATATAACATGTCTAGCACAGTATTAGAAAACACTGTTGGAATGAATTTCCAATTAAATGAAAACCAAATCGCCATAGCTGATATGATCCGTAAATTTGGCAAAGAAAATATCTATCCTAAAATGATGGAATGGGACGAGGCACAAACCTTCCCAGTAGAAGTTTTTAAAAAATTAGGCGAATTAGGTTTAATGGGTGTATTGATTCCGGAACAATACGGCGGGTCAGGATTATCCTACACTGAATACGTAACCGCTATTATTGAACTTTCTAAGATCTGCGGATCTATTGGTTTATCCATGGCAGCTCATAACTCTTTATGCAGTGGTCATATCCTTGCCTTTGGTAATGAATCTCAAAAAGCAAAATACTTACCAAAATTAGCAACAGCTGAATGGATTGGCGCCTGGGGTTTAACAGAAACAGGAACAGGTTCTGATGCCGGTGGAATGGCAACTACCGCTGTAAAAGACGGCGACTATTATGTATTAAATGGTTCCAAAAATTTCATTACACATGCTATTACCGGTAATGTAGCCGTTGTTATTGCTCGCACGGGAAACAAAGGCGATAGCAAAGGTATGAGTGCGTTCATCATTGAAAAAGGAACACCGGGTTTTAAATCCGGTAAAAAAGAAAATAAATTAGGAATGCGTGCCAGCGAAACTGCTGAGTTAATTTTTGAGAATTGCAGAGTTCACAGAGATCAAATGATGGGTGAAGAAGGGCAAGGATTTGTTCAGGCAATGAAAGTATTGGATGGTGGCCGTATTTCTATTGCAGCATTAAGTTGTGGCATTGCTCGTGGCGCTTACGAATGCTCTTTAAAATACGCCAAAGAGCGTGAGCAATTTGGGAAACCAATTGCACATTTTCAAGCAATCAGCTTTAAGTTAGCCGATATGGCTACTGAACTGGAAGCAGCAGAATTGTTAACATTCAAAGCAGCTGATCTTAAAAACCGCCATCAAAAAATGACCAAGGAAGGTGCTTTTGCTAAATATTATGCATCTGAAGTGTGTGTAAGAAACGCAAATGAAGCGGTTCAGATCTTTGGCGGTTACGGATTTACAAAAGATTTCCCGGCAGAAAAATATTATCGCGACAGTAAATTATGTACCATTGGTGAAGGAACCAGCGAGATCCAGAAATTGGTGATTAGCAGGGAATTACTAAAAGATTAAATAATTTCATTAATAGATAAAAATAGGCTGTTCCAAAAAATAGCCTATTTTTATTTTTAGAGTATGTAAAAGGAATTTATTTTGTTGCAATTCTCAGCAATAAAAACAGCGCAGACAAAAAGCAATTGTTGATTAAGCTTACCCCTTAATTACTCTATCCTTAATCTTTACCGCCGGGTTACCTTGGTAAATACTCCATGGTTCAAGGCGTGCGGTGGCAACACTGTTTACTGTTAATACCGCATGGCTGCCAACTTTAACACCTGGACATACAATGGCGTGGGCACCAATCCAGGCACCTTCTTCAATGGTAATGTTCCCAACTACTAAATCAAAAGTTACTTTTTTATAATGATGATTTCCGCATAGCAGCATTGCGCCTTGTGAGATGCAGGAATTATCATGCATCACTACCAGCCCTAAATTATCTATCCAAACCCGTTCACCAATCCACACATGATTACCGATACTCAGACGCCATGGGTATTTTATATTGACATAAGGTTTGATAACCACACCTTTACCGACCTTTGCACCAAACAGACGCAATAAAAAACGTTTGAAGGACATAATGGGAAAAGCGGAATTAAAAAAGGCAGCGTTTAATAAATACCATGCAATTCGCTTAATGCTGCTTCCTCCTTTTTTGTACCAGTCGTTATTAAACCTGGACAGATCTGTTTTCAGTTGTCTTTCCATTACCTGATCGTATCGCAATGACAATTTTCCGGATTGCTTAATAATTTAATATCGTTCACAAATGTAACAGTGTCTTTATCTTCTGCTACAAATTCGTAACGGGCATCTTTAGGTTCTTTTTCCTGCAGATAATAGGAACCGTAAGGTTTTTTATGCACATCGCTCAAATCGTAGTTAACCTGAAAATTTCTCATGTTTACTTTAAACCCTTTATCGATCATTACCAGGCATTTCAATTTACAAGCAGCTTTATTCCCTAACTGAAGGTATTGATGTTGTAATTCAAGCATCTTTAATTCATTAGGGCTTGTGCAGCCTGTTTTGTTGACGATGAAAAATAAAATTATAGCACCCGGAATAAATCCAATTAAAAAAAAACGAAAGCGTTGCCAAAAAGACATATATATTTGTTGAGTTAGAAAATTATTGAGGTATAGATTTTACATCGCAGCCATTAGTAAATTAATATCCTTGTGAGGCAGGTTAAATGTTTCTCCCAAAAACTGATTGGTTAAAATACCGTTATAAATATAAACCCCGTTTCTTACGCCGGAATCTTTTCTCACTAAACTATCAAAGCCACCTTCATCGCCCATGCTAATCAAAATTTGTTGAAAGATGTTACTGAATGCATAAGAAGCAGTGCGCGCTACACGGGAAGGAATATTAGGTACGCAATAATGAATAACACCATGCTTACGAAAAACAGGCTTGGTATGGTTGGTTACCTCTGATGTTTCAAATACGCCTCCCTGATCGATGCTCACATCAATAATAACAGAACCTGTTTTCATTTCAGCAACCATCTCTTCAGAAACTATACAAGGTGTTCTTCCTTTTGAAGCACGCAAAGCACCGATAGCGACATCAGCAGTCTTTAAATGTTTTTCCAAAACTTTTGGAACAATCACCGACGTGAAAATTCTTGTTCCTAACTGGCTTTGTAAACGGCGCAAACGTGATGTTGAATTATCAAATACTTTTACGCTCGCTCCCAATCCCATTGCAGCCCTTGCAGCAAACTCACCAACCGTTCCTGCACCAATGATCACTACTTCTGTTGGAGATATTCCACTGATTCCACCAAGGATAGATCCAACGCCGTTATTGGCATTGCTTAGTAATTCGGCAGCTACCAAAATGGAAGTACCGCCTGCAATTTCGCCCATGGCACGTATAACAGGAAAAATTCCTGCATCATCCATGATCATATCAAAAGCCACACAGTTTAATTTTTTTGCCACTAATTTTTTTAAAAAATCTTCCGGTTGAACCGTAAGTTGCAGGGCAGAAAACAAAGTTTGTTTTGTTTTCATACTTTCAATTTCTTCTAAAGTGGGTGGAGCAATCTTTAAAATAATATCCGCTTTATAAACTTCTTCAGCTGAATAAGCAATCTGCGCTCCAGCTTCACTGTAATCATTATCTTCAAAATGAGCATTGGTACCGGCACCTGCTTCTACAACAATTCTGTGTCCGTTATTTACTAATAATGCTACCGCATCTGGCACCAAAGGAACTCTATTTTCCTGGAATGCCAACTCTTTTGGAATTCCAATATATAATTTACCTTTTTTACGGGCTACTTCAAGCATTTCCTCCTGAGGTGCATAACCACCTTTTGTTAAAGAGAATAAAACATCTTTAGTCATTACCATAATTGAACTGATTTTATTTATTAATAATCACTACCATGATACCTTGGTGCATTACAATCATCTATAGACTTTCGTGGTCTGAAAATGATTCCAATCCTTAATTCGAACATCCTTTGCCAAAAGACCACATTTTGGGTAACCATTTTAATAGCATCCGGATTATAATGTAATTCAGTAAAGAAATGGAATTTACTGTAAGAAGCAAACTCATACCCTAATCCTACGTCAGGTGTTAAATTAATTTTTGGTGCAATACCTGCTACAGTTGGGTAAGCCGTAATCGACCTTGCCATATTGTATTCAAGTCTTGCTCCCAGCATTAAATAAGGTGTTCCGCGATAGCCTTCGTTACCAATAATTTTAGCGAAATTGTTCCATTGAATATTGGTAAATGTATTGGCTGTAGCTGGTCCTCTTTCCCCGGTTCCTATTCCAATAGATGGTCGCTCAACTCCTCCCTTTCTACAATATTCAAATTCTGTTTGCCAACGAATATGTTCATACTTTAAAAACTCTCCAAGAATCCCGACACTAAAAAACACATATTCTCCTGAACGGTGAGATGGTGCAGGAAATTTATGAGCGTATGTTGTATTATCAACAGCGTTTAGGTTGCGGTAACGGCTACTGGAAGTTGTTGCGCCGACAAAAATACCAACACCTCTAAAAAATTGTGCATTCATCTGAAATATCACATGAACCAGAGCAAAGCAAATAATGATTTTTTTTTTCATAATATTAGGCGCTAATGGTTTCCATAGATTGATTCACTTTTTTAATCAAGCCTTGCAATACTTTACCGGGTCCAACTTCTGTAAAATGAGTTGCGCCATCTTCGATCATCTGAACAATTGTTTGTGACCATTTAACAGGCGCTGTTAATTGCAAAATTAAATTCTTTTTGATCTCTTCCGGGTTTGATACCGCTGAAGCTGTGACATTCTGGTAAACAGGACAAATTGGTTGATTGAAAGTTGCAGCATTAATAGCAGCCTCTAATTCAACACGGGCAGGTTCCATAAGCGGTGAATGAAATGCTCCGCCTACAGGTAATACCAAAGCACGTTTTGCACCCGCAACTTTCATTTTTTCGCAGGCAATATTGATGCCTTCAATAGAACCGGAGATTACTAACTGGCCGGGGCAATTATAATTAGCTGCCACAACTACATGACCACTTTCGGTAATTTCTTTGCAGATAGTTTCGATCACTTCATCCGCCAGGTTTAATACTGCTGCCATAGTTGAAGGGTTGCTTTCGCAAGCCTTTTGCATAGCTAATGCACGCTTGGACACTAAAGTCAATGCGTTTTCAAAACTCAAGGTTTTATTGGCAACTAATGCTGAAAATTCTCCTAATGAATGACCTGCAACCATATCAGGTATAACAGACTTATCCATTGTAGCTGATAAAATAACAGAATGTAAAAAAATGGCGGGCTGCGTTACTTTGGTTTGTTTAAGCTCTTCATCCGTGCCGGTGAACATTGTTTCGGTAATATTGAATCCTAAAATATCGTTTGCTTGATGAAATAATTTTTTTGCCAGGTCAGAGTTGTCATATAGATCTTTTCCCATTCCGGAAAACTGAGAACCTTGACCCGGGAATACAAATGCTTTCTTCATATCTAAATAATAAGTTTAGTGGTTAGTAAAGATTATAAAGTTAAAAGAAATTTGCATAAAAACAAGATGCAGATTTCAAATAAAAGCTAACGAACAGGTGTTAATTGTTAAAGCAATTCTTTACATTTTTGATACATTTCAAAACATGAATTCGCAAAAAAAATGTCGTAAATCTGTAATACTGGAAGGAATTTATTTGGCGATACGGTTTAATTGATAGCCGTTTCTAAATTAAATGTACTGGCGGTTATACGTTGTTTATCTCTAAAATAAGCAACTCCGCCCCAGTTAAAAATTTTCTTTTCATATACCCAAGCTTCCTGATCACGAACCACAACTCTTTTGATAATCATAATGCTTTCACCCTCCTGTCTTTCTTCGGTAACTCCCTGCTTGTATTTTGAAACCAGATCATTGATCTTTTTATCTATTATTTTTTTTGTAACTTCCTGATCAGCTGCCACAATATTTAATTTTATTTCATCTTTTGCCTGGTTACCTTTGAATAGAGATTTCTGATCATCTTCAATTAATTTCAGCATTAAACTTTGCTTAGCCAGTTTTTCATCGAGTTTGTTTTTTTCTTCAGTCAACTTATTCTTTTTCTCGCTAGAAGGAGCTTTTGCCAATTCTTTTTGCTTGGCTTCATTTTTTTGCAGTGCTAATAAAATGACTTTTTTCTCCGCCATCTTCACTTCTCTCATGGCTGCTTTTTTCGCATTTAAATAATCTCTGTCAAAATCAAAATTTCCTTTACGTTTATTATAATAAAACTTATTAATGGGTTCATCAAATAAAGAATAATCAACACCTTCATAATACTTAAACAAATCCACATCCGCCCTGATGGCAGGAAATTTGATACCGGCTTGTTCAGCAGGAATACCTTTGGTACTCACACTAAAATATTTTTGAACGAAACCATTTTTGGAGATTGAAATCAAATAATCACCTCCCAAAGGAAGATAGATATTATAACTACCGGTTTGATCTGTTTTAAAAGAGGTGAGAAGATTACCGTTTTGTAATACCTGAACAATTACCTCCGATAAAATGCTGTCATTATGCGACACTTGTCCCTCAAAATCAACGGTGATAGGTTGTGAATAGTTCATGCCGAAGCAAAAGAGCAAAATAACTGTAAAAGTAATTCTTTTTAGGGAACAGATTATGTGAAATGAATGTAACATTGAATGCGTAAAATTAATTCAACAACTAATGGCTTTAGCTCCATTTCCTGATTTTTATAAACAGAGGCTTGTTAGAGAAATTTACGCGTTACAAATTCCTGCATAAGCACAATACTCGCACTTATCCAAATCATCGGTTTGAATAAACGAAGAATCACCTAACAGGATCTCAGAGATTTTAAGGATTAAATGCTGTTCAAACTCCTATAATTATTCACATAATACTTATCGGCATCATAGATAATATATGCTTTTTTCCGCTTCATTGCAGCGAAACGGAGCTATGTATTATTCCAAATTACACCTGTAAATGAAATTTTAGTATATTTGAAAACACAACAAATTTTTATTTAGTTTCGTCTAACGTAATTTAAAAAGCAAACAATGAAAATAGCAATAAAAAATTTAGGAATACTTATTACTTTTTTTCTTTTATTTTCATGCAATTCTACTGATAATGCAGAATGGGCAAAGCAGGGAGGAGGAGAAAGTTATGATGGAGGAAGGGGTATTGTAATTGATTCTCGGGGAAATGTATATGTCATTGGCCGCTTTCAGGGTAGCGCAATATTTGATAATAAAACGATTACCGGAAAAGGTGATGACGGAATTTTTTTGGTTAAATATAACAAAGATGGCAAGTTAATATGGGCAAAAGAGAGTGGTGGAAAAAAAGAGGATTCAGGCTATTCTATAGATGTAGATTCTCACGATAACATTTATATAACGGGCTATTTTGCCGACACTGCTTCATTCGATGCACACACACTAATAAGCAAGGGAGATTCTGATGCTTTTCTGGCAAAATATGACACAGCCGGAAATGTTTTATGGGTAAAACAAGCTGGAGGAAATTTTAATGATGTGGGAAAAGGCGTCGGAACGGATGCTGCTGGTAATTGCTATATGACGGGGTTTTTTAGCGGAACTATTTATCTAGATACCGTACAACTTAAAAGTACCGGCTTTCATGAAGACATTTTTATTTCAAGTTACGACGCTGAGGGAAATATACGATGGGCAAAAAATGTAGGTGGAACAGGAGATGCCAGACCTGCAGCACTCGCAACTGATAAACAAGGAAATTTTTTCATCACCGGATTCTTTAAAGGAGTAGCAGCCTTTGATAGTATTAAATTAATTTCTTCAGGCCAATCTGATATATTTACGGCTATGTTTGATAAAAACGGAAAAGCAGTTTGGGCAAGCCAAGCGGGCGGATCAAGTTCAGATGAAGCACGCGGTATAGCTTTAGATGAGCAAAACAATGTGTATTCTACAGGATTTTTCCTTCATGAAATAAAATTTGAGGCTTCAAAATCCATTGAACTTGCAAGCAAAGGAGACTACGACATGTTTATTGTAAAATATGATGACAACGGTATTTTGCAATGGGCTCAACAGGCAGGCGGAGAAGGTTTAGACCAAGGAAGTGAAGTAACTGCAATGAATGCAAACGGATGTGTAGTTACCGGATTTTTTGAAAAGACTGCAAATTTTGGAGACAGCCTTATCACTTCTGTGGGTAACCGAGATGTTTTTGTTGCTCATTATAGTTCAGATGGTAACCTATTTAGCCTAATAAAAGCGGGAGGTAACGGAAGTGATGAAGGGCGGTCAGTAAAAGCGGATGATAAAAATAATATTTACATCACTGGAAACTATAACGGAAAACTACAAATTGGCAACATCGAACTTCCTGCAAGCCGAGGCGATGGAGATGTTTTCATTTCAAAATTTCCGGACAAATGCTTTGAGAACGCTAAGAAAAAAAAATAGAAAAACCTTAACGGATATATATTAATTATAAGAAAAAAAAAGAGGCTACCTGCAATGGTAGCCTTTTTTTTTAAATGTATTAATGCCCTATTTTATATATATTGAGATTGTAAATAAAATATCAAAGCCCTACCTCACGTTACAAATTCCTGCATAAGCACAATATTCGCACTTATCAAGGTCATCTGTTTGAATAAATGAAGAATCTCTAGACAAAATCTCAGAAATTTTAAGAATAAAATGCTCTTCAAACTCCTGAAGCAATTCAGCAGTAAAAACCATAATGCCTCCACCCCTTCCTTCATCCATAATGAATTTAGGATGCTCTTCAAATTTTTTAAATGCGATGATACAGGGCTGCAATTCTTCAGGCTTCGCAAGATTATTTTTAACCACCAGCCAGGCATACATAAATAACTGCAGCATTTTATTATACTGGCTATCATTAAAAAGATCATCAAAATTGGTAAACTTAAATTTATCATCTGCCTTCAGCGAGGATTTATAATCAATGATCCTGATCTTATTTCCCAGTTTATCGATACGGTCGGCGGAACCTTTTACATATACTGTTGTTTCTACACCTTTAATTTGAAGCGATACAGAGGCGGACAAATTTTTCTCTAAATCGATCAAACTTAATAATTCATTAGTCTTTTTAGAATCCTGGATCAACTTTAAATCATTCCTCAGTAATTTTCGAACGTACTCATACAGCACTTTCTGTTGCAAAAAATTCTTTCCAAACTGGCTTTCACGCTGACTAAAATAATTCTGAAAGATAAGGTTAACACTTTCCTCTGTTTTATCAAGACAAGTTTTAATAGATCCTTCTGTTAAGACCTGCCCGATAAAAGGTTTATATAAAAGCTCCAATGATTCATGCAATATAGTACCCTGTGTATTGGCTTCAGCACTTTCCTCCACATCTTCAGTTTCCTTAATCCCAGCACCGTACCTGAAAAAGAAACGCAGTGCACAATCTTTATAGGTAATTAAAGCTGACGGGCTAAGTCCACCGTATTGTCCGTCGGTTGTTAGTTTATAAATGATAGGGGCTAAATTCGTTTCTGTTTTGGAAATGGTAATTACATTTCGTGAACTCGCAGGCAATGTGTCCCCGCTCAGCATTTTCTCAGTGATTACATGTGCAGAATTATAACGATGTAATTCAAATTGCAATTGGGTGATGAACCTGCTTTTTTCTCCCGAACCCAATACACTCTGCTCAGTGTTATAAGTAATCAGCACATTGGAGGCTCGTTGCAAAATCCTATAGAAGTGATAAGCATAAACAGCATCTTTATCAGCATATAATGGCATACCATGGTAACGCTTCAAATCATTTGGTATAAAAGAATTAGAGGATTTGCCCGAAGGTAAAACGCCTTCGTTTACACCCAGAAAAATAATGTTTTCAAAATCCAGTGTCCGTGTTTCTAGTACACCCATGATCTGTAATCCTTGCAAAGGCTCGCCAATAAAAGGAACAGAAGCCGCACCAATGATCTGCTTATACAAACTTTTTAGGGTAATTAATGAATCCAGATAACGATGTGTTTGAATTAAAGATTGGAGACGGTTAAAATATTTAGTAAAAACATGCAGCGTTTCTTTATCAGCAGAAGATAATTGTAACTCTTCTTCTTCAGAAGTATTAAATACGCGGATGATCTCATACATGGATGAAATACCCTGCGCAGAATTATTCCATGTAGTAAACAAATCTTGGATGAATTGATAATTATCTTCAAATAATTCAGCTAATACTTTAGCATTAATCCACACATAGTTTTTATCAATCACTTTTTGAATGATACTTTGTAAAGTGATTGTGGGTTTAAAAGAACGGTAATACTTTTTAAATAAAGAGTTTTGAAAGATTCTAAATAGATCAGCAAAATAAAAACTGCTACCCGCACCGGGCTTTTGTCTGGACTGGTGCAGACTGATCAGGTTATCGATAAGATCATAAATGGGTGACAATCTTAAAGGATATTCCATTGTAATATTCACATGCTGCACTTCTTTTGGAATCTGGTTCAATACAGGAAACAACAGACTTTCATCGGCAAGGATCACGGCGGTTTTGTTCAGTGATTTTCCCTGCCTGATCCATTCACTCAATTGGTGCGAGACTACCTGTGCCTGACCCATTTGCTTTGGAACGGCCACCACATCAATGTGTTTGGGAATCTCGTTAAAATAATCCCCGATATGATCTTTGGTATCAAGCCACGCATTATTGAAGTTCTTTCTCAAAAACAAACCTGCTTCGTAGCTTTCGTTATTCAAATAATACGTGTCTGCATCATAAATAATATGTGCTTTTTTTTCTTTTACGAGATCTGAAAATATAATCGTTTCTACTTTATTCAAAGCATTAAACCCACAAATCAGGATCTTTGAAAACTGACTAATATATACTGAATCTTTATAGCTCTCTACTGCTTTCCGATACATCAAACCCTGGTAGGCTTGTTTTTTCTCTATCAGTGTTTTTACGAATTCATGGTAAATGGTTCCCATTTGAAACATAAAATTCACATAATCCTGCTGCGTGTTTGTCAGACTATCTGCGTTCAGACTCCAACTTTCAATCTCCTTGATCTCTTTTAAGTTTTGATACATGGAATTTGTATCCACCAGGTATCGGTCTGCCTCATTAAAATCCTGAAGCATCAATGTACCCCATTTAGCAAAAGCTTCAAAAGGTTCTGCTTTTTCTTTTAAAACTCCGGCGTAAACCTCATACAGGTCACAAATTAAATCAATGCTATCAGCTTGCTGCAGGCCTGATAATTCTGCCACTAATTCCTCGGCACTGATAATGGTAGGAAGCCAAATGGTTTTTTGAAATGTTTTGGCAAGGTGCTGTTTTAAATAGAGTGCACCTCGTTTATTGGGCAATACAATGCACAAATGTTCTGTATCATGCTCATGATGTTGAAAGATGTATTGAGCAATGTATTGGAGGAATGGGATCATTGAATTTTTTAAAGGAGAAATTTAAGAAAAATAAATGATTTAGATAAACGGTTATTCTTTTCTTATTTATTTTTGCTTGAATAAAAAGACAAAATCTCTCACTACACTTGCCTTCCAAACAGATAATTTTCCGCTTTTGTAGAAGCGTGTTTATAAGTGCTTTTTTAACTAAATTTACCCTGATTTTTAAATAACTATGAAGACCATCTTAACATTATTCTTTTTTATTGGCATAATAAGCTCAGTGTCTGCTCAATCATCTACTTGGGACTTGCAGCAATGTGTGGATTATGCGCAGAAAAATAATATCACTTTAAAACAAGCAGAGATTAGCGTCAAGATTAACCAAAACAATTCTACTCAAAGCAGAGCTGCTATTTTACCAACCGTGAATGCCGGTGCGCAACATACTTACAACTTTGGTAGAACGATTGACCGTTACACCAATACCTTTGCAAATACACAGGTTTTATCCCAAAACTTTTATGTATCATCTAATGTGATTCTTTGGTCGGGCCTGGCCCAATACAATAACATTAAAGCTAATCAGTATCAATACCTGTCAAGTGCCGAAAATTATTTACAGCAAAAAAATGACCTCTCATTAAATGTGGCCACAGCTTATATTAACGTGATCTTTAGTGATGAGATTCTACAGATTGCTAAGTCTCAATTCAAGATCACAGAAGAGCAGTTATCCCGAACACAAAAATTGGCTGATGCCGGAACATTGGCTAAAAGCGCCGTTTATGATATAAAAGCACAGTTGGCCAATGAAGATGTGAACGTCATCAACTCTGATAATAATTATCAGATCGCTATGCTGACTCTTAAACAACTTTTGAATTTAGATACGCTGAATAATTTCAATATCTCAAGGCCAAATGTGGATATATTGAACAACGAACTGGCTTCTTTATCTGTTCAGAATATTTATGAATTGGCTTTAAAAAACCAACATTCGGTGAAGGGTGCAGAGTATAATGTACGGGCGGCCGAAAAAAGTTTAAACGTTGCTAAAGGAAGAGTAAGCCCTACTCTATCTGCTACCGGAAGTTTAGGAACAGGTACTTCTGCATTAGACAAAAATATTGATGCCGTTAATATAGTGGGTATAGAACAAGCACCTTATATTACTGAGACAGGGCAATTAATTTACCAGCCAAAAACAGAAATCATCACTTCCAAAAAACCATTTGCTGATCAGTTCAATGATAATGTTAATAAGAGTGTAGGTTTTACTTTATCAATTCCTATATTTAACGGCTTACAAACGGTAACAGGAATTAAGAATGCGAAACTAACCGCACTGAATGCAAAATACACTCAGGACCTTCTTCAACAAAATTTATACAAAACTATTGCTCAGGCCTATGCCAATGCAAGAGCTGCTTTAAATAAATACAATGCCAGCAAACTAGCTGTTGAAGCATCTGAACAATCTTTTTTTTATGCGCAACAAAAATTTAATGTAGGCGCCATCAGCACCTTCGATTTTAACAATGCAAAAACACGGTCACAAAATGCACAGGGAAATTTAGTGCAGGCCAAATACGATTATGTATTCAAATTAAAAGTATTGGATTATTATCAGGGTAAAGAATTGAAATTTTAAAAAATAGTTCCCGCAGATAACGCGGATAATCGCGGACAAAATAATCTGCGTTGATCTCCGAAATCTGCGGGAAACCAAAAATCAAGTTATGAAAAAACTATACTGGATCATCGGAATTTGTGTTGCTGTTTTATTAACGGTGATCATTTTTAAATTCTTTAAAGGTGCGGAACCTACTAAAGTTACTACTGAAAAAGCTGCCAAGCGAAACATCATCGAATCGGTTTCTGCCAATGGTAAAATACAACCGGAAGCAGAATTAAAAATTACCTCTGATGTATCCGGAGAAATTGTGGAAATGCTCGTAAAAGAAGGCGATAATGTGAAAAAGGGCCAGTTGCTTTGCCGCATTAAACCGGATATTTATGAGAGTAATTTAGAAAGAGTGAACGCGACTGTAAACAGTTCAAAAGCCAGTTTAAAAACAACGATGGCGCAATTGGCGCAGTCACAAGCCAATTTAGCGAATGCTGAAGCATCTTATAACCGTAGTAAAAAGCTATTTGATCAGAATGTAATCTCGCAACAAGAAATAGATGTGTCCAGAGCAGCCTTTGAATCCGCGAAAGCCAATGTGGAAGGTATGACTGAAAGCATCAAAGCATCCGATTATAATGTGAAAAGTGTGGAGGCATCTTTAAAAGAAGCAAACACCAACCTCGATAAAACATTTATTTATGCACCAGTGGATGGAACCGTTTCTAAACTGAACGTTGAAAAAGGCGAACGCGTCGTTGGTGTTCAGGGATTACAGGGAACAGAAATTTTGCGGTTAGCGAACTTAAATGAAATGGAAGCCAGTGTGGAAGTGAATGAAAATGATATCATTCGCATTCATAAAAACGATACAGCTATAATAGAAGTAGATGCCTATATCGGGAAAAAATTCAGAGGCATTGTGACAGAGGTTGCTAACTCAGCAAACACAACAGGAATGTCTATTGATCAGGTAACTAATTTTGTAGTAAAAATTAGAATGATTAGAGAATCGTATTTAGATCTAGTTACTAAAGAAAATCCTGCCCCGTTCAGGCCGGGAATGAGCGCCAGTGTGGACATCCAAACCATGCGTGCTTCTAACATGATTACCGTTCCTATTCCTGCAGTTACTACCCGCAGCTCAGATACCACCAAGACCAAAGAAAAATTTAATGAAGAAGAAGATGGCGATGTTATTGTAAAAGATGAGAAACAGGAAAAAATGAACAACACTAAAAAAGAAGAAATTAAAGAATGTGTATTTGTGAATAAGAACGGTGTGGCCAAAATGATTTACGTAACAACGGGCATCCAAGACAATGATTTTATTGAAATTAAAAGTGGCATTAACATAGGTGATGAAGTAATTTCCGGACCTTATGGTGCTGTTTCAAAAATTTTGAAAGATGGAAAGAAAATAAAAGTAGTAGATAAAGACGAGTTATTTTCTGATAAAAAATAACAGAAAGTGGCTTATCTCTTGCATATAGAAAGTACTTCCACTGTTTGCTCTGTTTCAATTTCAAAGGATGCCGAACTATTAACCCTTAAAGAATTAAATAATGGCTACACGCATGCAGAAAACCTACATGTATTTATAGAACATGCATTAATAGAAACCAACTTAAAGGCAAGTGATCTGAATGCAATTTCAGTAAGTTCAGGTCCCGGTTCATATACAGGTTTGCGCATTGGATTTTCGGCAGCAAAGGGATTGGCTTTTGCATTGAATATTCCATTGATTACCATTGATACTTTAAAAGCATTGAGCGTATCTGCGATCCGGCAAATAAAAGAAGAAGCTGTATTTATTCCCATGATGGATGCACGCCGCATGGAAGTGTATTGCGCTGCTTACGATCATAACTTAAAAGAAATTTTACAGGTTCAGGCATTGGTGCTGAATGAAGAAAGTATCAAAGCATTTGAATTAAATAAACCACTTTACTTTTTTGGTGACGGTATGCCAAAAGCCAAAGAGCTGTTGCAACAATTACCGCAATCCCATTTTATAGAAAACATCAACACATCTTCTTCAAGTATGATCCAGCTGGCCTTTGAAAAATATATGAAAAATGATTTCGCAGATGTGGCTTATTCGGAACCAAATTATCTAAAAGAATTTTTCTTTCACACCGCAAAAAAATAACATGACTCAGAAGATCGCATTTGTTATCAATCCCAATGCCGGTGTCAAAAAGAAAATTGACATCATTGAATTCATAAAAACTAAATTTTCAAAACATATTCAATATGACCTGATTGTCTGGAAAAACAAAGATGATTTTGAATCGGTTAAACAGGATATCCTTTCCGGAAACTATAGTATTGTAGTAGCTTGTGGAGGTGATGGCACTGTGAACCAAGTAGCCTCAGTAATTGTTCATACCAACATGGCATTGGGCATTTTACCGTTAGGTTCAGGTAATGGTTTAGCAAGAAGCAATGGTATTCCATTAAATCTTGAAAAAGCGTTACAGGTTATTGAAAAAGAAAACATCAGGCAAATAGATGGCGCCACGATTAACAGCCACCCGTTTTTCTGTACAGCCGGAGTTGGATTTGACGCTCTCATTGCTACTGAATTTGCAGCAAGTACTAAACGCGGTTTCATCACTTATTTTAAAACAACCCTTAAAGAATTCTTTAATTACACACCGCAACAATATAAAATTACAGTAGATGGTAAAAGTATTGAAACTAAAGCCTTCTTAATTACAATAGCAAATGCAGGGCAATGGGGCAATGATGTGTATATTGCACCAGAAGCAAAACTAAATGATGGCATATTAAATGTAAGTATTTTAAAACCATTTTCGTTAATGGCTATCCCGATGATCGGCATCAAATTATTTTCAAAAAAGATACACACCTCTACTCTATTGCAATCAGAAAAAGGAAAAGAAATAGACGTAGAATTTAAAGGTCAGTTACCGGTGCATTACGACGGTGAACCAATGATGGTTTCCGAAAATATTTCTGTGTCAGTTATGCCATTAGCATTGAAAATGGTTTGCTAAGTTTTGATCAAAAATAAATAATCTATCATTAAAACATGACAGATAATTAAGGAAAACTATTTTCTAATGGAAATTAACACATCACATTTTAAATGTATTTTCATTTTCTGACTAATTTGAATAACTTTGGTATAAATCAAAATCAATGAGAAAATTTAAACTACTTGGTATTATTATCATCACCGTTTATATCCAGGCTTGCAATGAAAAACCAATAGCCACCGATATTAGTGGTACAGTCTGTTGTGATTCATTTGAGCTCAGTGAGCTTCATGATACAATTAATAAAATATGCGGAAATTCTAAAGAAGGTCATTGGATCGTTAAAGATTGGACCGCCAAAAATGGTAGGTTCAGAGAGCAAGAAGGTTATTACAAAAATAATAAAAAGGAAGGCTATTGGAAATTCTATAAAAAAGACGGAACATTAAAAGATTCTATTGAATACAAAAATAATATTCCAGTTACAAAGTGATCCAAGAACTTATACTAATCTCAAAAAGATAATCATTTCATCGACTCCTGCCTTTCAATTGAACTCTCCACACCGTTGTTAACCATAGATAAAAAATCATCTAAATGTTTATTGAATTTTTCGGGCTGCTCCAGATTGGATACATGTCCGGCATGATCAATAACCTGAAGGGTGGACCCATTAATATTTGTGTTCATATATTCAGATTGAACCAGTGGCGTTACTTTATCCTCTCTTCCACACATAATCAATGTTGGAACGGTTATCTTGTACAAAGTTGAACAGGTTTCGGAACGACCTGCAAGTGCTACCAATCCCTGAATGATAATATGCTTTGAGTTAGAAAATACAACACTTCTCAATTTTTCCACCAATTCAATTTTGTTGGTTAATGAATCTTTGTGGAACACATTTTTAATAAATCCTTCGTTAAAATTATTAACTCCGTTAACGGCTATTTCATTAATGGAGTCATTTCGTTTTTCTTTTACTTCAGGAGTATCGGCAATACATTGTGTATCACATAAAACAAATGCTTCAAAGCGATTATGAAACTTTTCATGAGCGTGAAGAGCTATATAACCACCCATAGATAATCCACAAATAATCGCTTTATCAATATGTAACTTGTCCATAAACTGGATTAAATCCTCGCTAAACAAATCTATGCTTAAGGATGATTCTTCGTCTTTTGATTTTCCAAATCCCCTTATATCGCAAGCGATAACACGATAGGAAGATTTAAAAAAATCAATCTGAGTCTTCCACATTGTTTTATCAAAAGGATAGCCATGCAAGAAAATAACTGGAATTGTTCCTTCTCCAACATCATCATAGGATAAGTTAAAGTTATTGATAGTGATCGTTAAATCGTATCCTTTTGATGAAGTTTCCATAGTGTATGAGTTTAGATTTTATTTTATCAGATGGCGTTGTAATCTCTTAAATTAATTTCTTGATTTGCACTTAACAATGCTAAGTTAATTGATGATATACTGAACATGTTACATAAATCGTATGGAGAGTTGTAAAATTCTTAATGCAAAAATTTACTTGCACAAATATTACCATTGACTTTAAAATAGGCAGCAACTATTTAAATTCTCCCAAAGAACCAGATTTAAAAGAGATTTGGTCAACAGGCACATATAAAGAAATTATTCCATTCATAAAAAATAGTATACACTGAAAATTTCGCTTATAGCAAAGGAAACATCGTTCCGGCACCATATTATAAAATGCGGGGCAAATGATCTTCAGAACTTTTAGTAACCGTAAAATTTAAAGAACAAAATAATTTTTATATTTAAATAAAAATGAAAGCGATAGTTTACAAACAATACGGACCACCGGAAGTAGCCAAATTAATGGAGGTTGACAAGCCTGCTTTGAAAGATAACGAGGTGTTGGTTAAAGTTTATGCATCAACTGTGAACCGAACAGATTCTGGTTTCAGGAGCGCCGAATATTTTATTTCAAGATTTTGGAGTGGACTTTTACGCCCGAAGTTGCAAATATTAGGCTGTGAATTTTCTGGCATCATTGAAGAAACAGGGAAGGAAGTACGCAGCTTTAAAATAGGAGATAAGGTATTTGGTTATAATGATAAAACTTTTGGAGGGCACGCGGAATACTTAAGCATGGGAGAAAATGAGTCCATTACAACAATACCCGCTAATTTAAGTCTGGAAGAATCTGCTGCCCTCACGGAAGGAGCCCACTATGCGCTCAATAATATAAAAGTATCTAAAATAAAAAGCGGACAACATGTTTTGGTTTACGGAGCAACTGGCGCTATTGGCTCTGCAGCTGTTCAACTCCTGAAATATTTCGGAGCAACCATCACTGCGGTTTGCAATACCAAAAATATTGAACTAGTAAAATCACTTGGCGCCGATACTGTGATTGATTACCAAACTGAGGATTTCACAAAAACTGATATCAAATTTAATTTCGTTTTTGATGCCGTTGGTAAAAGTTCGTTTAAACAGTGTAAACCACTGATAGCGGAAAAAGGAATTTACATATCCACTGAGTTAGGAAAGAACGGGGTAAATATTCCACTCGCACTCATCACACCCTTGTTAGGTGGAAAAAAAGTTTTATTTCCTATCCCAACTATTTCTAAAGAAGATCTCATCTTTATTAAAGAACTAGTTGAAAAAGGAAAATTTAAACCTGTAATCGACCGGCACTATACTTTAAACCAAATTGTAGAAGCCTACACATATGTTGAAACGGGACAAAAAACTGGAAATGTTATTTTGAGAATTGCAGATTAATCACGGAATTTTCGAAAATCAGAAAACATTAAACGTATTACAATCAAATAACACATTAATCGGATTGAGAAATTAAGTAATATGAAAAATCGAAATAGAGGTAAACATATTCACTTATTTTAGCATTTAAAGATTTCGGGAATCATCTAAATTATCATTATTCCTCTACTCTCGTTTCTATATCTTAAAATTATTGGGCTAAAAATCATAATCCATCATACTCATCTGCGTCATAAAAGTTCTATAATAAAAACAAAAGGCATCCTTAACTTTATTAAAAAAACGAATAACAATAATTGCTAAGTCAACAATTAAGCGCGTTCTGTTAATTAATTAATTAATGCTTAGCCAAGGGTTTATTAAACTCGTCTCTGGTTAATAACAGGTCATTGATCAGTTTCACCACAAAAGTTAACTGCTCTTCCTTGCTGATATCTGTATTATCAAGAACAATAGCGTCTTCCGCTTGTTTCAATGGATTCTCTTTACGAGTGGTATCATCATGATCACGCTTTTCTAAATTGCGTTTCACATCTTCAAAGGAATGACGTTCACCTTTACTTCGTGATTCATCCAGACGCCTTTGAGTGCGCACATCACCTTCCGCCGTCATAAATAATTTTAGTTCTGCATTTGGAAAAACATGAGAACCAATATCCCTGCCATCCATAATCACACCTTTGTTCTTACCCATTTCACGCTGAAGAACTACCATTTTTTCACGCACTTCTTTAATCGAACTGATGGCACTCACGTTATTGGCAACTTCCATGGTTCGTATTTCGCGCTCCACATGTTCACCGTTTAAAAACACTTCAGATGTTTTAGTGATGGTATTATAAACAAAAGACACATCAATGTTTTTTAAAGAAGAAATTAGTTTTGGTACATCAACAACTGATTCTTTAATAATATTATTCCTCAGGCAATAAATAGTAACGGCCCTGTACATCGCACCTGTATCAATATAATTGTAATTTAATTTTTGTGCTAATGCCTTTGCCAGTGTGCTTTTCCCACACGATGAATAACCATCTATAGCAATTGTAATTTTAGACATACCTTGTAAATGTAAGAAAATATTTAACTATTTAAAAAAATTAAAGTAGTAAGATCAGGATAATTTCTGTTAGAAAATACAACGGGATATCTATTAAATATTCGCCATTAAATATAATGTGAATTAAATAGCCGCAGCTCTTTTTAGCCTGTCATTAATAGCTAATCCTAAACCTTCTTCAGGCAAAAAGTCACAGATAATTACTTCTACATTTGATTCATCGAGCTCACGTAAAAACGAAAACAAATTAACAGCTGCTTCCCTGTAATTTTTGCTAACCGATAAGTTTTTAATCAATATGCTTTCGTTTGACAAAGAGTGACCACCAAACACCACTGCACCAATTTTCTTATGAGCATACTTTTTTTGTAATTCATTCAGACTGCCCATGTAAAAAGGCTTTACAGGAGCATAATGACTTTTTAATTGTCCCGGAGCTTTTGGGTTGCTGGATTGATTTAACTGAACAGATACTTTACCAATCACTTGCTCAATATCATCAATTGCTAAACCACCTAATCGATAAACAAAGATCTCTCCATTTTCTTCTCCCACAATGGTTGATTCCAATCCCACAGTACAATCTCCTCCATCCAGGATGTATTGAATTTTATCTCCCAATTGTTTTTGCACATGCTCAGCTTTTGTTGGACTAATATATCCAAAAGGATTTGCACTTGGTGCCGCTAAAGGAAAACTTACCTGAGATAATAATTCTATCGTTAAGGGATGATTCGGGATCCTCACTCCCACTCTATCCAATCCTGAAGTAACTAAATCAGGAATGATACTTTTTTTTGGAAGCAATAAAGTTAAAGGTCCCGGCCAAAAAACTTCTGCTAGTTTTAATAAGGAAGGATGAATCTCAGTGATAAACTTGTAAACCTGATCCAAATTATAAGTATGAACAATTAAAGGATCAAAGGTGGGACGCTCTTTGGCTTCAAAAATTTTTGCAACTGCGATCGGATTTAAAGCATTAGCTGCCAGGCCATAAACTGTTTCGGTTGGAATAGCTACCAGCTGATCTTGTTCAAGAAAAGCCTTTGCAATTGATACGTTATTTCCTATTTCAGCCACAGGGCAAATATAGATTTTTAAAGGTTATTTTTCGTATTTTTATGCTCTTTAATATAGTTTTTACAACAACATGAAAATATCCTATAACTGGTTAAGAACTCTCATAAAAACAGATTTAACTCCTCAGCAAATTGATGAATACCTGACTTCTTCCGGTTTGGAAGTAGAAGGCATTGAAACATTTGAAAGTGTTAAAGGAGGATTAAAGGGAATAGTGGTTGGTGAAGTGATTGAAAAAGAAAAACACCCTGATGCAGATAAATTAAGCATTACAAAAGTAAATGTGGGTGCCGCTGAATTGTTGAACATTGTGTGTGGTGCTCCTAATGTGGCTGCCGGGCAAAAAGTGTTAGTGGCAATGATCGGCGCTAAATTATACCCGACTACAGGTGAACCATTTGAAATAAAAAAATCTAAAATACGCGGTGCCGCCAGCGAAGGAATGATTTGTGCGGAAGATGAAATTGGTTTGGGAACCAGCCACGACGGCATTTTAATTTTACCTGATCACGCTACTGTTGGAACACCTGCCGGTGATTTTTTTAAACTGGAACAGGATCATGTTTTAGAAATCGGCCTTACTCCCAACCGCGCTGATGCTGCATCACACTATGGTGTAGCAAGAGATTTGGCAGCCATTCTTAATTGTAAAAATAACACTACTACTTTTTGTGCAGAAATGCATAATATTTTCGAGCTACCTGAGGCAAGTAATATTAATAAAGTGGAAATCACTATTGAAAACCCGGATGCCTGCAAACGCTACAGTGGTTTGGTTATTTCGGGTATTACTGTTAAACCCTCTCCAGATTGGTTAAAAAATTCTCTCCTGGCAATTGGCCTGCGCCCGATCAATAACATTGTGGATATCACCAATTTTGTATTACATGATCTGGGTCAGCCTTTACACGCTTTCGATCTGAATAAAATTACCGGTAATAAGATTATTGTAAAAACTGGTTTAGAAAAGAAAAAATTCAAGACTCTTGATGGAGCTGAAAGAACATTGAACGCTAATGACCTTATGATTTGTAATGAATCAGAACCTATGTGTATAGCAGGTGTATTTGGCGGTCTTGACAGCGGCGTGAGTGAAAGCACAACTTCTGTATTTTTAGAAGCCGCTTACTTTAATCCGGATTTTATACGAAGAACAGGCAAACAACATGGTTTAAAAACAGACAGCAGCTTCAGGTTCGAACGTGGTACAGATCCTGAAATGACAATCAATGCATTAAAAAGAGCAGCTGCTCTAATTTTTGAATGTGCCGGTGGTGTTTTAAGTATGGATTTAATTGACATTTACCCTGAGAAACTAGAACCATTTAAAGTAGCCTTTTCATACACTAACTGTCAGGAATTAATTGGTAAAGAAATAGATAGAGCGATTATTAAACACATCATTCTATCCTTAGGAATTATTATTGAGCAGGAAGGAAATGATGGATTATTGTTGGCTGTTCCTCAATACAAAACAGATGTGACCCGTGAAGCGGATGTAATTGAAGAAGTGATGCGTATTTACGGATACAATAATGTGGAAGAAAGTACACAGATTAAATTTACCGCAAACTTTGCTGATAGAGAAAAAGCTACTGCAGCGGAAAATACTACCGCAAACTTATTAATTGGTTTTGGGTTTAATGAAATGATAGGCCTTTCATTAACCAAAGAAACTTATTATACAGATAACGCGGCTTTAGTTAAAATTGTGAATCCTTTAAGCAGTGACCTGAACGTGATGAGAAACACCATGTTATTTGGAGGCCTCGAAACAATTGCATATAACATTAACCGTAAACAGGCTGATCTGAAATTTTTTGAATTCGGAAAAACATATCAAAAAACTGACGCAACCGAAGGATTTAAATATGCTGAGACCAAACACTTGACTTTATTTATTACCGGCCGTAAATATGCTGAAAATCCTTATAATGAAAATAATAAAATTGATTTTGCATTCATTAAATCTTGTATAGAATCAATCTTACATAAACTTTCTGTTACTTATAAGATTTCCGATCTTGATGATGATCAGTTTAGCTATGGTTTATCTTATGTCCATAAAAAAAATCACCTTGTAAGTTTTGGATTGATAGATAAGGTGATCTGCAAAAAAATGGATGTGAATGCAGAAACCTTTTATGCTGATTTTAACTGGGACAACATCTTAGCCTTGGTTGGTAAAACAAAACTGGAGTTTACAGAAATTCCTAAATTTCCAGTAGTACGCCGTGACCTTGCCTTATTGTTAGATAAAAAAATCACTTATAAAGAATTGGAAGAATTAGCTTTTAATTCAGAACGTAAATTATTAAAATCAGTGAACTTGTTTGATATTTATGAAGGAGATAAACTGCAAGCAGGAAAAAAGTCCTATGCCGTAAGTTTTATGTTACAGGATGAAGAAGCGACTCTGAATGATAAACAAATTGATAACGTGATGCAAAAACTAATTAAAACATATACTGAAAAATTGGGTGCAGTTTTGCGTTAAAATCAGCCACTTATCGGCAAAACATGGCCGGTTATCAATTAGCAGTCGTAATTGTTTCAATTTTGTTTAAATTTAATTATGCGAAGTAACTATTTCATATTCACCCTTGTGTCGCTTTTGCTCTTAAGCAAGCACCACCTTCTTTCTCAAACTATTAAAACTATAAAAAGTCCGGCACCTGTAGCATTGACAAAAATTGAAAAAGAAAGGCCATATACCAAATGGAGCTTAAAAGCGGGAGGCAATATCAGTGTGATTTATCTTGCACGTAATGTGAAAGAAAAAAATAATGAACCCGGCTATTGTGCGGGGCTAACTTACGAAATCAATAATTTTTTACGGGTTGCTTCATTATATAACCGGTTCCAACCTATTAATATAAAACCAACCTGGTTAAATGTACAAGCAAATACCTACGAACTTAATTTAGAAATGATGGCTAGATTTCCTAATCAAAAAACACTTTTATATCCATTTGTAGGTTTTAGCTATAATACCTATACCGGTTTTTTCACGGGCGAATCAGATTATCTGAATTTAAGAGAATATTATCCTGTAAATTCTACAATAAAAAATCAGTGGCTCGGCCTAAACCTTGGCACCGGCCTTGAACACAATTTCGGTATCTTTGGTATTTTTATAGACTACAGGATGCGTGTGGGCAGACAGGAGAAAGCCATTAATATTATGGATGTTTGTTACACCGGTGGTATAAAAATAAGATTTCCTTATGGCAAATTAGCAAAAAGAATTGCCTCACCTAATGATCGATTCCATTGGTTTTAATTGAAACCACTTATAATTTTAATTCCTGAATAAGTTCATTAAAATAACCAACGCTCTTTTTTAAACGGCTTCCATACCAACTGAATAATTCTCCATCCACCAGTAATATTTTTGCATTTGGAAGATGTTGTTTAAATTCTGATAGATGTTCTTCTTTAAATGGAAATGGTTCTGATGATAATAAAAGTAATTCGGGATTTAAAGCACTGATCTCGATTATACTCAATTCAGGGTAACGTGCTTTCTCATCTTCAATAACATTTTGCAAACCCATTTTTTGTAGCATGTCGCCTATAAAAGTGCCTTTACCTGCTGCCATGTAAGGCTTCCATATTAAATACAATACGCTTTTATGTAAAGACTTTAACTCACTAAATGATTGATCAATAGAATTAGATATATGAATTGCTTGTTCTTCTCTATTCACAATTTTTCCGACTGATTTTATCATTTCAAGAGAATCGTAAAGGGTAAAAATATCACTCATCCATACTTTAAATTCTTTTTGTAATTCAATGATCTGTGACTGTTCGTTTTCTTCTTTGTTTCCTATAATCAAGTCAGGCCTCAAATCCCTTATCATATTTATATTCAAAGTTTTGGTTCCTCCTATTCTTGCAACGGTTTCAAGTAATTCTTTCGGATGGATGCAAAATTTTGTAACTCCAACTAATTCTTTTCTGAGACCAAGGTCCCACAATAGTTCTGATTGAGATGGCACCAAAGAAACAATACGTTTTGGAAAGTTATCCAATTCAATATTATTATTTAACTGATCCGTAAAAAGCATTGGGCTAATTTCAGAATAATACTGCATATTTGCTATGCAAAATGACATCTTCTGCTAAAGCCCATATTTCACTGTTTATTGCACAGGTTATTTATGCGTTAAATTATTCCATTGCCAAGGACCTTATGCCAGACCAAGTCTCGCCGCTAGGTTTAGTGATGATGCGCATTAGCGGTGCCTGCTTATTATTTTGGATTGTATCATTTTTTTATAAACCGGAAAAAATAGAAAAGGGAGACTTTAAAAAGTTAATGATATTGGCTTTGTTTGGTGTTTTTATAAATCAGGTTTTTTTTATCTGGGGATTAAGCTTAACAAAACCAATTAACTCTGCCATTATTATGGTCAGCAATCCAATTGCAGTAATGCTGTTTACTTTATTTATTTTTAAAGAAAAACTAACTGCATTAAAATTAACCGGTTTGGCATTTGGGGTAATAGGTGCATTAACATTATTACTTTTTAAATCTCATGGCTCATTTTCTATCGGAAGTGAAACCATAGTTGGTGATTTAATGACCCTGGCAAATTCGTTATCATGGGCCGTTTTTGTGGTGATGGCAAAACCATACATGCAAAAATACCAAACCGTAACCGTCATGAAATGGATCTTCTTATTCGGATTTATTTATATTTGTCCTTTTGGAACCCAGAGTTTAACTGAGGTTAAATGGAGCACATTACTTCCTTACACCATTTTTGCCATGGCTTTTGTGGTAGTTGCAACAACCTTTCTGGCATATTTACTAAACACTTATGCATTAAAAGCATTAAGTTCGTCTGTCGTAAGTATGTACATTTATATGCAACCTTTTTTAGCTACTCTTATTGCAATTATTTTAGGAAAAGACGAATTAACAGTGATCAAAATTGTTTCTGCATCCTTAATAATCACAGGCGTTTACCTGGCCAGTCTTAAAAAGAAACCATCAGTCTAAAAAATTATTTATTCTTAACGATAAATCATAAATTAGAACTAAATAAAGCTTATTTTTAAAAAAAATTCAATTCAACCAATCATTTATGGTACATATATTATCCCAACAAAATTCTATCTTTAATCAATTCGTTGCCGAATTACGTGATATCACGATCCAAAAAGACAGCATGCGTTTTCGCAGAAATCTGGAACGTATGGGTGAGATCATGAGTTATGAGATTTCCAAAACAATGGATTATGCGACCAGGGAAACCACTACTCCACTTGGAATTGCAGAAACAAGTCATTTAATTGATCAGCCTGTGATAGCCACTATTTTAAGAGCAGGTTTACCGATGCACCTTGGTGTTCTAAATTATTTTGATAGAGCAGAAAACGCATTTATTTCCGCTTACAGAAGACATCATAAGGACAATAGTTTTGATATTCATGTTGAATATGTTTCGAGCCCGAACCTTGATGGAAAAATACTTATTTTATGTGACCCGATGATTGCTACAGGAGGTTCAATTATTTTAGCTTATAAGGCAATACTGGCGAAAGGTAAACCTAAACATGTTCACATCATTTCTGCTATCAGCAGCAAAGAAGGTATTGATTTTGTGAGAGCGAATATGCCTACTAAAGATTTTACCATATGGTGTGGTGCCGTGGATGAAGAATTAACTGCTCATTCCTATATTGTTCCGGGCCTAGGCGATGCCGGTGATCTTGCTTTTGGTGAAAAAATCTAACCAATAATCGAAGACCATGGATAGTACTGAAATCTGGAAATTTATTTCTGCTGCGCTGGCTTGCACCATTTCTCTTTCCAAGATTGGGATTCCTGCAGTTATTGCGATCTATAAATCCAATTATTTTATGGCTTTACTGAGCAGTTGTACTGGTGCTATATTTGGAACAATTGTATTTACATATTTATTTGCCGGAATTTTAAAGTGGTGGGATCGATTAAAAGAAGGCATGTTCACTTCCAAGCACCCAAAAAAAACATTCACAAAGTTTAATCGCAGAGTCATCAGGATCAAACATCGGTTTGGTTTAACTGGCATTGCCATATTAACTCCCATTTTTTTATCTATTCCAATAGGAGCTTTTTTAGCGGAACGCTTCTATAAGGATAAGGGAAAAGTCATTCTTTACTTAAGTACATCTGCGGTATTATGGTGTTTTATTTTGTACTTCCTGTTTTTGTTTTTCTATGATACTTTCAGATCATTGTTTAATTAATTCTTAATCAATTTTAATTGTTGTTTTTGATCACCACTGACAACAGTTAACTGGTAAACACCTTTTGCAAAATCTGCGAAATTCACAACTGACCAATTGCTGCATTTTCCTGAAGACAATACTAATCGACCAAATAGGTCCGAAATGTAAAATGTGTATGAATAATTAGAAATTGAATTGATGTGTAATTCATCCAAAACAGGATTTGGAAATATATTTACCAAAGGCATTTCTAATTCTTTTACGCCTACCGGTTGCTGATGAATTACACCCACGGCATCAAGGTCGAAACCACCGCTGCCGAAACTTGTTGGCCAGGGATCATTGATCTTATTCATATTTGCATCTCTTGTACAATATTGATTTTGAATACACCCAACAACATCAGTTACTTTAACATGAGTTATAAATTGCTTGTCAAGCAACAAATTATTTTGAATATCAGATAAATCAAACGGAGTTCCATACTGGGCCCGATATTTACCGGCCAGGTTATTAATTTTTGCCGCATCGGTTGAACCAAAACTCCCGGTTTGAATTAAAGTATCAGTATTACTGATAGCAGGGAATTTAAAAAAATTTACACCATCACTACTCACTTCCACAAAAGCCAGTTCTAAAAATGTATTATCAAACCCATTTTCAAATACAGCAAAATCAGGACCTGTGCCATCTAAAACCGGTGTAGCAAATCTTAAAATAGCGGAACCACCATCACCCAAACTTATTACACCGTTCATACCTGCCGCTCCAATAGCGCTAGAAGTGTCTCCAACGTTAGCATACCCATTTGATGGCATTGAAACATCCTGTAGCCCACGAAATATAGTGCAACTGCTTGCCCACGCTACAATTGTCGAGCTGTCTTTGTAAATGGCAGTAGTTCCAGGCTGACCCACGGGCGGAGCAAATTGTGCCAGTGTTTTAAATTGCAGGATTAATAACCCTGCCAGCAGATGAATTGTAAATAATAGCTTCATTAAAAAATACAATGCCTTTATAAGCTTTCTTCCCGAAGCTCCAAACATTGGTTTATTGGCAGGTTTTCTGACTTGTTCTGCAATACGCCTTCCCGAATTATAAACTTCAGTGGCTAATAAGTATTACGTTAAAATGAACTTACAGCTGCGGGTACAGTATTGGATTTACACCAAATTCCCTATTCAACAGTGGCAAATATATTAACTTTTTTACTGAACAAAACAGATATTTCAAAATATTACATGTTATTTTCACAAATTAGAAAAAAAAGTTTACATTTATTACAATAAACTTAAAACCAATTTATATGAAAAAAAATCTACTTTCTTTTTTAGGTGCTTTTACTGTTTTATCAACTGTATTAAGTGCTCAACCAACATTAACAGCTACCGGTATTAATCCGGTAATTGGCGACAATTACACATTAGCCAACGGAACATCTGTTAGCCCAGGAAGTGCAGGGGCTAATCAAACCTGGACAGTTATTCCAACTACTATGAACAGCTCTGCAACATACAGCACATCATCTCCATCTGCCACACCTTATGCAGCTTCTTTTACACAGGCAAACATCAGCTATTTTACAAGTGGATATTATTTTTATGATAATACATCTTCCACTGCATTAAAAAATAATGGCCAGTATCTTGGGCTTACATTAAGCTATTCAGATGCTGAAGATTTATTGCATTTCCCTTTTAATATGGGAAACACCTATTCAGATCCATGGGCTGTTACATTTGTCAATGGCGTTACTTTCACGAGAACAGGAACAACAACAGTTACTTATGATGGATACGGTTCTTTAAAATTAGCAAGCGGAACCTATAATAATGCAGTTAGAGTGCATTTTCAGCAGGTTTATTCTGATGTTTATTCTGGAGGAACAATAAATTATAATAATGACGAATACATGTGGTACATTAATGGAAATCATATGCCCGTAGCAGTTACCTATACTTTAACCAACAGCAACTCGCCTTCCAGCCCAACAAAATATGCGGTAATTATGTCAAATATTGTGACCTCAGTTTATGAATATAACAATGTTTTTTCGGATATAGTTTCTTTTCCTAATCCGGCAGTAAATGAAATCAATTTTAATTTCAATGGTTCTCCTGTTTCATCCATAGAAATTATTGATATTGCTGGCAAAACAGTTTATAACGAAATGATCTCAACCAGTGCCATGGAAGATTATGTGATAGTTAATACTTCCGCTTTTAAAGACGGGATTTATTTTGTAAAATTCACGGGTAAAGACGGGCATACAGGAACAAAAAAAATTAGTATAGTAAAATAAGTTGCATTTTTCTCCTATAGTTTAAGTATGTAATTCCTATTTCGAACTTTTTTTATAATTTAAGCCTGTAATGTTTATTACAGGTTTTTTTTATGACACAAAGTCTTAAAAAACAATGGCATAATAATCGTGTATAAATTGCACCTTAACGACGAAACTATATGATTTTCTTTAAAGATTCTGAAAAAATGCCTTTTGACCCAATGATTGATGAGGATAGCGATTTTATTCCCTTGCTTTCAGCAGAAGATGAAGATAATATGCATGCCGAGAAAATTCCGGATTTACTGTCAATTTTACCGCTTCGAAATACTGTGTTATTCCCCGGTGTTGTTATTCCCATAACTGTTGGAAGAGATAAATCGATTAATCTCATTAAAGAAGCGTATAAAGGTGATAAAACCATTGGTGTGGTGACACAAAAAAATGATAATGTAGAAGATCCGTTACAGGAAGATTTAAATGTTGTTGGAACAGTTGCTCAGATCATTAAAATGTTGCGCATGCCCGATGGTAATACCACAGTAATCATTCAAGGTAAAAAGCGTTTCCGTGTAAAAGAATTTGTTCAATCAGAGCCTTACTATAGAGCAAAAACAGAGCGGTTTGAAGAAACCCGTCCGGAAAGAAATGATGAGGAATTTCAGGCCATTGTATCTACTTTAAAAGATACCGCTTTACTGATTATTCAAAAATCACAACATATTCCAACTGAAGCGGGTTTTGCACTCAACAATATTGAGAGCCAGAATTTTATGGTGAATTTTATTTCATCAAACATGAATGCCAGCTCTTCAGAAAAACAAAAAATGCTGGAAGTTCCTAGTTTAAAAGACAGGGCAACAATGGTGTTGGCTCATTTAAGCAAGGACCTTCATATGTTGGAATTAAAAAATCAGATTCAGGATAAAGTAAAAGTGGATCTTGATAAACAACAACGCGACTATTTCTTACACCAGCAAATAAAAACTATTCAGGAAGAACTTGGTGAAAAAAGTAATGAGCAGGAATTTGAAGAACTAAGAACAAGAGCCTTAACAAAAAAATGGAGTAAAGAGATCGGTGATATTTTTGAAAAGCAAATGAATAAATTATCCCGAATGAATCCTAACTCTCCTGAATTTGGTGTACAAACCAATTACCTAGAGTTACTTTTGGATTTACCCTGGGGCGAATATACGGTTGATAATTTTGATTTAAAACATGCGGAAATGACTTTAAACCTTGACCATTTTGGTTTGGAAAAAGTAAAAGAACGCATTCTTGAACACCTGGCGGTACTAAAATTAAAAGGCGATCTTAAAGCTCCTATTCTTTGTTTATATGGACCTCCGGGTGTTGGAAAAACATCATTAGGAAAAAGTATCGCTAAAGCCTTGAACCGAAAATATGTTCGAATGAGTTTAGGTGGTTTAAAAGATGAAAGTGAAATCAGGGGACATCGTAAAACATATATTGGTGCCATGCCCGGGCGTATATTACAAAACCTGAAAAAAGTTCAGTCTTCTAATCCTGTTTTTATATTAGATGAAATTGATAAAGTAGGAAGTGATTATCACGGGGATCCATCCTCTGCATTGCTAGAAGTTCTTGATCCTGAGCAAAATTCCACCTTTTATGATAATTTCCTGGAAAACGATTATGATCTAAGTAAAATATTATTTGTAGCTACTTGTAACAATCTTGCAACCATCCAACCCGCCCTGCGCGACCGCATGGAAATTATTGATGTGAGTGGTTATACTGTAGAAGAGAAAATTGAAATCGCTAAGCAACATCTTTTACCAAAACAGATCGAGGAGAATGGTTTAAAGAAAACACAATTAAAATTAACGGATAAGCAACTGGAGTTTGTTATTGAAAACTATACGGCAGAAAGCGGTGTTCGTCATTTGGAAAAACGCATTTCTAAAATTGCCCGTTTTATAGCCGTGCATGTGGTAAAAAAACAGCCTCTGCCAAAAATGACTGAAGAAATGTTATCAAAAATATTAGGGCCCTCTCATGAAAAAGCGAAATACCAAGGAAATGATGTTCCGGGTGTAGTTACTGGTTTAGCATGGACGCAAGTTGGTGGAGACATTTTATACATTGAAACAAGTTTATCAAAAGGAAAAGGCGCAAAATTAACCTTAACCGGTAATTTAGGAGAAGTGATGAAAGAAAGTGCTACGCTTGCACTTGAGTTTATTAAAGCGCACAATGAAGAATTCAATATTGATTCGGAAGTTTTTGAAAATTATAATATTCATATTCACGTGCCGGAAGGAGCAACACCAAAAGACGGGCCAAGTGCCGGTATTGCGATGTTAACTTCATTGGTTTCTGCTTTAACTAAACGAAAAGTGAAAAAAAATTTAGCCATGACAGGGGAAATTACCCTGCGTGGAAAAGTGTTGCCGGTAGGTGGAATCAAAGAAAAAATACTGGCTGCAAAACGCGCCGGAATTAAAGAAATTATTTTGTGTGCTGATAACAAAAAAGATGTTGATGATATCAAAGCTGATTATTTAAAAGGACTTAGCTTTAAATACATCAGCCAGATGAATGAAGTGCTGCAACTGGCATTATTGAAATAACATTTCATTACACCATAAAAAAAGGGTCAGGACAAAAGTTGGGGAGGATAAAATAAAAAGTTAGTTTTGATTAGAAACTATCGAAACCTCAGATTATAAATTATTACATGAATTATTCCCAAAATAGTTAATGGATTATTTTGCTATAATCGGTTTTGAAAACTTATATCTAGTTCACTTTGAATGACAAACTGTTTGAAAAGAAAAGGATTTAGGCGATAAAGTTTATTAAAGATGCAAGACATTTGCAAATAACAGTTAAAAAAGTTTATAGATGTTTCGCGGAAATGACAACAACCAAGTATAATTATTTAGCACACACTTTCAACAAGAATTAGATTTAGAGAATCGTTGGGTAAAGTTTTCAGGTATTATACCATAAAATAAATTAAACTGTTTTTACTACAGTCGAATGAGTTCTGAAATGGGAGCTGGTACCACCGATGCTAGTATCTTATTGGGCGCTATTATTATCAAGCATCATGAAACATTGTGCGATGAAGGCACCATTGAAGCTATTAAAGAAAATATCTACATGCAATATTTTTTAGGATTATCAAGCTTTAAAAAAACGGCAGTATTTGCGCCAAGCTTGTTTGTAGAAATAAGAAAAAAATTAGGCTTAGATTATTGGAATGAGGTAAATGACATTATTGTTAATCATAATTTTCCCGAGAAAAAAGGTGATGATGACTCAATACAGAACGAAGAAACTATAAAAATAGATGCCATTATTGTAATACAAGATATACAATACCCTAAAGACCTAATAATACTCAATGAATTGCGAGAAAAGCTAGGAGAGTTGATTAATTTATTGAAACTGCCCGAACGCCTTACATGCTAATAACTAAAGGCCCTCTATATTGGAGAGATTCTGGGATGAAACCCGTGAGCTTTTTATTAAAAATAACAAAAGTTTTACACGATGTTAAATTTTAATCGGTTAGTAGCGATTTTTTTATTTTTTTAGAAAAATTTATAAATCTCATGGAATCTAAACTCCATGACGAAATCTGTAGTTTCTGAGTTCTTCAAATTAACAATTAAGCAAGTTTAAATTACTTCTGAATGTCTTCAAATAACTTTTCCATTTCTGTACGGGTAACGATCTTATAGAAAGCTGGAACTTCAAAAACCTCATCTTTTATTTCCTCTTTCTTTACACAGGTAGCAATGAAACACATTTCAAGTCCCAATTTTTTTAAACGATATTGCATCAGCATCCCTTTAATTTGTTTATAGGGACCAATATTGTTAATACTATCTAATCCTAACTCATCTGTATAGTATACATCAAACGCATTTGTTGGATCTGCCACAAAGCTTGCTTTTACTTTTTTGCAATTATAGCCGGCTATTTTTTTTGTTTCTTTTGTTTCTTCCAGTTTCAACTCGTAATTTTTATTCTCCTCTAACATATCTGCCTCAGTTTGGATACAGGCATTTTTTATATCCATAAACTTAACCATTTGTGTCAACGTTTTTTTTGTGGGATCGCTAATAAAAATGGTGTTAAAAATGCCCATTGTACTCATTTCAACCTGCAATTTATTATCCTTGAACTTTACAGTTGCAGAACCGGGAGCTAAGCCTGCCATTGGATGAGAATGATCAACAACCTCAGCATTATATTCAATCACACCTTCAGAAAGAGAATTTTCAGTTTTTTTTGAACCACCACAGGAGGATGCTATCCAAAGCGAAACAAGAGAAGAAAATAACAGTATTCGTTTAGTTGATATCAAAAGGATAATTTATAGAAATCGAAAGGTAATCATTTGATTTAATCCGACAAATTTAATATCCTAAAATTTTCAACATGGATTTATAGCTTTGCTCTTTAGCAAAAAGTTTTGTAGTTAGCTTCCCGTCCTCATCTTTATCTATCAATACATGCTTTGGGGCAGGCACTAAACAATGTTGTGTTCCACCATAACCACTCAATGCTTCTTGGTATGCGCCGGTATGAAAAAACCCGATATATAATGGTTGTTTATCCGTTTTTTCTATTTTGGGTAAAAACACCTGATTGGTATGGGCCTCTGTATTATAATAATCCATACTATCGCAAGTTAAACCACCTAAATTAACAGGTATATAAGGCTTTTCCCAATTATTAACTGCCAGCATAATAAAATGTTGTTTTATTCCCCAAGTATCAGGAAGGGTAGTAATAAAAGAGCTATCAATCATATACCATTGCTCTCTATCATTTTGCTGTTTTTGATCAATTATTGAATAAAGAGTTGCGCCACTTTCGGCTACTGTAAACGATCCAAATTCTGTAAAAATATTTGGTTCATCAATCTCATGTTGCACACAAAATGATTTTACCTGTGCTACTATTTCTTCAATCATATACTCATAGTTATAATCAAAACTTAACGAGGTACGAATTGGCATTCCACCACCAATATTCAACGAATCCAAAGCGGGGCAAATCTGCTTTAATTCCTTATAAATATTTAAACACTTGTTTAATTCTGTCCAATAATAGATGGTATCCTTAATTCCATTATTAATAAAAAAGTGAAGCAGTTTTAATTCAAACTTAGGATTACTATGTATTTTCTCTTTATATAGACTAATAATATCAGTGTACCGCACTCCCAATCGTGAAGAATAAAAGGCAAAAGATGGCTCTTCTTCAGTACTGATCCTGATTCCAAGTTGGCATTTCGCAACTTTTACATTCTTTTTATAGTACTCAAACTCATCTAAATGATCTAAAACCGGTATGACATTATACCCGTCATTTAACAACTCCGATATATATTGCTTGTAATTGGTCTTTTTATACCCGTTACAGATAATAAAAGTGTCTTTGGATATTTTTTTCTTTTTAATCTGTTCCCGAATAATTTGGATATCATAAGCAGAGGACGTTTCTATATGCACTTCATTGCTCAATACTTCATCTAAAACAAAGCTAAAATGGGAACTTTTGGTACAGTAACAATAAACATATTTGCCTTTGTAATCAGCTTTTGCCATTGCCACATTAAACATCCGTTTTGCCTTTTGAATCTGCGAAGTGATCTTAGGTAAATAAGTAATTTTCAACGGAGTACCATATTGCTTTATAATATCCATTAAAGGAATATCATTAAAATAAAGTTCATTATCTATCACTTCAAAAGATTCCTGCGGGAAATCAAAAGTTTGTTCAATCAGGTTTTGGTATTTATTTTCCATTAGGCAAATGTAAGTTACTTACATTATACATCAAAGCTATAAAGTAAGTTAGTTGGATATTTATAATAAATTTTAAAAATATAACCTTACATAGTTTTAGTTTCAACTGATTTTTTCTATATCTGTTATACTAAATCTGAAAGTTAATAGTATTTTTGGCTCATGATTCAACGTAAACAAACACTTTTCTTATTAGCGGTAGCTATTTTATCAGGTATTCAATACTGTTTACCATTTCAAAAGGTAACTTCTTCTGAAACTTCGTGGCCAGTATGTTTAATGCCAGGATGTTCTCCTGAAATAAATTCTAATATTTATTTTCCAATGGTATTAAATACGCTTGTTCTGATTTTAAGCATTCTCATTATCTTTTTATATAAAAACAGGGTGCTCCAATTTAAATTAACTAACCTCACTATTTTATTTAATGTAGTTATAATAGGTCTCTTTTTCCTTTTGGATTTTGTAGTTATTGAAGCCGGAAGAACAATTTCATTCCAATTCGGTGCTTTTTTACCTGTCATTAGTATTGTTTTCGCGTACCTTGCTTCACATTTTATAAAAAAAGATGAACAATTAGTGCGAAGTGCTGACAGGATTCGCTAAATAATCTCTTCTTATTAAGGCATGTTGAACTTGATTCAGCATCTCAAAGGACCCTAAATCAAATTCAGGGTGAACGAAATCATTTTTTTCTCATCATTAAATTTACTATTGTTGATAATTAGGTGTTTTTTTGAACATTTTAGCATTTTTAGACCAAAAAGTAATGATTTTTCATTCTTTTTGCAAAAAAATGATACTTTTGTCCACACTAACTAAAACACTAAAAAATGAAATTAACTGAAATTCAAGATTTAATTAAATTTGTTTCAAAAAGCGGAGTAAATGAAGTTGAATTAGAAACGAAGGAAATAAAAATTGTTATTAAAACAGGTAAACAGGTGGTTTATCAATCGGCGCCTGCCCAAACGATTGCTGCTCCTGCACAAATGATTGCATCTCCTTTAGCAAACAATGTTCCTGTATCGGAAACTGTTACAACGGCAACAACCGCAGCAGCAACTGAAGCAGCAACTGAAGCAAAATACATTACTATTAAATCTCCAATGATTGGTACCTTTTACCGTTCTTCAGGACCAGATAAAGGCTCTTTCGTGAACGTTGGTGATGACATAGAAGTTGGGAAACCGGTTTGTATTATTGAAGCCATGAAATTGTTTAACGAGATTGAAAGTGAAATAAAGGGAAAGATCATTAAAGTTTTGGTAGATGATTCTACTCCTGTTGAATATGATCAGCCTCTATTCTTGGTAGATCCTTCTTAATATTAATTCAAAGTTTAAGATTCAAAATTCAAAGATTATAAAATCTTAAACTTTTAACTTTAAACCTAAACAAATGTTTAAAAAAATATTGATTGCCAATCGTGGCGAGATTGCCCTGCGCGTAATAAGAACGTGTAAGGAAATGGGGATTAAAACTGTAGCAGTTTATTCTACAGCCGACAAAGATTCGTTGCATGTTAAATTTGCTGATGAAGCTGTTTGTATAGGTCCTCCCCCAAGCAAAGACAGTTACCTGAATATGGCCAGCATAATTGCTGCCGCCGAAATTACAAATGCCGATGCGATTCATCCGGGTTATGGTTTTTTAAGTGAAAATGCAAAATTCTCAGAGATTTGTCGTCAGAATAAGATCAAATTTATTGGTGCCTCTCCTGAGATGATCAATCAAATGGGTGATAAAAGTAATGCAAAGGCTACAATGATAGCTGCAGGTGTTCCTTGTGTTCCAGGGTCTGTTGGCTTATTGGATAGTGTAGATCAGGGAAAAGAACTTGCGAAAGATATTAAATATCCTGTGATCATAAAAGCTACTGCCGGTGGTGGCGGAAAAGGCATGCGAATTATCTGGAAAGATGAAGATTTTCAGGCAGCCTGGGATAGTGCTACTCATGAGGCTACAGCCGCATTTGGTAATGGTGCCATGTATATGGAAAAATACATTGAAGAACCTCGTCATATTGAAATACAAATTGTTGGAGACGCACATGGAAAAGCTTGTCATTTAAGTGAAAGGGATTGTTCGATACAACGTCGTCACCAAAAACTGGTTGAAGAAACGCCATCCCCTTTTATGACTCCGGAATTACGTGAATTAATGGGTGATGCAGCTGTGAAGGCAGCTTTATCAATTGGATATGAAGGTGTTGGTACAATTGAGTTCCTGGTGGATAAACACGGTAACTTTTTTTTCATGGAAATGAATACGCGTATTCAGGTAGAGCATCCGATTACTGAAGAGGTAATTAATTATGACCTGATTAGAGAACAAATCCTGGTAGCTGCCGGAGTTCCTATCTCAGGGAAAAATTATTATCCACAGTTACATGCGATTGAATGCCGCATCAATGCAGAAGATCCATTTAAGAACTTTGCCCCATCACCTGGTACAATTACAACATTGCATACGCCTGGCGGGCATGGTATTCGTGTTGACTCTCATGTTTATGGCGGTTACCGCATTCCACCAAATTACGACAGTATGGTAGGTAAACTGATTACTGTGGCACAGACCCGTGAAGAAGCAATTGCAAAAATGCACCGTGCTTTAAGTGAGTATGTGATTGAAGGAGTAAAAACAACGATTCCTTTTCATATCAAACTCATGCAAAACGAAGATTTTAAAGCAGGCAATTATACCACCAAGTTTTTGGAAACTTGGGATTTTAATAAAGCTTAATCCTATAAAAAAACCTCCATAAAAATGGAGGTTTTTTTTTATGTTTAAAAATTCAGATCGAATTATTCCTTAATAAATTTACTATTAATAGTTCCAGTAGAATTTTTAATCTTTAAAAAATAAAGGCCTTTTGCCATATGATCGGGGAATTGGATGGTATAATTATCTGACAATTTTTCCGTCAAAATGAATCCGATTTCTTTACCTAAAACATCCGTTAATTGAACATTCTCAGGCTTTTCTTCTAAAGTAAAGTTTATGTCATTTTTAGCAGGATTCGGAAATAATTTTAAGCCAACAATATGAGTAAACTCATTTACTCCGACGTTAGTACCATTTAATAAATTATGGGCAGCGCACATGTTTGGTATTCCCCAGCCATAACTGTTGTCAGGCGAAGCGGATTTGGATGCAGTTGCCTTTAAAGCGTTTAAAATCTCCATATTGGTTCGAGTTGGATTGGCCTGCCACAAACAAGCTACCGCTCCCGCTAATACGGGTGTAGCATAAGATGTACCATTTCCTGAACTGAAACTAAATCCAGGATTACAAACATAGGTTCCTTCTCCCATTGAACTTAAGTCTGGTTTAATACGGCCGTCTGAAGTAGGACCAACGGAGCTGAATCCTGAATGTACTCCACTTCCATTTACTGCGCCAACCGTGCAAATACTATCTGCATCTGCAGGTACTCCAACATAATTCCATGAGCCTCCCCCCTCATTTCCTGCCGCATTTAAAACAAACATGCCTTTACGGGAAGCCATCGTTGCAGCAATAGAAGCAACAGCTGTTCTCCCATTCAAATCAGAATATGTATGGTTTTGGGAAGCAATATCAAAAGTAGTATAACCTAAAGAGGTAGTTGTGATATCTGCGCCAACACTGTCGGCAAATTCTGCGGCTACAACCCAATTACATTCTTCAATAATCCTCTCTGTGGCAGCTTCTTCAGAACGTAATAACCAATAGCTTGCTTTGGGTCCAGTTCCAATTAATTGACCAGGTGTATTACCAGCCATCAACGAAAGGCAATTAGCACCATGCAAATAATCTTCATAAACAGAAGTATTTCCCTGAACATAATCCCTCGTTCCTAACAATCTGCCTTCATTTCTTAATGAATCAAAAACCGGATTCACATCAGCCTGGTTAAAACCGGCATCAATTACAGCAATTACCATATTTTGCCCTCTGAATCCTAAATTATGCATGCAATCGGCTCCAATCTGACTTACCTGAGTGAGTGAAGGTCCGTAATTATAACCAGCTAAATAAGTGTCTGAAGTTTTTAAAGAATTAGGCGTTGGTTTCATATTAACATCCGGACTTGATTGAATGTATCTTCCAACCGGTGCCGTATTTAAGACACAAGTTAAACTATTAATTGCGGTTAATTGAACCGTATTGGTAATAATTACGATAGCAGCGTTCATCCATTTTGAACGTTGAAATACCTGCGCTCCTGTTGCATTTACCTGGTTAATATAGCTTTGGTTTACTGGAAGATCAGTTATATTGATTCCGATGTTTTGTGCCGCTCTGCGGTTTATTGATCTCTGCGACAAATACGCATTTGGCAAACCTATAGAATATGGAGAAGAATTCTTGTCTTTAAATCTAACCCAATATTTTGTTAATGTCTGTGATTTAAGAGAGCCCGCAGTAGAGCATAAAAAACAGGCAATAATAAGTGTTTTCATTTTATTCAATTCCATGAGTAACGTATGTTTGTTTATAAATAACACCTTTTAAAATTCGGGATTCAACAGGTGTGGGCAATCCTGACGGATAAGTAGTAATTATCTGAGAATACAAATCTTTAATTTCTCTGTATACAAGGCCAACATTTTTCGCATGTTTTTCAATAAAATATTGCCTGTGTATCGCGTTTTTACTTTTATCATCCTTTTGTTCAACAAATAAAACATTCTCAAATGTTGTTCCATTGATACTTTCTTTTTTGTCAACATATTTATAACTATACTCCCACTCTTCCATGGTATTATGGGCATTTCCATTCCAGGTAGCATCAGTTTTAACAGGAAAAATAAGTTTGGTAAACCTTACATCTTCTTCCACTACTTCAAATGCAGTATTTGTTTTAATACAATTCCAAACATCTTTATGGGTCCAAGGAATATTATCATAGCTCTTAGCAGGATCATATTTCTTAATATAACGTACTAATTTGACAGCTTTTCTTTCTTGGTTATCAATAAAATTTTCCTCCAGTTTTTCTTTAACCCGGTATTTGTAATAAGTTGTATCCTTATTGTTATCATCATACACGGTTGAATCAACATCATAAACAATATATTTACCAATTGTAAGTGGCGCATAATCATAACCAACATCAGGCGGATTCTCTACCTTTTTTTTGCAGGAAGCAGCAACAAGAAGTGCTAAAAAAACAACTATATATTTAAAATTAATGATATTTAAAATTACTCATAAATTATAGTATATACAATATAAAAATAAGCTTAAATTCGTCCTAAATTCAATACACATGACAGATTTTTCTAAACATAAATTCGGTACTAAAGCCATCCATGCGGGTGCAGAGCCCGACCCATCAACAGGTGCAATCATGACGCCTATTTTCCAGACCTCAACTTATGTTCAGGAGGCACCGGGAAAAAATAAAGGATTTGGTTATGCCCGCGGCAAAAACCCGACAAGAGAAGCCCTTCAAAAAAACATTGCAGCGCTCGAAAATGGCAAACATTGTATTTGTTTCAGCAGTGGCATGGCAGCAACGGATGCAGTAATTCGAATGCTGCGACCGGGTGATGAAGTGATCACAGGGGATGATTTGTATGGAGGTTCATACCGTATGTTTACGAAGATTTATGAAAACTATGGTATTAAGTTCCATTTTATTAATTTAACAGATGCAAATAATATTAAAAAACATATTAATGCTAATACCAAATTAATTTGGGCGGAAACGCCAACTAATCCAACTATGCAGATCATTGACATTGCTGCTTGTTCTGCAATTGCCAAAGCCAATAATATTTTACTAGCGGTAGATAATACCTTTGCTTCTCCTTATTTACAAAATCCTTTGGCATTAGGCGCGGATATCGTGATGCACTCTGTGACCAAATATTTAGGAGGGCACAGCGATGTGATCATGGGTGCTTTAGTGGTGAACGAAGATAAATTACATGAACAATTATATTTCATACTGAATAGCTGTGGGGCCAATCCCGGTCCTATGGATTGCTTTTTGGTAATGCGCGGTATTAAGACTTTGCATTTACGCATGGAGCGTCATTGCTTTAATGGTCGTAAAATAGCTGAATACTTAAAAACACATCCACGTATTGAAAAGATTTACTGGCCGGGCTTTACAGATCATCCAAACCATGAAATCGCAAAAAAACAAATGCGTGATTTCGGGGGCATGATTTCTATAGTTTTAAAAGGAGCTTCATTAGAAGATACTTTTAAAATTGCATCTTCTTTTACGGTATTCTCTTTAGCTGAATCTTTAGGTGGTGTAGAATCATTGATCAATCACCCGGTAACCATGACTCATGCTTCAATACCCAAAGCGGAACGCGATAAAGCGGGAGTAGTAGATAATTTATTACGTTTAAGTGTTGGTGTGGAAGACGTTGAAGATCTGATTGAAGATTTAAAACAAGCACTGGCTTAAAAACTCATATTGGCATCTCATATGAAATGCTAAAACAAGTTGAGCATAACTAATTCTAAATAGATCAGATATGAACTTCTTTACTGATTTTTTTAAAGGCATTGCTAATTGTTTTAAAGGGTTTAGCTTGCTTTTTGAAAAGGGTTTATGGTATTATTTATTGTACCCTATAATTTTGTGGGTGATAATGTGGTTTGGAACTATTTGGTTGTTTTCAAAATTAGCAGTTCAAATTTCAGAATATATAAACCAACAACTAAATTTTCAGGACATCCCTGATTCCGGTGCGCTATTATCTTTTATCAAACCACTGTTGACTGGCTATTTCAGTGTGATCATAGCATGGATCCTGAAGCTCATCTTTTGGTTTGTATCAAGTACATTTACAAAGTACATGGTTCTGATATTCCTCTCTCCCATGTTCGCTTTATTATCGGAATCAGTTGACGAAAAAACCACGGGAAATAAATATCCTTTAAATATTACTCAATTATTGAAAGACATCGGCCGCGGTATTTTGATCAGCCTTCGCAATATGCTATTTGAATATTTAATCATTGCCATTTGTTTTATCCTTACTCTTTTATTTGCACCACTTATTTTTATCACTGGTCCTGTATTACTAATCACATCATGGTATTTTATTGGTTTTACCATGCTGGATTATAACTTTGAACGACATAAAATGAATATTTCTCAAAGTGTCAGATTTGTTCGCAACCATAAAGGCTTGGCCTGTGGCATAGGTTTAGTGTACACGTTTTTTATGATGCTGCCATTATTTTTAGGAATTATGTTTGCTCCGCTGTTGGCTGTTGTGGGCGCAACGATTAGTTTTTTAGAATTGAAAAACATTCGAAATACAAAAACAAACCAAATAGCATCATAGAATATATTGTTGAAAAAGAAGAGGGAGAAAACTTTGTTTTTACACACCTTCTCGCTTTTAAACGAAGCTTAATCAATATTAATCTTCAAACCAATACTAACATATGCTTCTATGTGGTTTAAATTTAACATTTTGCTTATCTTTCCAAACTATAAATGAAACATTCTGTATCCATAGTTAATTATTATAATACCACTCCTTTTCTTTACGGGATCAATCATTCTGATTTCAAATCACAGATAAACCTGGAGTTGGATATCCCCAGCGTTTGCGCACAAAAATTAAAAAACAATCAGGTTGAAATTGGCTTGGTACCGGTTGCTATTTTACCTGAACTCGAATCCTATCATATCATTACAGATTATTGCATTGGGGCTTTTGGTAAAGTGGACAGTGTAAAGCTCTTCTCAGAAAAACCCCTGGATGAATTAACTCATGTGTTATTAGACTACCAGTCTAAAACATCTGTAACATTAGTTCAGGTTTTGAATAAACATTTTTGGAAAAAGAATATTCAATTTATTGATGCCAAAGAAGGTTTTGAAAAACAGATCAGCGGCACAACCGGTGCGGTAATCATCGGCGACCGTACTTTTGGTTTAAATGAACATCCATACCAATATGATCTCTCTGAAGAATGGCAAAAATTTACAGGCCTACCTTTTGTATTTGCCTGTTGGGTAAGTAATATCAAGTTAGAGGAACCTTTTGTAGAAGAATTTAATAAAGCCCTGGCTTATGGGGTTAATCACATTGAAGAAGCTATTGTCGAAAAACCAAATCATACCAAAGGGTTTGATGCTTATGATTATTTAAAAAATAAAATTTCTTATAACCTTGATGCTGATAAGAGAAAAGCTTTGGTTAAGTTTTTGGAGTTGATGAAGTAACAATTTTTCAATTGGAATTTTGCAACAACTTTCGGCAGAATTCCTCTTCTTTTTTCACTTTTTTTCTTCTTTAAAATTCCTATATTTAAAGGTTATTATTTCACTATGAAGAAACAAATTCTACTCCTTATTTTGAGCATCATTTCAGTATCTGAATTAACTTCTCAAAACGAATATATTGATTACCGTTCCCAAACTAACCCACTCTACTGGAAAAATCGCAAACCCTTTGCCGATTACTGGCAGCAGGATGTGCATTACACTATCAAAGCCACTCTGAATGATACAGCGGATGTGATTACCGGGCATGAAGAGTTAACGTATTGGAATAATTCGCCAAAGGAATTATATTTTGTGTACTTCCATTTATACAATAATGCGCAAACAAAAGACTCTTATCTCGCTGACTTATACAAGAATAACAATTACCATTTAAAGTTCAACAAGTACCGTAAAGAGGGAAAAGGAACTGAAGTCCTAAATATCAAAAGCGGTAACACAGAACTTAAAACAGAACTGGATAATACCGTTATGAAAGTATATTTGGAACGTCCATTAAAACCGGGCGAATCAATCACATTTGATATTGATTTTAAAACCTATTATGCTAAAGAGGTGATCCGCAACCGGATGAAGCTCTTCAATGCTTTTGGGAATAAACATTTTGATGTCACACATTGGTACCCCCGTATTTCAGTGTATGACCGTAAACAAGGCTGGGACACAGACCAGCACATGGATCATGAATTTTACGGTGACTTCGGTTCTTTTTATGTAGAGTTTACCTTACCAAACAATTATGTATTAGATGCAACAGGTGTCCTGCAAAATGAGAAAGAAGTATTGCCTGATACCCTTCGTCAAAAACTGGACATTGCTAACTTTGCCAAAAAGCCATGGAACTCGCCTCCAAGCACAATTATTGAAAGAGATGGCACCACTAAAACTTGGAAGTTCTCTGCACTTAATGTTCATGACTTTGCCTTAACAGCTGATCCAACTTATCGAATTGGTGAATACATGTGGCAAGGCATTAAGTGTGTGGCTTTGGTTCAGGAACCACATGCAGCAGGATGGCAAACATGTCCGCAATACATTGCCAAAGTTTTGGATGTAAATACTTACAACATCGGTCCTTATCATTACCCGAAAATGATTTGTGCCGATGCGCAGGATGGTGTGGAATATCCCATGCTTACTCTTGATGGTGGTTATGATCCAAACTACAGGGATTTATTGGTGCATGAAATGACACACAACTGGTTCTTTGGAATGGTTGGTAATAATGAAACGTATCGGGCATTTTTAGATGAAGGTTTCACACAATTTTATACCGCTGATACTTACCAGTTTATTGACGGCCCAAATAAAATTGAGCAACAATCAAAAAGCAAATATGTTCGTCGGTTTACAGAACAAAATAGGATCCTTGATGACCAGATCTATAACGGTTATATGAATGCCGTTACTGTTCGTGGTGAAGAAGTAACCTTGAACACACACAGCGATGATTATAACGGAGGCATTCGTCACGGTGGCGGCTACGGGGCAGTGTACACTAAAACAGCAGCCATGTTAAAAAATATGGAATATGTATTAGGGCGTTCCTTATTTGACAAATGCATGCAGCATTATTTCAATCAGTGGAAATTTGCTCACCCTTATCCGGAAGATTTCAGAAATTCAATCATACAATACAGCGGTGTTGACCTTAACTGGTTTTTTGACCAATGGTTGGAGACTACTAAAAAAATTGATTATAAAATCGGACGGGTTAAACGCGGAAAACAAAAAGGAGAGTACCTTATCAAATTTAAGCGCAAAGGCGAAATGCAAATGCCAATAGATTTTGCAGTGATTGATAAAAATGATTCAGCTTACCTGTATCACATTCCAAATACCTGGTTCGAGAAACCGGTAAAATCAAATGTATTGCCTCGTTGGATTGGTTGGGGAAAAGTAAAACCAACTTATATTGCTAAAGTTCAACTTAGTGCTAAACTAAAAAATGTAATCATTGATCCTTCAAGACGTTTAGCGGATGTTGATATGATGAACAACGTGAAACACCATCGGGTGAATGTTACATTCGATTCTAAAATCTACAATCCATTAGACTGGAAACATTATGAAATAAAAGCGCGTCCGAGTTTATGGTACAATGGTTATGATGGTGTGAAAATCGGGGCTCATTTAAACGGTGGTTACATGAATACTAAACACGTATTTGATGTGACAACCTGGTTCAGTTCGGGATTAGGACAGGCTTACTTGGATAGTACAGATAAGATTAACAATTACAATATCATTTCCTTTTTATTGAATTATAAAACTTCAACAGCTAAGTTCATAAAAAAGTCAAACGTGTATATGACTTTAAAATCATTGGATGGTTTGGAAAGCGGATTGATTGGCTTTGAGAAAAAAAGTAACAACGATAAGAACCGGATTTATATTCAGTACAAAGCCATGGTCAGGGATATGCCAAATGATGTGGTTTATCTGATCAACCGCAGTGAATGGCAAATTCAAAAAATGAACAGCTATTTAAATGCAGGCATTGATCATAACTACAATTATAACAGGGGAATCGGGAGCATGAACCTAAACATGAGGGCAAGTGCTTTAACCAGGGATTATGATTATTCCAATATGCAATACACTGCCATTAATAAAAATGACCTTGGGAAAATTAACATTAACACACGCGTATTTGCACAATTAGGCTTCGGAACTAAACTAGCAGATGAGTCAATGTTATTTGCCGCAGGATCCAACCCGGAAGATCTGATGGAAAATAAATATACACGTTCCATGGGCTTTATTCCGCCGGAGTGGGGAGAATATGGTGCTATGACCAATCATTTTACATCAGGTGGTGGATTAAATCTGAGAGGCTATTCGGGATATGTTTTAGCGGCAACAGATGGAAATGGTATTATTGTAAATAATTACAAAGGAACAACCGGCGCATCTGCCAGTGCTGAAATTGAATTCGGTGAAGTATTCAGTTTTATGAATATCAAAAAATTTAATAATACCATTAAGATCAATCCCTACCTGTTTGGTGATGCCGGAACGATTAATACTAACTTACCTACAAAAGCAACAGTCATGTCAGATCTGATTGCTGATGCAGGTGTAGGTGTGGCTGTAAGTATTCAAAAATGGGGTCCTTTATATGGATTAAAACCTCTGACCATTAGATTTGACATGCCACTATTTATAAACCGTTTACCATTTGCAGAGAAAGATTATTTTCAATTTCGCTGGATGGTTGGTATAAACAGAGCCTTTTAGAATTATGGAACATTACGATTTAATTGTTATTGGCGGTGGGCCTAGCGGATATGCCGGAGTAATGCGTGCACTAGATTTTAAGAAAAAAGTTTTGTTAATTGAGAAAACACGGATTGGTGGTGCAGGAGTTTATGACGGTGTACTAACCTCTAAAACGATGTGGGAATATTGCCGGAAAGTTTCATCAATCAGAGAAATGATCCCAAATTACAAGGCGGATTATCACGACATGGAAAACACTATCAAAGAAGCTGTGTTTGAACGTAAGACGCAAATGACCGTGCACTTAAATTTATTACAAAAACAATTACCTGATTTAGTTTGTTACGAAAAAGGATACGCAACTTTTATTGATAGAAATACAATCAATATAAAAAAAGAGGATGGCAGTTCAAAAGTTGTAAGTGCAGATAATATATTGATTGCTACCGGCAGCAGGCCAAGGTATTTACCTCATATTGCAATTGATGAACAAATCATCATGACCAGTGATGGAGTAAAAAATTTAAAGGAACTGCCTGAAAGCCTTGTTGTTTTGGGTGCCGGAGTAATTGGTTGTGAATATGCTACTATATTTTCAAACTTAGGAAAAACCAAAGTGTATTTGATTGATAAGGCTGATCGTATTTTACCTTTCGAGGATCTTGATATTTCTGAATTAATCAGTGAAAGTCTTGAAAAACATGGGGCAACAATTCATCATGGTTCTTCTTTAAAAAGAATGGAAATCATTAACGGCAAAGTAGAGTATGAATTGGAATATAAAGACGGTAGAACAGAAATTATTACTGTAGATAAAGCATTGATATCTGTAGGCCGTGTTGCCAATGTTGAGAATTTAGGGCTGGAAAAAGTGGGAGTAAAATTAAATGAAAGAGGTAGTATTGCCAACGACGATACACAAACTAACATATCAAATATTTATGTTGCCGGCGACGTAACCACAGCAATGGCACTGGTAAATGTGGGAGAAAGGGAAGCCAGGCATGCTGTTGTTCGTATGTTTGGTCCCACCATTAAACCTTTGGATTATGAAAATATTTCAACTATTATGTTTTTAAATCCCGAAGTAGCAAGTGTGGGATTAAGCCCGCAGGATTGCGACAGAAAAGGCATACCACATAAAGTGGTGAAACTAGATTTTAGCACTAACGCCCGGGCCATTGCCATGCGCCAAACAAATGGTTTTTTTAAGATTATTGTCACTAATGATAACGGGATGCGCATTTTAGGAATGCGTGTGGTAGGAGAACATGCCAGTTCAGCAATTCAGGCTGTTGCCTACTTAATACATACCAACCAAGGCATCCGCGAATTAGCAGATATGATGCATCCGCACCCTAGTATTATTGAAGGTGTGCAGGAATGTTTGAGAATGCTTCTTGGAAAATCGATTTATAAGTCTTCTGTATTTAAGGATAAATTGAAATGTTACGTGTGCGAGAATAATGTTTGTACACCTGTTGAATCATTGCTTTAGATCTAATAACCTGAAAGCAATTATTGTCATATGGTTTTTTTTGAGTAGCTATTGTTTTTCTCAAACAAAAACAGTTAGCGGCGAAAAAGAATGGCTGATCAATTTTTATTTTAAAACTGACAAGGGTATGAATGAAGGCCTTTCAAAGATCTTTGATCTTACAATTGCCGGAAACTATAAAGATTCCAAAACAGAAATTTACCACTTAAAATCAGGGGTATCAAAATCAAGTCTAGCCTACTCGGCTTTATTATCTTACGAAGCCACTATTTATTATAACGAAAGTAAATACGAAACTTCTGTTTCATTAGCAGATTCAATCGTTTTTATTCTTTCAACTTTAGACAAAGACAACCGATACATTGTAAAAGCATTCAACATTAAAGCGAAAGCATTAAGCGCCTTAAATGAATTTGATCAATCAGAAAAAATTCTTAATGAAAACGTCACAAGGGCAACTGCCATTCATGATCTGAATGGTTTAGCCGGATGCTATTACTTATTGGGTTCTATCTATAGTGATAAAGGAATCTATCTAAAAAGCAAAGAACTACTTTTAAAAAGTATAATCATTCGTGATGAGATAGGGGATGAATTAGGATTAGCAGCAGGATATTCGTTTTTAGGTTCGACCTATTCGCACCTTGGCGACTATATGCAGGGTATCGAATACATTCAAAAAAGCATCTCCCTTCGAGAGAAGAATGGAGATAAACGCGGCTTGGCAAATTCTTACCTCAGTTTATACAAGATCTATATTGATATTGGGGAATCGGATAAAGCGCTGGCCTCCGAATTAAAAAGTCTTGACATTTGCAGAGAGATTAATGACCTGCAATGCGTGTCGGGCCGATTAACAAACCTTGGAGAAATTTACCAAGAAAAGGGAGAATATGAAAAAGCATTGTCCTATCATTTTTTAGCTTTATTAATAAGCAAACAGGTTAATATCAAAAATAGGATTGCAGAAGTGCATGAAAATATTGCTAAGAATTATAATTACACCAAACGGTATGAAGATGCCATTAAGCATTTGGACAGTAGTATTACGATTAGAAAACTGATTGGTGACGAAGAAGGACAAGTTTCAGCCACGCTAGTCTTATCACAGATTAATTATAATCAACATCAATTAAAGGAAGCTGTTAAAAATGGAACAGATGCGTTAAACGCAGGGTTAAAACTAAAGCTACCTTATTTAATTAAAGATGCTCACCAGGTATTAAGCAATACATATGATAAGCTGAACAATACCGACAAAGCCTTATACCATTATAAACAATATATTGTATTAAGAGACAGCTTATATAATATTGATAAAACAAAAGAGATTGTAAGAAAAGAACTGGAGTTTAGTTTTGATAAAAAACAGGAATTTCAAAAATTAGCAGTGGCTAAAAAGCTGGCGGAAACAGATGCTGAAAGCAGGAAACAAAAGAACATAATTCTTTTCACCGTTTTTGGAATTATTATACTTTCATCACTTTTAGTGTTTGGAATTTGGCAATACCATTTGAAATTGCGATCAGAAAAACAGCTGCAATACTTAAACTCAGATTTGAATTTAAAAAACTTTCAATTGCTTGAAAAATCGGATATAATTGAAACACAGAACAACACCATTCATCAAAAAAATAAGGAGATTACTGATAGTATACGCTATGCGCAGAAAATACAAACGGCTATGATGCCCTTGAAGCATGAATTTATGACCTACTTCAATGACTCCTTTGTGTTGTTTGAACCAAAGGATATTATCAGTGGTGACTTTTTTTGGATCACTAAAAAGAATGACAAAATTATTTTTGCAACGGGAGACTGCACCGGACATGGAGTTCCGGGAGGATTTATGAGCATGCTAGGTGTTTCTCTATTAAACGAAATTATTAATGAACATGATCTCACTGAACCCGCTTTAATACTAAGTCGGTTAAGAAAAAAAGTAATTACAGCATTAAGGCAAAAAGGATTATCAGGAGAGCAGCAGGATGGTATGGATATGACCATTTGTGTGATTGATAAAAAACAACTCACTCTGCAATATGCAGCAGCTAATCATAGTTTTTACCTGATCAGAAAAAAAGAACTCGGTTATCTATTAGAAGAATACAAAGGAGACAAACAGCCGGTAGGAATCTATGGCAGTGATTTAAAACCCTTCAAACAATATTGTATCGATCTGCAAAAGGAAGACGTTATTTACACACTAACCGATGGTTATGCAGATCAGTTTGGGGGGCCGAAAGGTAAAAAGTTTAAATACAAACAATTAAAAGAGATGTTGTTATCTATTCAAAATAGCAGTTTAACGGAACAGGAAGAAATAATAAAACAACGTTTCATAAATTGGAAAGGACAACTTGAGCAGGTAGATGATGTTACAATTATCGGTATTCGTATTTAGCGAATGGCTGATAATTGAATCCCGCTTGTTGCGGGGTAACAATTATTGAGATCAGGATCTAAACAGGCCTATAAAAATAAAATAAAATCATTACCTTTACCCAATGGAAAGCGTTAGACAAAGTAAAGTTGCCAAATTATTACAAAAAGAGTTAGCAGAAATTTTTAGGGCAAATGCTAAAACAATGTTTAATAATGGCTTTATTACCGTTACCATTGTTAGAGTTAGTTCTGATTTAAGCTCTGCTAAAATCTATTTAAGTATTATGGCAACTCAGGATATTGATGCTTTATTTAAATCCATCAACGATCAAAAGCAACATATTCGAAAAATCCTTGGATTTAGTATTGGTAAACAAGTTCGTGTAGTACCTGAATTACACTTTTTTATTGATGACTCTTACGATTATGCGGAAAAAATTAATGCCCTGTTTGATAAACCTATTTAAAATTTAGATTATAATAACAAAAAGCCCTGTATTCTTATTTAATACAGGGCTTTTTAAATGAAATTAAAAATTCACTAATCCTTAATGAATTTACGGGTAATTAATTTGCTACCATCGTTTGCTTGCAAAAAATAGACACCTTTACTTAAATTATGCACATCAATGATTGTTTGAGAAGCGTAATTAGCATCATGAGAGATTACTATTTTACCTAAAGCATCAATGATCTGAATTTTAGCAAAATGGAAGTCTGCAGAAATTATCAATTCAGATGTTGCAGGATTTGGTGCGATTATCATATTTGCTATAGAATAAGATTTGATACCAACACCACCTGTTACGGTTAATGGCCAGGTTGCGGTACTAGGAAAAGGACCAAAGTTTGTGTTGGCAGTAATATTTGCAGTTGCTGTATAACTTCCTGCGGAACCAGCAGTAGGAGTACCAGCAATTAAAATACATCCGTTAGAGTTTGCCGGTATCACACCATTTGTAGGATTAGTAGAGTAACTAAGTCCTGCAGGTAACCCTGTAAAAGAAGTGATTGTAAAATCATAGATTGTTGCAACAGTGCTAGTTCCTATACTTACTTGGATAACTGTATTATAGGGTGTTAATTCAGAAGCGTTCGGCAAAGGAGTTGCAGCAGCAGGAGTTGTACAGTAGCCATTAGTAGCAGTTGAACAACCCGGCGTTATAGCACATTGTGCATTTAATTGTGATAAACTGCTAATTAATAAAGCAGATAAAAGTAGAGTTTTTTTCATATAATAAATTTTTAGAGTTTATCAAATGTAGACAAAAAAAGAATACTGTTTATAAATCATATTGGCCATTATATGATATCTTTCAAAACATGAATTATATATTTTATTAGAACTTAAAAGTTTCTAATTTTACCTTACTAGCTTAACTACAATTTGAACCTTTCTTTTTTCATAGCAAAACGTTATTTAATTTCAAAAAAATCAAATAACGCCATTAATGTTATTTCCTGGATTAGCATTGTGGCTATTGCAGTAACTACGGCCGCACTTATTATTGTTCTTTCTGCCATGAACGGTTTAACCTCTGTGGTGGCAGATTTATATCACGCCATTGAGCCTGATCTGAAAATCACTGCAACCGATTCAAAGTACATGACTGAAAAAAAAGAACTGACTGAAAAAATAAATTCGGTTGAGGGAATTAATGGTATATCCTACTCTATCGAAGAAAATGCTTTAATGAAAATAGATGACAAGCAGGCAATTGTTACCATAAAAGGAGTAGATGATGACTTTAAAAATCTGACCCATTTTGACACAGTGGTAGTTGACGGTGTTTATCGGTTCATCTATAACAATCAATATTACGGTGTATTTGGGAGAGGGATTGCAAACCGCCTTGACATTAACATTAATGATTTCATTTCTCCGATTTCAATTTATGCGCCGGTTCGTGGCAAAGTGGAAAGCATAAACCCGGAAGATGCTTTTAATAAAATAACTATTAGTCCGGCCGGTATTTTTTCCCTGAACGATGATTTTGATTACAAATATGTATTAGTTGATCTAAAAGCAGCGCAACAGTTATTTGATTGTCAGGACGCATTTTCAATTATAGAATTAAGTGTTAAAAATAAAGATCAATTAAATAGCATTCAGAAACAATTACAGGAAAAATTAGGCTCCGGTTACATTATAAAAAACCGATACCAGGTAAATGACGTTCTGTTCAAGACACTAGAAACAGAAAAACTTTGGACCTTTTTAATTTTAGCTTTCATTTTAGTTATTGCCACTTTCAATATTATTGGTGCTTTAACTATGTTAATTATTGAAAAGAAAAAAGATATTAAAACATTGTACAACCTTGGTGCTGATCAAAAACTTATTCAGAATATTTTCATGCAGGAAGGATTTCTAATCACATCAGGTGGTGCATTAACAGGCCTTTTGATCGGAACTATTGTTTGTATCCTTCAACAGCAGTTTCATTTGGTAACTTTTGATGACCAATCAGTTATAGCTTACTATCCTATAAAAATGGAGATCAAAGATTTTTTTTGGGTACTTGGTGTTGTAATGGGAATAGGCTTTTTAGCAGCAATTTATCCTGTAAGGATCTTTACCAAAAACGACCTTGTTCATTTGAATGAGTAAAAAAATTATTTTTCTATAATCTTTTCTGTGTCTTTATTTTCTGCCAGTCTTACCCCATCACCATGCAAAGTAACTTTACGTTGGCGATACAAAACACCAATTGATTTTTTGAAAGTAGACTTGCTCATATCAAACCTTCGTTCGATAAGATCTGGAGAACTTTTATCAGTTAATTCTAAATAGCCATCATGAGCATTTAAGTATTCCAGTATTTTTTCGGTGGATGAAAGAACATTTTTAAAGCCTAAGTTTTGTAAACTTAAATCAATTAAATTTCCTTCTCTTATCAGTTTGATATAACCTTTGGTTTGATCGCCCACAGCCAGGTCAGTAAAAATATCATTGTGATAAATCAGGCCTTTATGCGTTTCATTGATAACACAAGTGAATCCAAGATCTGTTTCATTATAAACTAACAAATCAACTTCTTCCCCCTGCTCTACCTGTAAAACTTCATTACTTATAAATTTATTGATCTTACTGGAAGCAACAATACGTTCAGTTAATTCATCAATGTAAATATATACCACATAACTATGTCCTTCGATCATTTTTTGTTTTTGTTCTTTAAAAGGAACAAACAAATCTTTTTCTAAGCCCCAATCCATAAAGGCTCCTACTTTAGAAACTTCAGAAACATTTAAATAGGCAAAATGATCAACTTCTACAAATGGCTTTAACCTGGTTGCGATTAACCGATCTTCAGAATCCCTGTAAATAAATACATCTATTTGCTGGCCAACTTCAAATCCTGGTTCAATACACTTATTGGGTAATAAAACCACTTCATTTTCGTCATCGCCCAAAAACATGCCGGGAGGGGTTTGTCTTAAAATGGTTAATGTATTTGTTTTTCCTAAACGGATCATGATTGCTAAATTTTGGCGAAGATACGATTTTAAGCTAAAATAATTTTCAAAATCAGATGTGAATTTATTCCCTAGCCGAAAGACCTGTTTTAATAGATTAAAGAGTAAAAAACTTGCATTAATAATCTCCTTTTTTTATATTTAAAAATTGTTAACAGGTTTTAAAAAACGTTTATGAGAAAAATATTACTTTTTATTGTCCTTTCCTTTTTGTTTACAAAATTTTACGGACAAATTACTACCTCTGTAAATCCTACAATTGCGCAAATGCAGGCGGCGTTGCAAGGGAACGGAGTTGTAGTTACTGGCTTAACACTTACATGCCCTACCGGGGCTTATGCTCTCTTTTCGAATGGTGCTGCAGCCTTAGGAGGAGCTAACTTAAATTCAGGTATATTATTAACTACAGGCACTGCATCTAATGTTGCTGGTCCTAGTCCTAATACTACTTCTAATAATCTCAGTTACAATTCATCAGCCCCCGGTTCTACCTTAGGAAATAGTTTAGCCAGCGGCACAACTTATGATGGTTGTTATATTAATTTTTTAATTACGCCAAGCTGTAATACACTAAGCATTAATTATGTATTTGCTTCTGAAGAATATCCCGAGTACGTAGGAACATCCTTCAACGATGTTTTTGGATTTATAATTAGTGGGCCAAACCCATCTGGACCCGCCTATAGCAACTCAAATATTGCTTTGATTCCTGGGACTACAACTCCGGTATCAATTAATAATGTAAATGCAACCACCAACCCAGCCTATTATGTTTCTGCCCCACCGGGTTTGGAATATGATGGAAAAACAACTATTTTATCGGCCTCAGCAGCCGTTGTGCCATGCTCAACCTATACTATGACTATAGGTGTTTGGGATGATGGTGATGGTTCTTTTGATTCTGCCGTATTTTTAGATGTAAATGGTTTATCTTGTTTAAACTCACCAACTATAACAGCAACCCCTTCCCCTTCTACAATTTGTGGCCCTCAAACAGTTACCCTTACAGCAGCGGGGGGAATTGCATCAGGAACATATACTTGGTCAGCCCCTCCTTCCGGAGGATTAACGGCAACAACAGGAACTGTGGTCACAGCCAATCCAACTGCTTCAACAACTTATACCTTATTGTATTCGGATATCAATACTTGTCCGGGCGTTCCATTAACAAAAACAACTGTGGTTACTATAACACCTCCTCCTGCTCTTCCAGTTTCCCAAAGCCCTTCTGGTTCAATCTGTTCCGGACAAAGTGTTACATTAACGGCAAACGGTAGTTCTGGAACTTATTCCTGGTCACCTGGTGCCAGTCTTAGTACTACCACAAATTCTGTAACAGTTTCAAGTCCTACGGTAACAACAACTTATTCGGTGACTAATACTGTAGGTGCATGTGTGAGTAATTCAGTTATAACAGTTACAGTATCTCCTCCTTCTTCCATAACTATTACTCCCTCTTTATCAACAATATGTGTTGGGCAAAGCCAGGCTCTTTCTGCAAGTGGCACGGGTCCTTTTACCTGGACTGCTAGTACTGGCGCAAACCCGGCGAGCGCAGCAAATGTAACAGTTACCCCAAGCTCTACAACTACTTATACAGTTTTATCCGGAACAGGAACTTGTACAGCAACAGCTGTCGCAACAGTTTCAATAGGTACAATACCGACCATAAATATTACTCCTTCAAATACCACTATATGTTTAGGGGCAAGTGTTGGTTTATCCTCAACGGGTGCCGGTCCATTTACCTGGACAGCAAGCACAGGTGCAAACCCTGCCAGTGCAGCTAATGTTACTGTTTCTCCTTCATCCAATACAACCTATACCGTACTTTCCGGAACAGGAGCATGTACAGCGCAAGCGGTTGCAACAGTTTCAATTGCTCCTACATTATCTATCAATATTACCCCGTCCAGTACAGTTATTTGTCTCGGAGAAAGTGTTGGTTTATCCTCAACGGGTGCCGGTCCATTTACATGGACAGCGAGCACAGGTGCAAATCCTCCCAGTTTAGCTAATGTAACAGTAACACCAGGATCCACAACAACTTACACTGTTCTTTCCGGAACAGGAGCTTGTACAGCTCAGGCGGTAGCAACTGTTTCTATTGCACCTGCTCTTACTATTAATATTACTCCTTCTAATACGACTATTTGCCTTGGGGCGAGTACATCATTATCATCTACCGGATCTGGTCCTTTTACCTGGACGGCCAGTACTGGGGCAAATCCACCAAGCGCAGGTACGGTAACCGTTACACCGGCAGCAACTACAACATATACTGTATTATCAGGGACTGGCGCTTGCACTGCTCAAGCAGTTGCCACTGTTTCTATTGCTCCAACGCTATCAATAAATATTACACCTTCTAACACCACTATTTGTCTAGGGGAAAATGTTTCGTTAACAACAAACGGTACAGGTCCATATAACTGGACCGCCAGTACAGGATCAAATCCTCCAAGCGCAGGTACGGTAACCATTACACCGGGTGCAACCACAACTTATACTGTTCTTTCAGGTACGGGTGCTTGTACTGCTCAGGCAGTTGCCACTGTTTCTATTTCTCCTTCCTTATCCGTAAATATTACTCCTTCAGGAACTATTGTTTGTAACGGACAATCCGTTGGTTTAACTGCTTCAGGTAATGCAGGTCCATTTTCTTGGACAGCAAGTACAGGAACTCCTCCTGGTCCTTCAGGAAATGTTACTGTAACACCTACAACTACCACAACTTATACTGTATTAGCAGGAACAGGAGCATGTACAGCGCAAGCAGTTGCCACAGTAAGTATTTCCCCAACCCTAACAATAACTATTTCACCTTCAAGTCCTAGTGTATGTTTAGGTTTTGGATCAACCTTAACTGCAGGCGGAGCTACTAATTATACGTGGTCCCCGGGATTCAGCACCGGATCAACCTTAAGTGTTACTCCAATATCAACTTCTAACTATACTGTAGTTGGATCTAACGGTATATGTGTTAACTCTGCGACAACAACCGTATCTGTAATTTCATTAACAACAAACGTTACTTCCAGTTCTACTTATTATTGCTTTGGTGTAGCTCCTGTATCTCTAGCAGGAAGCGGTGCTACTAATTATTCCTGGTCGCCGGCAACCGACCTTAGCTCAGCGATGGGCGCTGTAGTAACGGCAACACCAAGTGCGACAACAATCTACACCGTGACCGGAAATACGAGCGGATGTATATCCACTAAAACAATTACCATAACGGTTCCGGTGCTCAGTACCATTACAGCAACATCAAGTAATTCTGTTATCTGTATTGGCGGAAGTTCAACTTTAACGGCATCCGGCGCCAGCACCTATACATGGGCTCCGGGATCAATGACAAATGACACGGTTAGCGTATCTCCAACCACAACAACTAATTATACTGTTATTGGAAAAACTGTCAATGGATGTTTTGCTGTTCCGGCTGTGGTTACTGTCACGGTATTGCCTGTTATTAATTCGGCATTGGTTGCCGGCAGCCCATCTGTATGTTTAACCAATACCACAACAATATCTGCAGTTGCATCAACAGGGCTTTCTTATACGTGGCAACCTGTAACAGCAATACAGGGAGCAACCAATACTTCCAGTGTAATAGCTTTACCACCAACAACTGCAACTGTAATTTACACCGTTACTATTTCAAATGGTATATGTGCTGCAACCAACACTATTCAATTATTAGTAAGAACGCCTCCAATTGGAAATTTCAAAACACTAAATAATGATACCATTTGTACGGGAGGTTGTGTGACTTTTAGTTCAACAACCACCGGAAGTTCGCCAATTACTCATAAATGGTATTACCAAAGTGGAATAGGAACATCGTCTGTAGGCGTTACTCCAGAAGCATGTTATCCATCTGCCGGAAATTTTTCTGTTACTTTAATCGTCTCTAATAATTGTGGTATTGATACAGCCGTAAAAGCCAATTACATCACAGTGTTTGATTTTCCTATATTGATTGTAAACGGAGATACCACAATTAATATAGGTGAACATGCAGAGGTTTATGCCAGTGGTAGTTTAAATTATTCCTGGTCGCCAAATATTAACGGATCAATTGTTTGCCCAACCTGTTCAAATACTATAGTTCAGCCAACACTCACTACTCAATATATTGTAGTTGCATCTAATTCAAAATATTGTAAGGTGCAGGATACGGTAACTGTTATTGTGGATGTAAATTGCGGTGACTTCTTTATACCAAATGTATTTTCACCAAATGGTGATGGATTGAATGATATGATCAATGTTCATGGCCGTTGTATCTCAACTTTCAACCTACAAATATTCAGCAGATGGGGTGAGAAAGTTTTTGAAACTTCTTCTATGTCTGATGGCTGGGATGGAACCTTCAGGGGACAAAAAATGGACACTGGTGTTTTCGTTTATAAAGCAGATGGAGTTTCGATAGATGGGCAATCTTTTAAACTCAAAGGCAATATTACCCTGATACGATAAAAAAAATATTGACTTAATCACATGAAAACAGTATTAAAAATGAAAAAAATAATTTTAGCTTTTATAATCATTCCTCTTTTTGGAAAGGCTCAGGATATTCATTTCTCGCAATTTAATGAAACACCGGTTCTTTTAAATCCTGCTATGAGTTGTACAGCTTTTGACACCAGGATCATTGCTAATTACAAAAATCAATGGGCCAGTGTTACCAGTCCTTTTCAAACTTATGGGATAAGTATTGAACGAGCACTGAAACATTTAAAACTAAAAAAAGCTTATACAGGAATGTCCCTTAGCATCTATAATGATAAAGCCGGTGATGCAGGGCTTGGTTCTTTATTAGTTAATTTAGGGTTTAACGTCATTTTAAAAACAGGGAAATTTACAAAACTATCTGCCGGTTTAGGTGGAGGAATTAATTACAGAACGATTAATCCTTCAAAGTTACAATGGGAAAGTCAATACAACGGATCCACTTATGACGCAGCAATAGCATCAGGCGAAAAAATACCAAAAAGTTCTTTTGTCCAGGCAGATTTTGTTGGTGGTCTTGCTTATCATTACGCAAAAAGCGAACACTTTATCAGTGCCCAGGATGGGACAAAATTTGATATTGGTTTTTCTGCCTTTCACTATAATATGCCAACCTATTCTTTTGTGAATAGCGGTGATAAACAATTTACAAAATTCATTCTGCATTCAAATTTTGATATTGGGATTAAAAACGCAGGTATGGCTATTGTTCCAAGTTTTTTATATTCAAGACAAGGCCCTTCTCAAGAAACAAATGTTGGCTGCATGTTTAAATATATTATCCAAGATCAATCTGTTTATACCGGGATAAAAAAACCATGTGCTATAGCAATTGGAGCTTTTTACCGTGTAGGTGATGCCTTTATTCCAAGTTTACTATTTCAATATGACAAATATGCTTTCACTGTAAGCTACGATCTTAATACTTCTCAATTAGCAGGTGTATCTAAAGCAAAAGGCGGTCTAGAGTTTAGTCTGCGTTTTAATACGAGTCCTGGTTATGGCAAAGCATTAGGAAACAGTGTAAACAGACCCACTTATAAATAATTGCTTTAACTTCATTTCTCTAAAATTTATATTTATCACTTTCATATAGGGGATACTTGTAAATTAGTTTATACTTTTCTTTATAAAATGGACGATCAAAAAAACTGGCATTACAAAACCTAGGAATACCTTTAATTTCACCTTTTTTACCTAATACTTCAGCAGACACTTATTTTGCGATATAACTTTATAGTTAAGCATTGCATAACCAATTTTTATTTCAAAAAACTATGAAAGCAAATTCGAAATTTCACCCGGACATCAAAAAAATGATTCCATGGGGCGTTAATCCTAATGACAAAAATATTAACCTGGAAATTACTAATAACCATATAAAATATTCAGGCAGCGGTAATAGAGAAATTCAAATTATTGGAAATACCAAAAAGGTAGATTTTGAGGTAAAAAAATCCGTATCAAACATCATTAAGTGGAACAGTTCAATTGATGAATCAAAAATAAAAATCACTGTTGAAGACGGTTGGATTACCTTGGAAGGCAAGGTAGATCAGGAGTTTAAGCGAACAAAGGCAGAATTACTTGCAAAGGATATTAATGGAGTAAACGGAGTAACTAACCTGATTATAGTTTCACCGGAAAGGCATTCTTAAAATTCTGTATAAAACAAATAAATAGTTTTAATAAATATCTGCTTGAAAAACCTTAAAAAAAATGAATTCAAATCTTTTAGAAATGAATTCATTTAATTAGTCAACAATTTAAAATAAGATTACTTATTGTTTAAAGTTATTTCCCATTAGTTTTTTTCTGAGTCGTGCTACTTTTCTGATTGAATGAATTATCCGCAGGTGTTTTGTAATCGTGCTCATGATCTGTGTCATCATGCTCTCTATTCTTATCAGGATTTTCTATTTCGTCCTCATTATCAGTTTTATCAGTCGGCTGTTGATCGGTATCAGGATTTTTTGAACCCTTATTTATAGTGGGTTCTTTCTTCTGATTAGGATTATTTTTTGGATCGACTTTCGGATCATTATTTTTATTTTCGTTCATGATTACTATTTATAACTGTTAGAAATGAATTGAATTATTTTCTCCGCGTCTTATCCGTTTTTGAACCGCCATCAGTGGTAGAAGTTTTCTTTGAAACCCCCATATCATTGTTTCTTCCTCCTTTGGTTAAACTTTCCTGGCTTTTTGAATGACCTGTTTTAGTGCTTTTGCTAATTTGATCTTTTTTTACTGCTTTCATATTCTGATTTTTTAATATTAGGTTAATAATAAATCAAAGATGATAAAGCATCATGCAAAACGCATTATATAAAACAGCGATAATATTACAACTTTATGTCACACATAATATTAATAAAGTAAAATATAATTAGCTGCTTAACCAATTAAACAAAAAACATACTTTAAAGATTAGAAAATAAAACTGAAAAGTTAAAAGCTAAATAACCACCTTCAACTTCGCGTATTTTAACAACAGATTTCTCTCACCGGAATTACGGAATTGAATTGCTGCTTTTGCTTCAGGATACACACCCTCAATAGCTGTGATTTCACCTATACCAAACTTTTCATGTTCCACAACACTTCCCACTCTCAAATTTGCATTTGCGCTGTTATCAGTAAGATTGTTCGTTGCAGCCATGCGTTTAGCCAAGGGAATTAATTTTTTTGGTGGTGAAAAATTAATTGGTTTTGGTAGCGCTTTATCCAGTCCAATATCCTTTGTCCTGTAATCGATAGATTCCATTGGCTTTTGAAATGGTCTTGGTGGCCTAACAAAAGCATCATCACTAAATTTATTTCTTTCAGGCTCTCTTGGATAATCCACACAACTTTCATCCAGTTCATCAATGAACCTGCTTGGCTCGCAGTAAATAATATTTCCAAAGCGATAACGTGTCGTCGCAAAACTAATGGTAGCTTTCTTTTCTGCACGGGTAATGGCAACATAAAACAAACGGCGTTCTTCTTCCAGTTCACTGCGGCTGTTAAGTGCCATTTGGGAAGGGAATAAATTTTCTTCCAATCCAACTATATGAACATAAGGAAATTCCAATCCTTTAGACGCATGAATAGTCATCATCGAAACCTTGTCCGAATTTTTCTCGTCATCACTTTCCTTATCAACATCCGTTAACAGTGTAATTTCCTGCATGAACTCGTCGAGCGTTTTTAGTTCGGATGTTCTTTCCCCGGAATCAAATAACTCAACAGGATCAACCTCGCCTGTATTTTGAAAAATGGCTTCCTTTAATTCTTCTTCCTGTGGGGTTCTTTCCTGCTCCACAAAATCCTTAATACCATTTAATAATTCCTGGATGTTTTCATAACGGCTAACGCCTTCTGGAGTTTTATCATGATACAAATCTTTTACCACACCACTGGTAACAGCAATATGATTAGCACTTTCAAAAGCATCTTTGTAAGGGATCATCATCGAGAATGTTTTAACCATCGTGATGAACTCATTTATTTTTAAAGCTGTTCCGCTATTAATTCCAATGTTAAAGTCCTTCAAGTTATCCAATACCTGCCACATGCTAATATCATGCTCCATGGCTGCAAGCATTACTTTATCAATGGTTGTCTGCCCTATGCCCCTGGTTGGATAATTAATGATCCGCTTTAAAGATTCATCATCATTATGATTGATCGATAAACGAAAATAAGACAGTACATCCTTTATCTCTTTCCGCTGGTAAAAAGAAACACCGCCGTATATTTTATAAGGAATATTCAATTTTCGCATCGCCTCTTCAAAAGACCGTGATTGTGCGTTAGTTCTATATAAAATTGCAAAATCTTTATAACGCGCCTGTTGAGTATAATGAGTTTCATAAATTGAAGCGGCTACTTTTTGTCCTTCTTCATTATCTGTATTGGACTTTATGATTCTTATTTTTTCACCTTCTTCATTTTCCGTATAAATATTTTTTTTAAATTGATCTTTATTGATCGCAATAACAGCACTGGCAGCTTTTACAATATTCTGTGTACTCCTGTAATTTTGTTCGAGCTTAAATGTTTTCAAATCCGGATAATCTTTTTCAAAGTTCAGGATGTTTTGAATATTAGCACCACGGAACGAATAAATACTTTGAGCATCATCACCGACTACACAAATATTCTGAAAACGGGCGGCCAATTGTTTAACAATAACGTATTGGGAAAAATTCGTATCCTGGTACTCATCCACCAGTATGTATTTGAATTTACTTTGGTACTTGATCAGCACCTCCGGAAAATCTCTTAGGAGAACATTGGTATTAAACAACAGATCGTCAAAATCCATGGCGCCTGATTTAAAATTTCTCTTTTGATAAGCAATATAAACTTGTCCTAATAAAGGTTTGTTGGACGCTCTGTCTTCTGCCTGTGTGATAGGATTATTAGCGTATTGGTGAGGAGAGATCAGACTATTTTTGGCAGACGAAATACGATTTAAAACCAAGGATGGTTTATAGATTTTATCATCCAGGTTTAATTGCTTTAAAATATCTTTGATTACACTTTTGCTATCGTCAGTATCATAAATGGTGAAGTTGGATGGATACCCAAGTTTTTCACCTTCAAAACGAAGAATCTTGGCAAAGATCGAGTGGAACGTTCCCATCCAAAGATTTTTAGCTTCTTTATTTCCCACTATTCTACCAATACGATCTTTCATTTCACGAGCCGCTTTATTGGTAAAGGTTAAGGATAAAATATTAAAAGCATCATTGCCTTTCTCCATGATATGAGCAATGCGATACGTCAGTACACGTGTTTTTCCAGAACCGGCACCCGCAATGATCATTACAGGCCCTTCTGTGTTTTCGGCAGCCATGCGCTGCACAGGATTCAATTCATTTAAATAGTCACTCATTATTACAAAAATACGCATTCTATGAAATTGAAAATATTAATTTATGATAAAGTATAAAAAAATAGAAAAAGCCTTATAAACATGGATTTTGAGTAGATGAATTGGTTGCAGAAATAAAAAAAAGTTGCGTAGTTTGTATCGTAATAATAGAATTTAATTTTAGAGACATGGCAGGTATAAACAAGGTTATTTTAGTAGGAAACTTAGGTAAAGACCCGGAATTAAAATATTTGGAAGGAAACATTGCCCGTGCAAACTTCAGCATCGCAACCAGCGAATTTCATAAAGATAAAAGCGGGAATAAGATAGAACAAACCGAATGGCATAACATCGTTGTTTGGAGAAGTATGGCAGAAAGCGCTGAAAAGCTCTTAAAAAAAGGAACCCAGGTTTATCTGGAAGGAAAGCTGCAAACGAGGCAATGGATTGATAAGGACGGGAATAAACGCAATATCACAGAAGTTGTAGGTGAATCTTTTTTAGTACTTCAACGAAAAGAAAACAATGCACCAAACCCAAATGTAAATGAAGACTCCAATGTGAATTTCGATGACCTTGGAAAGAAAGACAGTTTACCGTTTTAGTTTTTTAACCACCGAGGCACTTAGAAATAATTTCTAATTTATATTATTGAACCCAGGAAAGCTTCGCTTTCCAAATATGATTCCCTTCCTTCATAATTTATCCTCAAAATTATTTTAGCGTATAGAACCCTATGTTTCTATGTGGTTAAAAATCTTAAATTTGTGTTCATGATAAAGCAATCTTTTAAATCGGTATTCAAATTACTTATTATAATTTTTTCGATTGCCTTTGTTTCGTGCGGAGATGATGATGATGAAGTATTTATTCCCAAGCCTAAAGGATTTCCGCGAATTGATTTTCCAGATAAAACCTATCGTTTGTACGATAGTCTTTGCCCTTACAGTTTTGAGATCCCGACTTATTCCTTTATTAATAACGATAAACACAAAGGCGCAGATCCTTGCTGGATCAATATTAACTTTCCAAAATACAATGCACAGATACATTTAAGCTATAAACAGGTAACCAATAACCTGGATACTTTTTTAAGTGATAGCCGTGATTTTGCTATTAAACATCAGATAAAAGCTACAGGATTGGATGAAACGATTATTATAAGAGACAATTCGAAAGTGTATGGATTAGTATATGATATTGGAGGAAACACCGCCTCTAATGTTCAGTTTTATTTAACAGACAGCACGCGTCATTTTATGCGCGGTGCCTTGTATTTCAATGTAGTTCCTAATATTGATTCGCTGAAAATTGTAGTGGAATATTTAAGAAAAGATATTGTTCATATGATACAGACCTTTGAATGGAAAGGGATTGAGAAGAAACAAAAATAAAATTCTTACTTTTCTATTACAAGTATCTTTCTCAGTATAAGGTGTAATGCTAATTCACTAGCTAGCGGACAAAGTGAAAAGAAAACTCTAACTCAACTTCTCCGATAACAACTCCATTTCAAACTTAGCGTCTTTATTGTTATAGATGATGTTGTTTACGGCATTGGTAATAGGCATGTGAACGTTATACTTTTTATTGATCTCGGTCACACATTTTACCGCATAATAACCTTCAGCAATCATATTCATTTCCAGTTGAGCCTGTTTAACGCTATAACCTTTTCCTAACATTGTACCAAACATTCTATTACGGCTGAATTGAGAATAAGCCGTTACCAACAAATCACCTAAATACGCAGAAGCTTTAGTATCCCTATCAATCGGATGCACAGCAGCCACAAAACGATCAATTTCCTGAATAGCATTACTTACTAATACGGATAAAAAATTATCACCATATCCCAAGCCATGGCAAATACCACCGGCTACAGCAATTACATTTTTTAAAACAGCTGATAATTCAGTCCCATAAATATCATCGCTGCTCGAGCATTTGATATAGCGACATCGCATGTATTCGCAGAGTTCATCTGCTTTTGCAATATCACGGGAAGCGATAGTTAGGTAAGATAATTTTTCCAGGGCAACTTCTTCTGCATGACAAGGCCCTGTGATGACACCAATATTATTTAAAGGAACCTGATAAACTGTATTCAGGTATTCTCCAACTATTAAATTATATTCCGGTACAATTCCTTTAATAGCAGAAAAAACAGTTTTGTCTTTAAACACTTCAGTTGGAATATTTTTAAGGGTATTATCAATAAAAGCAGAAGGAACAGCTAAAATAATAATATCAGCTTGAGTTAACATTCCCAGTAAATCAGAAGACAAGATCAACTTATTCTGATCAAAATTAACAGAACTTAAATAACGTGGATTATGCCCGTATTTATTCATATGATCAATATCTGATTGGTTCCTAAAAAACCAACTGACCTTATCCACATTATTGCATAGGATCTTTACAATGGCAGTTGCCCAACTTCCACTTCCTACAACTGCTATTCTTCTTTCTTTTATCATATGTTTTTATTTAACCGCAAAGTTCGCAAAGATACTGCGCAAAGAATGCAGAGAATATTTTAAACTATTGTGCATAAACGATGTCGTTGTCACTTAAAGGAGTTAGTCCTCTTAAAGCCTGGTATATTCTCGCCAAGGTTACTACATCTTTTATACAATAGGTTTTAATTCGTTCAATATTTTTTTCTTCATAATATACTTTTGCTATTTGACTTCCATCAATATCATCTTTTGGAGAAGGAATTCCGAATACATGCGCTAATAAATTTAGCGAAGTAAAATTCTTAATATCTCCAAAACGCCACATTTCCATTGTATCAATGTGTTTTACCTCCCATGGCTTGAAACCCTGTAACTGCAATAATTTCGGCAAAGGAAGTTTATTTACCAATAAGCGGCGGCAAAGAAACGGGAAATCAAACTCTTTCCCATTATGCGCACATAAAAAATGTTCTTTGGTATTAAAAAATTGTTCCAATAAATTAGAGAATTCCGTCAAAACATCATGTTCATTATCACCGGCAATTGCTTTTGTTCTGAATTTACCGTCACTCATAAATCCTAAACCAATGCATACCACCTTTGCAAACTCAGCATATATGCCGGCTTTAGCATATTGTTGCTCAGGAGTAGTATCCTTCGCATAAAACATTTTCTTATCCCAAAGTTCTTTTTCTGTTTCACTTAAAGAACCGTATTGATAATGAACAGGAACAGTTTCAATATCAATAAACAATATATTTTCTAATTTAATAGAACTCATTTTCGTTCGAATTTTTGAAAGGTATAATCAAATTTATTTTTTTCGTCAGCCAAATGTTTTTCTTCCCATACCAAATCAAATTTCGATTTATCAATTTCAGAAATATACACATCTGCATCTATCATAATATTAACTAAAGTCAAATAAATAGTATCTACTATATCCATTGATTGTTGGTAGATTTCTCCGCCTCCAATAATAAACACTTCTTTCTCTGCATGTAACTTAACTAAAGCTTCATCTAAACTTCCAACTACCAAAATATCAAATTGATTATCTGAGTTAAACGTTTTATCTCTTGTAATCACTACATTTTTTCTTCCTGGTAAAGTTCTACCAATAGATTGAAATGTTTTGCGCCCCATAATAACAGGACACCCCATGGTTGTTGCTTTAAAAAATTTTAAGTCGGCTGGTAAATGCCAAAGCAATTGATTGTCTTTACCAATGGCATGATTTAATGAAGTTGCTACTATGCTTGATACGATCATTTAACTAATTATTGATTTGGAGAATTAAAAAGTACAAGAGTTCTTAATAAGCTAAATCTTCTATAAAGAAAAAGAAAACAACTGCTGCTACCCACTCTTTTTTCACCCCTTTACAATCACCAATTCTACTTCCATTATAATAAATATCTCCATCTTCTTCTATCTGACCAATACGGCTACCATTTTTATAAACGTCTCCATCACTTTCAATCTGACCTACCCGACTTCCATTTTTATAGATATCTCCGTCTGCTTCTATTTGTCCAACTCTGCTGCCATTCACATAAACATCTCCATCAGATTCAATTTGGCCTTTACGAGAACCTCCAATGTAAACATCTCCGTCAGATTCTATTTCGCCTTTTTTGCTCCCTTTGATATAAAGGCTTTGGGCTGATACGGATGTATAAAAGAACCCTGCGATTAAAATAAAAATAAACTGTTTCATATTTTTTTTCTTTTAAAGATTAGTCTCTGTATTTAACTTCTACATTATGTAATTCAATGATTGGCTTCAAAAATTCTTCCAAATCATATATACACAATTGTGAAGCCGCATCACACAAAGCTTTTTCCGGTTCAGGATGTGTTTCAATGAACATACCGTCAATTCCACTTGCTACTCCGGCTCTTGCCAATACAGGTAGAAACTCACGAGCACCGCCTTTTTTATCAGAACTCGGAATACCATATTTACGAACACAATGTGTCACATCAAACACAACAGGATAACCAATATTATTCATATGAAAAAATGCACGTGGGTCAACGATCAAATCGTTATATCCAAAAGAATGCCCTCTCTCAGTTAAAATCACCTGATCATTACCGCTATCAATACATTTTTGAACCGGGTGTTTCATATTATCAGGCGCTAAAAACTGTCCGTGTTTAATATTAATTACTTTCCCTGTTTTTGCAGAAGCCACTAATAATGATGATTGCATACACAAATACGCAGGAATTTGTAGAACATCACACACTTCTGCTGCAGCTGCAGCCTGGTCGTGAGAATGAATATCTGTTAAAACCGGAAAGCCAAACTGAGCTTTGATTTTTCCTAATAACTCACAACCTTTAATTAATCCTGGACCCTGATAATAACTTAAACTACTACGGTTATCTTTTGTGAAAGATGATTTGTAAATAATTTTGATGTTTAAACGCTCCTGAACTTCTCTTAGTTTTTCGGCCGTTTTCATCATGATCAATTCATCCTCAATCACACATGGCCCTGAGATCAAAAAAAGGTCTTTACTTCCGCATTCAATATCTCCTACTTTTACTATTTTTTTGCTCATTTTATTTTTATTATATTTTTAATTTGAAATTCCAATTCCGGTATATCATTTTTTATAATTTCCCACACTACTTCATAATCTACTCCGGTATAGTTATGAATAATAATATTTCAAGTAGCAGCCATTTTACTCCATTCCATTTCAGAATAATCAGATGCAAATTCTTTATCAATTTTTCTACACCAAAACTTTTTATAGTATTTGCATTTGTTTTTATTAATTGTAATAATTCAGTTTTAGTGTTTATCATTTTACAATCTTCTGAATAAATCTTTAATATAATCCATCGTGGCAATTTCCTTATAATTATCTCCAAAGGCGTGGTTCCACATAAATGGTAAATTATAAGAAACTGTGGCCATCGCCGTAATGGTTTCTTCACTCCACTCTTTGCTCAAATTCTGGGGAAGAACAATGTTATGTTTTTCGATCATTTGCATGAACTCGCTGTGACCTTTTAAATATATATCTCCCAAATGCTGAAAGATAATACAGTTGGCATAACAATGACGCGTTCCTAAAATTTTCGACAAACCATAACTGATTGCATGGCAAGCACCAACTTCACTATAAGTTAAACTTAAGCCTCCCATTAAAGAAGCCACCATGAGCTTATCATCATTCTCCGGTGTTCTTCCTGCATTCTCACCTAAATAAACTTCACGACAAAGCTTTAAAGATTGTTCTCCGTATGCAAGGCTAAACGCATTGTTACGAATCCCTGTTTCTGATTCGATGCAATGAATATAAGTATCCATGCCTGTGTAAAACCACCAGTCAGTTGGCACAGAAACAATTAATTCAGGATCCAGGATGACCTGATTGAAAACAGTGGAATCACATTTCAAACCCAATTTTTTTTCAGGTCCTGTTAACACGGCAGTCATGGAAACTTCAGCACCTGTCCCTGAAATCGTAGGTACACCTAAATGATAAACACCTGCTTTCTTAATTAAATTTAATCCCTGGTATAAAGTTGAAGAACCTTCATTTGTTAACATCAATGATAAAGCTTTGGCAATATCCATGATGCTTCCACCTCCAATTCCAATCACACCGCTTGGTAAGCCTTTCTTAGCAATGATTTCGTCTCTTAACGTGTCAATTTGGTCTGTTGTTGGTTCGTGTGGATCAACATCAATGTAATAAATTAAATCTTCGGGTTTATTTTGAAGCTTATTAGATAAAGGTTTTCCTTTAAAATAATTATCAACGATGTAAACAAAATAGTTTTTATTTTCTTTACGAATTGGTTCAACTGTTTCAGCTAACTGAGAAAAGGAACCACGTCCGTAAGTAACTTTATCAATATTCTTAAAATTCTTATGCAGCATAATTAAGCTTTAACGGTTTTCATTGCTTTAACAGCAGCAGCAGAAATTTTTTCAGCCAGTGCTGACATTTCCTCTTCAGTCCATGTGCAACGAATTCCAAAAGAGATTAAACGACCTACAATTTCTTGAGTTTTAGGAATATTTAAATTATTGTAATCCTGAGGAGCACCTAAAACCTGAATTGCCAATTTAGATGCTGTTTTTAGTCCTTTGATGTGTTCCCATTGATTAATAAAGTGATACATGTTTGTGTACCAGTAATTAAATCCGCCAACACCCGCTTTATTAAATTCATCAACTGTTCGTTTAGCAGTTTCAGTATCAGGCATCAATATATTTAAAAACGTTCCTGAATCTCCATTATCGTCACCTAATTTAGAAAAGCTAATTCCTGCTACTTTAGATAATTCTTTTTGTAAAAAAGCTTTATTTTTTAAGTTGGCATTTCGAATAGCAGGTACTTTGCGTGTTTGAGCTGCACCAACTGCCGCATGCAATTCAGAGATACGGTAATTAAAACCAATAATTGGATGATTTTCCATTCCGCGGTTGCTACCTATGTGATCGTGTCCGTGATCGCAATAACTATCAGCTAATTTATACGTTGCTTCATCATTTGTTACTAATATACCACCTTCACCAGCTGTTGCAATTTTAAAAAAATCGAAAGAATAAGCTCCTGCATTACCAAATAAACCAGTAGCAGTTCCTTTATATGAAGCGGCAAACGCTTGCCCGGCATCTTCTACTAAAATTAAATTATGTTGTTTTACAACTGCCATAATTTCATCCATATTAGCATTGCCACCACACATGTGAACCAAACAAACAGCTTTTGTTTTAGGTGTAATTACATTTTTAATTCCTTCGGCACTTAAACATAAAGTTTCGTCAATCTCAGCAAATACCGGCAGTGCACCAAGCATTAAAACTGCTTCAACAGTTGCCATGTATGTGAATGGCGGACAAATTACTTCATCTCCAACGCCAATGCCGCTTGCTGCTAAGGCAGCTAAGATAGCCGCTGAGCCATTAGATACAGCCAAGGCAAATTTTGCACCGGTAATTTTTTTGGCTTCCGCTTCAAAATCTTTTGCTTTCCAAATATTGTTACGTTGTGCGTCATGATTAAAACGGAATAAAATTCCTGTGGATAACACGTCTTCAATTTCCTTACGCTCTTCGGCGCCAAACAATTCAGTTCCAGGCATATCTTTTTTAATAATTAAAGGTTATTTCTTATTTTTTCTATTATTCAATTTAAAATCTAAAAACAGATTTTTTAATTTGGTAAAAACTCAAAGTTACCAGGTTCGTCTATAACACCAAAGTTAATTGAAGTCAGTTTTTGATTTTCAAAATAACAATCGAGGCCGGCCTCATCAAAGCTTAAACGTTTTTCACCCCATTCCTGCTTTTCTGTATCAGATAAAGCATAGCTATGTTCTTTCATTACAGAAATCAATTGTTCTTCATTTAAAGAAAACAATTTTTTTCCAAACAATAATGTATCTTCATTATCCACTTCAACACTTCCAAACTTCATTGAATTTTTATTATCAAAGAATAATGAAAAACCAGAGTCCCAATAATGATAAACTGTACAGGAAGTTTCAAGGATCGGGTCGTCTAAAACTTGAATTTCTTCAGGCTTACCAAAAACCAATTCGGCATCAACCGAGGATACACCAAAATTTAATGTACAAAATCCTTTTAACAAATTTATCTGAGGTGTAAAATCCATAAGTGATTATAAAAATAAGGCTAATCGCTAGTAAAAACAAGCTAAGAAAATAAATTAAAAAAATAATAAAAAAAGTTTTGCTAGTTACAAATTGGTTTCTATATTTGCAGCCCGAAAAGGTATAAGTGTTCTTTATAATTATGATTCCGTAGCTCAGCTGGTAGAGCAATACACTTTTAATGTATGGGCCCTGGGTTCGAATCCCAGCGGGATCACAGGAACTTTCAGTTTTCGGTTTTTAAAAGCCCTTAAATTAATTTTTAAGGGCTTTTTCAATTTAAATAAATCCGTTTCCAATTTGTTTTTACTTCTTACTCATTGTCTTGAAAGTTTATATAATTCATGTTATAATAAATAACATCGGTTTTCTACTTGTGACCGTTTATCTCCTCAAATCCAATATTGATCGAATTTGTATGCTCCAGCAACTCCATTAAAAGATCTTTGTGTAGCTGATTATTATTAAATTAAATAAAATATAACTAATTACCGTGCATACACTTAGTTACAAAATAATAAACAGTATAACAATTTATAGAATTATTGCCGCTCCACTATTATCATATCTTGCATTTATCAAAAATCAGGATGTATTTAAATGGCTGCTCTTACTCAGTTTCTTTACAGATTTGATTGATGGCTATCTTACGAGGCGTTTTAAGGCAACAAGCATACTTGGTTCAAAATTGGATTCAATAGGTGATGACCTAACCATTATTGCAGCCATTATTGGTGTTATCATTTTTAAATATCAATTTATAATTGAAGAAATAATTCCTTTAGGGATTTTATTAGGATTATTTATTGTCCAAAATGTTTTGGCTTTTGTCCGTTACAGAAAAATGACGAATTTTCATACCTATCTAGCTAAAATAGCCGCCATTTTACAAGGATCTTTTTTTATTCTATTATTCTTTTTTACGCAACCAATCTATATCTTATTTTATGTAGCTGCGATTATTACCGGTCTTAACCTTATTGAAGAAATAATTATGATTTTTATGCTGCCGAAATGGAAAGCAAATGTGAAAGGGATTTATTGGGTTTTGAAAAGAAAAAAGAACAAATGATTTTCAAAGGATCATTTATCACAATTGAATTTTACATTCTTTCTTTTACCGATTCCCTTACAAGTTGCCTGCAAATCTTATCAGCTTCAATATTGTAATTGATTACCTCTGTTGCTTTTTGATGTGCTTTTATTTTCTCAAATCGAACATCCATCACAGAGACAAGGTCAAAGAATTCTTTTACCAGGTCTTTATTGCGAATGTCGTTTCCTGATTTTGTTTGAAATTTACCTGCTATAAATTTTGATCGCCGACCCATTAATCCAACCACATACTGACTGTCAGAAACAATATGAATACTCTTAGTTTCATTGAAATTATTCTTCACGTGTAGAATAGAATGAATAACTGCCAGTATTTCCATGCGGTTATGGGTTGTATCAAACTCTTTCCCACTAAGAGTTATTTTTTTATCATCTACTAAAATAATTGCAGCCCAAGCTCCCACGCACAATTGTGTATGACAGGAACCGTCGGTATAAATAAGTGCTTTTGATTTCATTACAGTTAAAGGTATTTATATTTTTAATATAGTTAAATTATTAAAATTAATTAGCTTTGGAACAGATGGGAAAGCTTTTAAAATACATGCATACAATGAAACAAATTATTTTATCAGTTATTTTTTTGTGCAGCTTATTATTTTTAACCGGATGTAATGCTTACTATAATTTATTTTATGCTGATCCCAAAAAATGTTTTGAAGAATCCAATTTAAAAAAACCTTATGATGTTATTATTGTTCCGGGCTTCCCACATGATTCTGGTAAAGTAAATACAGTGCTTGCTGATCGTATCAAGTGGGCTTATTTCCTTTATAAAAACAATTACGCAAAAAACATTATCTTTTCAGGGGGCGCTGTTCACAGTCCTTACTTAGAAGCAGAAGTCATGCGTTTATTTGCAATTCAACTTGGAATAAAAAAAGAGAATATTTTCACAGAAATAAAAGCCGAACATACAACTGAAAATCTTTATTACTCTCATGTAATGGCTAAGGAATTAGGATTTAAAACTATTGCATTCGCAACTCATTGCGCACAGGCAAGTTTCATGAAACAATTTAAAAGAAAATTCAAACTAGATCTTGATTTCCTTCCGATTATTGACACCCTTTTGCCAATAAATATCAATTTAAAACCAATTGATGAAACCTCGGTATTTAAACCTGATTTTATTGCCCTTAATAAAAGAGAAAGCAAATTAAAAAGTTTAAGAGGAACACAGGGGCATAGAGTTAAAATTGAGATTCGTAAAGCAAGGAAATTAAAACGGCAACAAAATAAATTAAAATCAAATGATGTTAAGTGATGATAAAATCATAAAACAAACTATCAACTGGATAAAATCAGTAGTAATTGATTGCAACTTCTGTCCGTTTGCAGCAAAAGTTATTTTAAAAAACAGTATTCATTATATTGTCAAATCAGAAACAACAATTAATGATGTTTTAGAAACCTTGAAAAAAGAATTGATTAGACTGGAAAATGATTCAGAAACAGAAACCAGTTTTATTATTTTTTCTAATGATTTTAAAAACTTTGATGAATATCTGGATCTGGTCAAAAAGGCTGAACGTTTTATCACCAAAGAAAATTACGATGGTATTTTTCAAATCGCGAGTTTTCATCCGGACTACTGTTTTGAAGGAAGTGATGAAAACGATCCTGCTAATTACACTAATCGATCTATTTATCCAATGTTACATATTTTAAGGGAAGAGAGTTTAACCAAAGCATTAAGTTTGTATCCCGATCCGGAGAAAATCCCCGAGCATAACATTGCATTTGCAAGACAAAAAGGATTGCAATACATGCAATTATTAAGAGCGGCTTGCTTATAGCTGATTTAACTAATTTATATTTATAATCCCGAAAGGCTTTTGTACCTTTATTCAATGAATAAAAAAACAATCATAAAAAAAGCAACGGGCGTAACCAGCCTGTTAGTTTTTTTTATTTTTCTGTTTGCCTGTACCAAAGATTCTGCCCCGCCAACTTTTGGAGATTACCCTACTGAAATAGGAAAAATATTCACTTACAAATGTGCCACTTCCGGTTGTCATAACACTGCCAGCTATAAAGGGGCGGCCGACTTAGACCTAAGTTCATATTCTACTTTATTCCAGGGTTCTAGAAATGGTTCTCCAATCATTCCCTATCGGAGCGATTTTTCTTCTCTCTGTTATTTTATAAATACCTATAGCGACCTTGGCCCCATTAATGTTCCCAAAATGCCGTTAAACGGTTCTGCTTTAAGCAGAGAAGAAGTTCAAACAATAAAGAATTGGATTGATAACGGTGCTACGGATATTAATGGAAATATCATGTGGTCTGATAATCTGAAACGAAAAAAATATTATGTATTAAACCAAGGCTGTGATGTTGTAACAGTTTTTGATGCGACTACTCAATTGCCCATACGTTATATTACTGTTGGCAACATTCCTGGAGTTGCCGAAAGCCCGCATATGATAAGGTTGTCTCCTGATGGACAATATTGGTATGTTATTTTTGTCGCTAATAATATTATTCAAAAATTTAAAGCATCAGACGACAGTTTTGTATCGCAGGTTAGCCTTGGTTCCACCCAAAACTGGAATACCATCACTATTAGTGATGATGGTAAAAGAGCCTATTGTGTTTCATGGCAGGCTAATAGCCGTTTAGCAATTGTAAATATTGAAAATATGACATTGATTAATAATGTTGGTGGAGGTAATTTTACGGATGCACATGGCATTGCCTTAAATAAAACAAATGATACCATCTACATTACGCGTCAAACCGGTAACTACATTTTTAAAATAGATACGGCCCTGAATGGATTCAATGAAATCACCTTAGATGGATCCGGTATATCAAATCAAACATCTTCTCTCGACCCTCATGAAATAATATTCTCTACTGACGGAAGCAAATACTTTGTAACCTGCCAAAAATCAAATGAAGTTAGAGTCTTTAGTACAGTAGGCGATATTTTGCTGCAAAGCATTCCAACAGGTTTATATCCTTCGGAAATTATTAAAAGTGCTACGAAAAATAAACTATACATTACCTGTCCCGATGAACCCAATTCTGCACCAAATGCAAAAGGATGCGTGACGGTGATTGACATGAATACGTATCAAAAAAACAATTATGCTGTCGGCTATCAACCTCATGGAATAGCTTTGGATGAAACAAATGGTTATGTGATAGTTGCAAGCAGAAATATATTAACGAACGGTCCTACTCCTCATCATACCGGAGTTTGCGGAAGAAATGGATTTGTAAATTATTTTAAAATGAATACAATGGAATTATTAACTAAAAAAACAGAAGTGGCATCTGATCCCTATTCTGTTGCCGTGAGACCATAATGAATAATATTCTGAAAAATAAAACTATTTTATTGTTTGATGGCTATTGTAATCTATGCCATTCTTCTGTTCAGTTTATTTTAAAGCACGAAAAAACACAGGAAATTTATTTCACATCTCTTCAGTCAAAAGTTGGTATTGAAATTTTAAATTATTATTCCATCGATGCCTCTAAAATAGAAAGCCTGGTTTTAATAGAAAAAAATAAAGCGTATCTAAAATCTACTGCAGCCTTGCGGTTGGCAAAATACTTAAAAAATCCATTTCCTATAGCATTTGGTTTAACTATTATTCCCGCATTCATTAGGAACATGGTTTATGATCTTATTGCAAAGAACCGCTATAAATGGTATGGTAAAACAGATAGTTGTTTAATACCAGATCCTGAATTAGCAAAACGTTTTTTATAGTGTACCAGAAATAATCAATATGACAAAACTCTCAGTAAATATTAATAAAATTGCCACGATCCGTAATTCACGCGGAGGAAACACTCCAAATTTAATTCAAGTAGCTTTAGATGCAGAGCGATTTGGTGCACAAGGCATCACGGTTCATCCTCGTCCTGATGAACGTCATATCCGTTACCAGGATGTGTATGATTTAAAACCCTTATTAAAAACAGAATTTAATATTGAGGGCAATCCAAAAATCCAAAAGTTTGTAGACCTTGTATTAGAAGTAAAACCCGAGCAGGTAACGCTTGTGCCTGATGGCGATAATCAACTAACATCTGATCATGGATGGGATACCATTGCTAATAAAGAATACCTGAAAGAAATGATATGCTTGTTCAAAAAAGCAGGGATTCGGACTTCAATTTTTGTGGATCCTGATCTGAAAATGATCGAGGGCGCTAAATTAACGGGTACTGACCGGATCGAATTATACACAGAAGAATATGCCCGACTTTATTCTTCATCTAAAGAAACAGTTATCAAGCCCTTTACAGAGGCCTCAAAATTAGCAAACAAGCTTGGATTAGGAGTAAATGCCGGCCATGATCTCAGTCTCGAAAATTTATCTTATTTCAAAAATAATACTGACAACCTGCTCGAAGTTTCTATCGGTCACGCATTAATAAGTGATTCGATTTATATTGGCCTAGAAAATACAATACAATTGTATTTAAAGCAGTTGATATAATTGTTGTTTAAGCCATTTTATAAAACTCAAATAGATCTATTGCCTGCTTGGCTTCTTTTACATCATGTACTCTCAATATTTTAGCACCGTTTTGAAGAGCAATGGTATTAAGAACCGTGGTGCCGTTTAAAGCGGTTACCGGTGACGTGTGAATTACCTTGTTAATCATTGATTTCCGAGAAAGGCCAACTAGGATTGGATATCCAAAACATGCAAACTCATCCAGATTCTTTAATAATTCGTAATTATGTTCAAGGGTCTTACCAAAACCAAAGCCAACATCAATGATCAGCTTTTCAAATCCTTTTGCTTTGCAATGTTCAATTTTAGCTTTGTAAAAATCCCGCAAATCCTTCACTACATTTGTGTATGAAGGGTTTAACTGCATGTTTTGAGGTGTACCCTGCATGTGCATCAAAACATAAGCAATCTGATGTTTTGCAACAATATCAATCATTTTCGAATCAAGTTCTCCACCGGAAATATCATTAATGATATCTGCTCCAAGATCAATGCCAAATTCTGCCACTTCAGATAAATATGTATCAATGGATATCAACATTTTAGGAAACTCTTTTCTCAGCTTGATTAAAGGTTCTTTTAGACGGACTATCTCATCTTTAACAGAAACAGATAACGCCTTGGGTCGTGATGATGCAGCGCCCACATCAAGAATGGTAGCACCTTGGTAAATTTTCATTTCAGCATCCTTGATAATATCGGTAACAGATGAAAATTTACCTCCATCATAAAAACTATCAGGTGTAATATTAATAATAGCCATTACCTGAGCTCGTTCAAAACTCAATTGTTTACCATTTGTTAAATACGTTTTATACATTATTTTTAAATTAGCGTTCAAATGTTTACAAAATACTACTACTCAAGGTAGCAATAAAATTTTATAAATAAATAAACATTTAGACAAAATAGAAATTAGGACATGAATAATACATCTTCACAATACGACTCAGCCATCAAATTATGCAAAGATCTTTTTTTAAAGAAGATGAAAGATTATGGCACCGCCTGGCGTAATTTACGTCCAACTTCTTTAACCGATCAGATTTTTATTAAAGCCCAGCGCATCAAAAGCATAGAAGAAAAAGGTACGCAAAAAATTTTAGATGATATTACCGGAGAATACATCGGCATTATTAACTACTGCATTATTTCATTGATTCAATTAGAATTAAAAGATGACACAAGGGTTGAACTACCTCATGAGGAAGTGGAACAATTGTATAACAAATATGCCCGGCAAACTAAACAACTCATGGAAGATAAGAATCATGATTATGGTGAAGCTTGGCGTGATATGCGAATCAGTTCGTTAACAGATCTTATTTTAATGAAAATTTTTAGGGTAAAACAAATTGAAGATAATAAAGGCCAGACGATTGTAAGTGAAGGTGTGGATGCAAATTATATGGATATGTTGAACTACTCTGTCTTTGCTTTGATCAAATTGAAAGGCTAGGGAAACTTAAAAAAATATTTTGTCATTCTGAGCGGAGTCGAAGTCCCAAATCTCAGTGTTTTCCAGATGTCTTATCTCTGTGTTAAAAAAACTACTTTATCTTAAACCTCAATCCCGCATACAACATTCTTCCGTAAATTGGTCCACACACTATGCTGTCATCAAAGTATTTATTGAACGGTGCATCATTTGCAGCAATTGAATTTGGTTGTTTATAATCTAAACCATTTTCAACGCCAACATAAATGTTAAAATCCGCTCTATTCAATTTAGTGATATAAGTAATTTGTGCCAACACATTATAAAAATCAGATAGTTGCTGAAGCAGAGGAATGTAATCTTCTCTCAGAAATTTTTCATTTATGTTCATATACAACTGTATTTTTTTATGCCTTTTTTACGCAATTAAACACCATTTATATTAACACACTTTCTTCACATAATGGAGCGAATATTTGGGCGTTTCCGCAAGTTGGCGGAGCGGGCTTTACGCTACAATCTTTTGCAAAGAACAGGCAAAAGGATTTTCGCTGCAATCCCTAACGCAGGTTAAATTTTTAAATAAGAATTTGTAACTTCGTAGTATGATCCGTCCTAAATATATTTATGTTTTAATTATTGCCCTAAGCATCTCCTTATTGTTTTCAAGTTGCTTCTTATTTAGAGGCAAAAACAAATGTGATACCTGCCCAAGCTTTAATCATTCCAAGAAAAAAAAGAAGCATTAGGATTTATCAAATTTCAAAAAAGCACTACTCATTTTGGCTAAAGCCTTTATCCATTTAATAACAATTGCCGTTGGCTTAAGCCAGCGGCAATTTAAGTTACACACAAAGGGGCTTTAGTTAAAATAGACAAAATCACTTTATTTAATCTTAAACCTCAGTCCTGCGTACAACATTCGTCCGTAAATCGGCCCCCACACCATACTCGCATCAAAGTATTTATTGAAGGGTGCATCACTCGCAACAATTGGATTTGGCTGTTTGTAATCCAACCCATTTTCAACACCAACATAAATATTAAAATCCGCTTTTTTGATTTTTGTAACGTAAGTAATTTGTGCCAACACATTATAAAAAGCAGGGGAATAAGCAGCGCGCTGGTATTCTTCAGGATTAGCAGAGGTTTGAGGCAAACGCTTTTTACCATTGTACTGTAAAGTCGCATCAAATAACCAATGCTTGCCTTTAGTTTCATAACCTAAATTCACAAAAGCCCGGTGTTCTGACACTAGTGCTTTTTGCAATAAACCCGTTTTATAATTCACTTTTGTATCTACATAACGGTAAGCAGTTTTTATGTTTAAACGTTTACGAATTTCCCAGCCAAATTCAATCTGTGCAGTGTTTGAATATGAAGGTCCGTTTAAATTATAAAACAAAGCCTGTTGGGTATTATAATCAACATCCACAACCACTTGTTGAGTAAAATCGGTACGGTACAAATCAACAGTCACGTACGCATCTTTATAATTTAATTTCATTTTCTGGGTAAAATTAAATCCGTAATTCCAACCGGTTTCCGGTTTTAAACCGTACGGCATATTCAGATCAGAAGGCGTGATTATCCAATCTCTTGAAGTAGCCATTAAAGCCGTATTTTCTGCTAAAATATTAGCCGTTTTTAAAGCTCTGCCACCACTGATTCTGAAAACAGTTTTATTTCCTTTCAAGGCATAACGCATATGCAGACGCGGTGTAAAAAACAGTCCATAATAATTATGATAGTCCGCACGTAAACCTGCCACTACATTAAATTTTTCTCCCTCGTTATGTGCAAACTCCGCAAAAGCACCGCCAACTCTTTCATCCCTTTTGAATTTAAATAAGCGATACGATTCTTCCACCTGGTCATTCATGAAACTGGCACCAAGTTTATAGGTATTGTCTGTTGTTTTAATAATGCCCTGGAAAATATAATTAGCATAAAATGTTTTTTGTAGACCGCTATAAGTATTTAAACCATAGGTATTATTTTGATCGTGATTTAAGTACGATAGCTGTAATCCCATACTCGTTCCGGGTTTCTTCTTAAACACAAAACCTGTTTTACTATAAAGCTCCCACTTTTTATTTTTAATACCAATGAGATAATTAGGCAATGTATCTGAATGATTTTTTTGATGAGAACCTATTTGTCCGCCTTCCCTTGTATCTTCTAAATAACCACCACCAAATTGCGCCTCAAATCCTTTACCGGAATTATAAGCATACTTATTTAAAATATTATACTGCTTACCAGTTGGAATATCTGCGAATCCGTCTTTATTCAAATCTTCCGCCATTGGATTAAAATTGGTATGAGTTAATAACCCCACAGCAAATTTGTCATTAAACCGATGCTTGATGTTCAGGTTATATTCGTTACGGGCATTTTGGTTAACATATGTATTAAAATTCAATCGATCCGATGTTTCAGGATTCTGCAATTCTGTATTGATTTGCCCTGTTAAACTCTCATACCCATTAATCACCGAACCTGCCCCTTTACTAAGCTGTATAGATTGTATCCACGTTCCGGGAACGAAACTTAATCCATATCCATTTGCCAGTCCTCGCATATAAGGCATGTTTTCTTTTGTGATTTGTGCATATTGGCCCGATAAACCCAACATCTGAATTTGTTTGGTACCGGTAACTGCATCTGCAAAATTAACGTCCACACTCGGGTTTGTTTCAAAACTTTCCGACAGATTACAACAAGCCGCTTTCATTAACGAACGCTCATTTAAAGTTTCCATTTTAATGGCATTCATATAAGAAAGTTCTGTTCCGGTAGTTTCATAAACTACTTCCACTTCATTTAATTCAATACCGCCTCTTAATTTGATGGTTAAAAATTTAGTGGTGTCTTTTATAAGCAGCGTATCACTTTTATAGCCTACAGCCGTAATAATTAAACGATTTGTTTCACTTGTTGAGGGAATAGAAAATAATCCATTTTCATCGGTAGTAGCACCAATAGAAGTTTGATACCAAAACACAGTTACACCCGGCAAAGGTGTTACCTCTTTTTTGTTTTGCGATAATTCAACTACTCTTCCTTTAACTTGTGAAAATGTTTGTATAGCATAAACGAGTCCTATCAGGACAAAAAATAATTTCTTCATAATAAATGAAACTATTTTTTCTTACAATCTCCGGTTTGGTATTTGCAGCAAGAAGGTAAATTTTTATAGGCTTCTTCGTTAGCTTTCTGACTTGCTGTTTCGTATCCTGCATGAGCAATTGCTTTTTCAATTTGCTCCAGTGTTACTTTTTTAGTATCGTAAGTAACAGTGGCAATTTTATTTTTTTCGTCCCATTTGGCATTTTTAACGCCTTTAATGTCAGCAGCGTTTTCAATACGTTCTTTACATTGATCACAATTTCCCTTAACCGAAATAGTAGTAGTTGCAATAGTTGTTTGAGCTTGAATCTTTAAAGAAAAGATTAGACTTATGATAATAAAAATAATTGTTTTCATTTTAAAATATTTAAAAGTGTTTATTAATTTATTGAGTTAAAATTATACCATTTGGTTTTGAACCAACATTAACTGTAGTTGTAACCGAATGCGTTGATACATTAATAATTGAAACTGTGTTTGCATCCTGGTTAGTGACATAGGCTTTACTATTATCAGCGCTAAACGCAATTGCATGCGCATTTGCACCCGTAATGATATTGCCTTGCGGTACCCAAACATTTGAAATTAAGGAATAGTAAACAACTTTACCATTCGTTGCATCAGATACCCATAATTCAGAATTAGTTGCGTTATATGCTACATATCCCGGAGTAAATCCCAGGTTTATTGTGGCAGTAACGGTATTGGTTAAAACATCAATTTCGGAAACAGTTTGCGAGCCTTCATTATCGGCATACATTTTACCATTAGCGGCAGGCCATGCTCCCACAGGGTTTATTCCAGTACTGATTGTTTGTAATACAGTTTTAGTAACAGGATCAATCACCGAAACTGTACCATCTTTCGTATTGGCCACATAAGCTTTTGAACCATCTTTTGAAAAAGTTACCTCGGAAGGTAATTTACCAACATTGATCGTATTTTGAAGCGTCCAGTCATTGGTTTTATAAACCATCACTGTTCCAAGAACTGAATCTCCCTGAGGCACCCAAAGTTCTGTGCCTAAGGAATTGTAAATGGCGTTATGTGGTAACTGATTAACACTTATTTCTTTATCAATATTACCGCTAAGCACATCAATGATCTGGATTTTTTGTCCAGGTACAGAACCACCATGCCCCGCATGCCCTGCGCTTAAATCTTTGCTGGTGATAGCCACCGCTATTTTTGTTTTAGCAGGATTTAAATAGATGTGATGAGGAAAAGTTGCGCCATTTAAAGAAATAGTTTCCGTTAAGATGTTATCTGATAAACGCATCACTGATATCGTATTTGAACTTCCATTTACAATATAAGCTGCCGGGTAATTAATATTTAATGGAACTGTCGGCGTATGTGATTGATCGTGCTCTTGAGTATGCGGCTCTTCCTTTTTTTTGCATGAACTTAACATTAAAATGGTTGCGGCTATTGGCAATAATATTTTGATTTTCATAATTTGAATAATATAATTAAGATTTGACTTGTCACCTGTCACGCCAAGGCGTGAGATTCAGGGTCTCTGAGATGCTGCTTCTCGACTTCGCTCGAAGTGACAGTTCAGCATGACTATTAACATCAAATTCTAATTACACTGCAGGAAACCAACTCTTGCTGGACAAGATCAGGTGGATGGACTTTTTTATGATTGAAAAAAAGTGTGTTTGCTGATTGTGGATCTAATAAATTATTGATAGAAGAAACCACAATAAACAACTGGCTAACAGGCGCTTTAATGTTATTAGCTAAAGTATAAAACGTAAAGTCTTTTTGAAAAGCGACATGAACAATTTCATTTTTACAACAGCCGTCCTCAATGTCTGTTTCCTCTTCATTACCACAACAGGATTTTGTTTTAGAAAATAAAGTCACCTTCTCCAACTCTCCTCCGCAATAATGAGAAAAAACAGAAACACCAATGGTAGACAATACATAAATGATAGCTACAATAGAGATAAATATTTTAGAAATATTATTTTTCAAGACTGTTAATTTCTCGTCACAAATTTATGAGAGATTCTGATTCAAAAATAACAAATTTGTTAAAGAATTGCAAATCTATGACCCCGCAGGAAGCACAGCATAAAATACAGGAACTCTCCAAAGAACTGGAACAGCATAATTACAACTATTATGCGCTGGATCATCCAACTATCAGTGATTTTGAATTTGACAAACTGCTGGAAGAACTGATCTCTCTCGAAAAACAGTTCCCTGAATTTCTTTCACAAAATTCACCAAGCCAGCGTGTTGGCGGACAAATCACCAAAGAATTCAAATCGGTGAAACACCAGTACGCCATGCTATCACTAAGTAACAGTTATAATGAAGAAGACTTGTTGGACTTCGACCGTCGCGTGCGTGAAGGGCTAGGCATTACTTCCACAGGGTTATTTGATGAACAAATTGATTATGTCTGTGAATTGAAATTTGATGGTTTGTCCATCAGTTTGATTTATGAACAAGGGAAACTAGTGCAGGCTATTACCCGTGGTGATGGTGTTCAAGGAGATGATGTGACAACCAATGCCAAAACCATTAAATCCATTCCATTGCAATTGACGGGGAATTTTCCAAAAAAGTTTGAGATTCGAGGGGAAGTGTTTATGTCACGCCCTGTGTTTGATGCCATCAATAAAGAACGCGAAGAGATCGGTGATGCCTTAATGGCAAACCCTCGAAACGCTGCTTCCGGAACCATGAAAATGCAGGATTCGGCTCAAGTTGCCAAACGTAAACTGGATTGTTTTTTATATTACATGTTAGGAGAAAATCTCCCCTACTCTTCCCATTTTGATAACATGCAGGCTGCACAATCCTGGGGATTTAAAATATCCAAAGAAGCTAAATTATGTTCAGGTATTAACGAGGTGCTTGATTTTATTAATTACTGGGACAAGGAACGTTTTAATTTACCATTTGATATTGACGGTATTGTTGTTAAAGTCAATGAATACAAACAACAAAAGAACTTAGGATTTACTGCCAAATCGCCTCGTTGGGCTATTGCCTATAAATTTAAAGCTGAGCAAGTAAGCACCGAATTACAAAGTATTTCGTACCAAGTTGGACGAACAGGCGCCATTACACCCGTTGCTAATTTAAAACCTATTCCTTTAGGTGGAACTACTGTAAAGCGCGCTTCTCTGCACAATGCCGACATCATTGAAAAACTGGATGTGCGTGTGGGCGATTATGTGTTTGTGGAAAAAGGCGGAGAGATCATTCCTAAAATTATTGGTGTTGATTTGACTAAACGCAAAGAGAAAACAGAACCAACCCAATACATTACTCATTGTCCGGAGTGTAACAGTTTACTGGAACGTAACGAAGGAGAGGCCAACCATTTTTGTCCGAACGAAAATGAATGTCCGCCACAGGTGATCGGAAAAATGGAACACTTTGTTTCCCGAAAAGCCATGAACATTGACAGTTTAGGCGGAGAGACACTTGTGCAATTATTCAATGCCGGCCTTACTAAAAACATTGCCGACCTTTATGATCTCAAGAAAGAACAACTCTTGCCTTTGGAACGCATGGCCGAAAAATCAGCCAACAATTTAATTGAAGGTTTGGAAGCCAGCAAAAAGGTGCCATTTGAGCGCGTGCTGTATGCCATCGGAATTCGTCATGTTGGAGAAACCACCGCTAAGAAAATAGCCAAGAAAGTAAAGTCATTGGATGTTTTAATAAATGCCAGCCGAGAAGAATTATTAGCCATTGATGAAGTAGGTGAAATTATTGCCATTAGCATCGCAGAGTTTTTCGGCATTGAAAAGAATAAGGAGATTATCTTAAAATTAAAACAAGCCGGTTTGCAGTTTGAATTAAGCGAAGAACAGCAGCAAGGTGGCAGTGAAAAACTCAAAGACCTTACCTTCGTCATCAGTGGTGTGTTTACCAAACATAGCCGTGATCAATATAAAGACATGATAGAACTAAATGGCGGAAAAAATTCAGGCTCCATTTCCAAAAAAACCAGTTTTGTATTAGCAGGTGATAATATGGGACCGGAGAAACTAAAGAAAGCCCAATCTCTTGGTGTGAAATTGATTAATGAGGATGAGTTTTTGGAGATGTTGGGGTGAGGATTAGTATATTTAAAGGTAGAAACAAATGGAAAAAGATTATTTCCTTTTAGAGGATAAAAAAAAGAAATTGAATCCGAATTTTTAATTAAGAATGGTTGGTTAAAAATATATGAAGACGACTCAAAAGATTTTGATGATTCTCCGCTGCATTTGTAATGCTGCGGTTAAGAAATTTTAAAATGTAACATCATGAGGAAGCTAAAAAACATACACCCCGGATAAATTTACTACATGAATTTTTAATTCCGCTCCGCTGCATTTTTAATGCTGCGATTCTTTTAAAATAATTTGCAAATAATTTAACAATTACTTACCTTTGACGTTAGCAACGTAATACAATAGTATGATTGTTTCATTTGGTGATAAAACCACTCAAAAAACATGGGAGGGCGAAAGAGTTAAAGGCTTTGCAACAGACATACAGGAGATTACAAGACGAAAATTAAGAATGCTGAATAACTCTGTAGATATAAAAGATCTGATGATCCCACCATCAAACAGGCTTGAAAATTTAAGAGGTAATTTAAAAGAATTTTATTCGATCAGGGTAAATGATCAATGGCGAATAATTTTTAAATGGGAAAACGGAAATGCATTCGATGTTGAATTAATTGATTATCACTAAGAAAATGAAAAAACTAAAAAATATACACCCGGGAGAAGTTTTACTGCATGAGTTTTTAATTCCTATGGAAATAACTGCTTATAGGCTTTCAAAAGAGATCTCAATTCCACAAACACGTATCTCTGAGATAATTAAAGGTAACAGGCGCATTACGGCTAATACAGCCTTAAGGTTCTCTAAATTCTTTGGTAACTCTGCCAAATTCTGGTTAGGGCTGCAAGATGATTTTGATATTGAAGATGAGAAAGCACACAAACAAAAAGAACTGAACTCCATTAAACAATTTATTTACAGTGCTGCATGATGGAAGACCTATATAAAGACATTATTGACTTGAATTGTGAAAAAATCAGGCTCCATTTTCAAAAAACAAGTTTTGTTTTGGCCGGTGATAGTTTCTGGAGATGATATAAACATTTGTTTCAGTTAAATGTTATTATACTATGTTAGGTTTTAGATTTACGAACTATATTAAACCCGATCAAACGCCGTTTGATAAATTATTTGATATTTTTAAACAACTTATCACATTTACCAGCGGTGACTTTGACGAAGCTATTAATTGGCTTACCGAATTAGATAAGGAATACAAATTAACTGAACCTGATTATACTATTTCTGATTTTATTCAGGAGCTAAAAGATAGAGATTATATTAAATACGATGCGCCTAATTCGGGTAATATTATTATAACTTCAAAAACCGAACAGGCTATAAGAGCTCAAGCCTTAGAGAAAATTTTTGGTAAGCTTAAAAAAGGAACTTCCGGAAATCATCCTACAAAATTTACAGGTCAGGGAGATGAAATGACGAATGATACACGCCCTTTTCAATTTGGTGATTCGATAGATCAGATTTCTATGCTTGAATCGTTTAAAAATGCCCAGGTCAATAATGGAATTGCTGATTTTCATATGACTGAAAATGATTTAGCCGTTTCTGAAAAAGAACATAAAAGTCAAACATCAACTGTACTGATGATTGATATTTCTCATTCTATGATACTGTATGGAGAAGATAGAATTACTCCTGCTAAAAATGTAGCCATGGCACTATCTGAACTTATTAAACGAAAGTATGCTAAAGATACATTGGATATTATTGTGTTTGGTGATGATGCCTGGCAAATTGAAGTAAAAGATTTACCCTATTTACAAGTTGGTCCTTACCATACTAATACAGTAGCTGGTTTAGAGTTAGCTATGGACTTGTTACGAAGAAGAAAAAATACCAATAAACAAATATTTATGATTACCGATGGCAAACCTACATGCCTTAAAGAAAATGGTAAATATTATAAAAACAGCAATGGGCTTGATACCAAAATTATTAATAAATGTTTAACCTTAGCACAAAGCTGTCGTCGGTTAAAAATACCTATTACAACCTTTATGGTTGCAAATGATCCTTATTTACAAGATTTCGTTCATAATTTTACTGAAGCTAATAACGGTAAAGCTTTTTATACTTCCTTGCAAGGCTTGGGTGATTTTATTTTCGAAGATTTTGAACGCAACAAAAAAAGAAATTTTAAATAAATCAAATACATTAAAATGCAAACTATAAAAACATTAGGCGAATTAAAAAAAACAGGATATATCAGTAAATCTATTAAAGATGAATTACGTGATAATCTCATTTCTAAAATAAAGAAAAAGGAAAATGTATTTAAAGGCATTGTTGGTTATGAAGATACTGTTATCCCTGAAATAGAGCGGGCTATCTTATCTCGACATAATATGAATTTATTAGGGTTACGTGGGCAGGCCAAAACACGTATTGCGCGACAAATAGTCGAACTTTTAGATGAGTACACACCTTATGTTACAGGCAGCGAATTAAATGATGATCCATTAAATCCTATTTCTAATTTCTCAAAACAATTGATTGCTGAACTGGGTGATAAAACTCCTATTTCTTGGCTGCACCGCTCAGAAAGGTACGTAGAAAAACTAGCCACGCCTGATGTTTCTATTTCTGATTTAATAGGCGATGTGGATCCAATTAAAGCGGCCAACTTAAAATTAAGTTATGCCGATGAGCGAGTGATCCATTATGGCATTATACCACGCAGTAATCGCTGTATTTTTGTGATTAATGAATTACCGGATTTGCAAGCTCGTATTCAGGTTGCATTATTTAATATTTTACAAGAAGGGGATATACAGATAAGAGGATTTAAATTACGAATTCCTTTAGACATACAATTTATATTTACTGCAAATCCGGAAGACTATACCAATCGTGGAAGTATTGTTACACCTTTAAAGGATAGAATTGGAAGTCAGATATTAACCCACTACCCAAAAAGCATCGAACTCTCTAAACAAATTACCGCGCAGGAAGCTAAATTGAGCATTACTCAAAAACAGCAAATTGAGGTAAGCGATTTAATAGCCACTTTAATTGAACGTATTGCTTTTGAAGCCCGAGAAAGTGAATTTGTAGATTCAAAGAGTGGCGTATCTGCTCGTTTAACTATATCCGCTTACGAAAACTTAGTAAGTACCGCAGAACGTAGAATGTTGATGAACGGTGAAGAGAAAACTGCTGCTCGTATTAGCGACTTAATGGGGGTTATACCGGCTGTAAATGGTAAAATAGAATTAGTGTATGAAGGCGAACAAGAAGGTGCAGGCATTGTAGCTCAAAACTTATTAGGTAAAGCTTTTAGAAATGAATTTATTAGTTTGTTTCCTGATCCTGCAAAACTTAAAAAAAGAAAAGAGCCAAGTCCTTATCAAACCATTGTTAATTGGTTTGGTGAAGGAAATGTAATTGATTTAATGCTTTCTGAAAATGATAAAACTTATAAAAAAGGTCTTGAGAGCATCCCTAGTTTAGCGGATTTAGTTGATACCTACACAGAAAAGTTAACTAAAAATCAAAAATTAGTAATGATGGAATTTGTATTATTTGGATTGGCAGAGCATTCTTTAATTGGTAAAAACGAATTGGAACGCGGCATTCAATTCAAAGATATCTTAGGATCTATGTTTTCTGAAAAAGATTTTTTTGACGATCCGTCAAATAACTAATTTCGAAACCAACTTATTAAGCTTGAAATATTGATCTAAATGCCAGCTGTATTTTGGAGACAAGAAAATATTTGCTAATTTTATTTAAGGCTGTTTCCCTAGGCACATGCTTAGCTCACTTATGAAAACGATTTCCCACAGCCGCCTCATAATGCTTGTATTGCTATATGCAGGATTATCAACCAACGCACAGGATTCTTTAAGAAAAATTTCCGGGAAGATCATTGATGTAGTCACCAAACAACCCATTAGTTTTGCGGTAGTTACCGATTTTGAAACCAACTTAAGTTTTCAAACAAATGAGCAGGGCTATTTTGAGAAAAGTACTAATAAAAAAGTAGTGATTTTAATCATCACTAAACTGGGTTACGAATCACAAACCGTTAAAATTAATCAGCTTACAAAATTGCCGTTAACCATCACCATGAAGATCCGAACGGTTGATCTTTCGGAAGTTTCCATCGTTGCCGACAAGCCGGTTAAGAGATTGGTGGATAATTCCTTTTACATTTTAGATTATCAGTTTACTGACAATAACATCATACTTTTAGGCGAAATGGATCATAAACAAAGGGTAAAATTGATTGAACTGAATGGAAAAGAAATTTGCCGTCTATGGTTAAAAAACAAAAAATACGAGTCTGTATTTAAAGATTGTTTCAATAACATTCACTTAGTGAGCAAATTTTATACGAGCCAGGTGTATTTCGATAATTTAAAACTCAACCTTTTAGATAGCGTAAGACGAAGTTTGTTTGACTCGCTACTGGTGCCCTGCATTTTAGATAATAATGACAATTTGTATTTTGAATCTCTTTTAGATAAAAAACAAACTAAAACTTTTTTTGTGATTAATAAGCTGACTAAAAAAGCAAGTGGTATTGGTATTTTTAGTGATGAATTCAAAATAAAAATGCTGAAAAATGAAGCGGCTTTTTTGGTTTCTAAATACGGGCAGATAGATGAAAAAAATACCATGGAGGATGTTAGTGCCGGTGACCTTAAGGCTTCCCGAAAAAAGGAGGATGACATTAACTTTGCTGCAAGAGTCATTTATACAGATGCCTATATTCCTATATTATTGAATAACGATACCATCACCGTATTCAATCATCCCAACGGTTTAATTCATCAATACTCCACAAATAACATAGAGGTTGACCTACAGATCATGGAATACAGTCATTATAAAAACTGGAAACCTTTAGTTATTTCGGATGAGATAAAACATAAGTATTACACAACCTACTTACCGTGAAGGTATTATTACGTTAGGAGAAATAAATTTAAAAAACGGCAAGATCAACAAACGGTTTAAATTAGCACATACCTTCCCGAAAAACATTAAAGTAAAAGATGGTATCGTCTATTATCTGTGCAGACTAAAAGATAGCGAAGATAAAATGTCTATTTATTCGCTCGCTATTGAATAGATAGCAGCAATGATAAATGAATTTATTTAAATGAAAAGAAGATAAAACTAGTTCTCGGATACGGAGATCATTTTGAAAGGAAGATCAACCATTCCTTCAAAGTTTTTTCCGGCTGATAAAATATCTTCGTCATTTTCTTCGTACATCCAATTGACCGTTACAGGAAATCCTACACCTTTATTAAATTTTTCAAGCTTTTTAAAAACACTTAATAAACAAGCAGATGAACTGCTGTTAAAATATTCTAACTGGATATTTAATACAGTGTTGTTTTTTGGATTCGAAAGGTATTTATCAAGTGCAGAAAATAAAGGATTATAAAACTCTATAGAGTTTTCAGGAATTGAACGACCGGAAATATTCAATTCACCCTTCTCCATATCAAATTTAATGTTGGGTGTATTGGGAGTTGCTTCTATTGAATATTTATTCATCGTTCAGTAAATCAAAATCGTTAATGTGGGTAGTTTACCTGATACAAATTTAAGAATATTATAGTTTTAAATGGGAAAATACTCGTGAAACCGATAAACAAAAAAGTAAGGTGCTAGTTTAACTGAGCGAAGAGTTCTTTTAACTCCGCCTCGGTTAAATCACGCCACTCTCCTGTTTTTAACTTTCCAAGCGTAATATTCATGACCCTAATTCGTTGAAGCTTTATTACTTGATAATCAAAGGCATTGCACATACGACGAATCTGTCTGTTAAGTCCTTGAGTTAAGGTAATACGGAAAATCCTTTTTGAATTTGGTTCTCTTGAAACAACACAAGGCTTTGTTTTATCACCTTGGATCTCTATTCCTTCTGAAATTTCTTTCAAAAAAGGAGTTCTTACTGGTAAATTCAAGGTAACAATGTATTCCTTTTCATGCTCAAATTTAGAATTACCTATTTTATTAATGATCTCACCGTGATTCGTCAATAATATTAAGCCTTCAGATTCTTTATCTAACCTTCCAACCGGATAAATTGCCTGAGAATGACCAATGGCATCAATAATATTATTTTCAATTTTTTCGGATGTACATTCAATGCCTTTGGGTTTGTTATAAACGATGTAAGTGGGAATAAATTCTTTCTTAACTAATTCTACACCATCGATCAGGATCACATCGCCTTCATTTATTTTAGTGCTGAAAGTTGCCACTTTTCCGTTTACTAATATTCTTTTTTCCTCAATCATATCATAAGCTTTACGCCTTGATGTAAAACCCGATTGTCCTATGTATTTATCAACTTTCATATTAATTTCTTTTAATCTATTAGTTAGAAAACTCGTTAGTGTCCAATTCGAGTTTAGTTGGCTAGTTCTTTTGTTAGGGCGTTACCCTCCTATCGTCGGGTCAGGCTTTTCGTTTCAATCTTTTTGGGGCTTCGGGTCACGCCAAGGCATGATCAGCCGCCAAAAAGGATTTCCACTGCAATCCTTAACGCGAGTTTTTTTTTCATTCAATCTTTTTGTCACTTCGGACAGAGTAACTGTGTTTCTATCTGCAAAATCAGCGAGATCTGCGGGAACACTATCTCTTCTTTTTCTTTTTGCCTTTGTACGTTTGATCTTCCTTCTCAGCGTCAGAAATCAATTTTTTCCAGTTATCATTTACATCTTCGGTTAAAGCCAGCGTTTCCGAATAATCTGCTTTATTCACATCAAGCACTGTCACTTTTTTATCCATAAAGCTTTCGATCTCATCCAATACCGGTTTTTCTTCAGGACTACAAAAAGAGACCGCTACACCTCTGTTATTTCCTCTACCGGTGCGCCCTACCCTGTGTACATAATTTTCCGCTACATCTGGTAAATCATAATTGATCACATAATCCACATTGGCAATATCAACACCACGCGCGCTGATGTCTGTTGCAATCAATAATTTAAAATCTCCGTTTTTGTAACCGTTCATCACATCCATTCGGCTTTCCTGGTCTTTTCCTCCATGCATGGTCTGGCTTTTAATACCAACACGGTTCATGGCGTCAAACACTCTTTCTGCACGAACTTTTGTTCTTACAAAAACTAATATTCTACTTTCAGGATTTTCATTCACGATGCGTTCCAAAAAGAAACGCTTATCATCCATACTCACATACATTACAGAGTGTGTAACATTTTTCGACACCGGATCTTTTGGTGAAATTTGTATACGAATAGCATTGCGAACAATTGAATAAGCCAGTTTTTTTATCTTCTCATTAATGGTTGCTGAAAAAAATAAAGTCTGGCGATGACGAGGTAAATATTTAATCAAGTCTTCAATATCTTTATAAAAGCCCAAATCCAGCATCAAATCGGCTTCATCTAACACCAGTACTTTAATATCTCTTAATTTCAAATGTCCCTGATTCACCAAATCAAATACACGGCCTGGTGTAGCAATCACAATATCAACTCCTCTATGCAATTTTTCAATCTGCGGATCCTGATCTACACCTCCAAAAACACCCAGCGTTTTAATCTCAGTGTATTTTCCAATTTTATCAAATACTTCTGTGATCTGGATCGCTAATTCATGTGTAGGAACCATCACGATTGCCTGAACGCCCTGCCCTGTTCCTGCTTTTTCAATTAAATGTAAAATAGGAATGGCAAAGGCAGCTGTTTTTCCTGTACCTGTTTGCGCGATAGCCAGAACATCTTCCCCGTTCAAAATATTAGGAATAGCCTTGAACTGAATATCAGTTGGGCGCTTAAAACCTAATTCACTTAAACTTTGTTTTAATTCGGGGATAATATGGTATTCTTCAAATTTCATGTTACGATAAAGGCTTAAAGATAACAGAATTAAAGCAGCTAATCATTTGTTTCATCTAATTGATCCTGTCTAAATAAAAAAGTAAAAGATCATAAACCCTGTTATAGTCTCGGATATACGAAGGCGTATTATATTCCTTTGGATTACCATAGGAAAGGTTTTCAAACTGTGAAAGCAAGTGATTAAAATTATCGGGATTCATTTCTGATAAAAACAAGGCTTTACTTCCATCTAATAAGCGAAACATATCGAGAGCAGATTTATGAGCCGAGGCATTTTTGTAATTTTTTATTTCATCAATAAGATCCTTTAAAACCATATGTAAACATACAAAAACTAAAATATATGTTTGCTATAAAATTCAAAGCTTGTATATTTATTAAAAATAAAATCATACAATACTTCATATGAAAACAGTTATTATTTCAGAAAATGCCCCCTTGCCTATTGGCCCATACAGTCATGCAAACCTGGTTCCTGCTTCAGGAAACATGATGTTCGTTTCCGGACAGGTTGCAAAAGATGCAAAAACCGGTGAATTAATTTTAAGTGACATTAAAAGTGAAACAAAAAAAGTAATGGAAAATGTTTCTGCTATTTTAGCCGAGGCAGGAATGGATCTGACACATGTTGTTAAAACAACTATTTTCATGAAAAACATGAATGACTTTGGTGCCATGAATGAAATGTATGGTTCCTTCTTTACAGGTAACTTCCCGGCCCGTGAAACAGTTCAGGTAGCAAGATTACCATTGGATGTGAATGTTGAGATTTCTGTAATTGCGGTAAAATAGAGCGTACACTACAAGTAATGTTACTTTCCCGTTCTTTTTTCCTTGACGAAAAAAGAACCAAAAAAGTCAAGAACGAACGCCAACTCCTCAATTTATACGTGCGAAAAGCCTGCACTCTATTTGCGATAAATTGATTAGTTCGCACCGTTCATTCACTCCAGCCGCACCCTTACTAACGTATGCGCTAGCTTACCTGAGCTGGATATTAAACAAATCGGCACATACAATTGATTAAATTTAAACAGATTAAGTAGCCTAAAATGGCACAGTGTTAAAGACTTTGCCGATAATTAAACTTTCTCTTTAACTAATCCTGACCTTCTCAATAACGCTTTTGGATCTGCTTCCCTGCCCCTAAACCGCTTATAAAGAATTGATGGATGTTCTTTTCCACCTGCGGATAAAATATTCTGATAAAAATCTGAAGCCACTTCACGATTAAAAATTCCTTTTTCTTTAAAAGCTTCAAATGCATCGGCATCAATCACCTCTGCCCATTTGTAGGAATAGTAACCGGCAGAATAACCTCCCGGAAATATATGAGAAAATGAACATGAAGTACAAGTTTCAGGAACTGATGGCATGAAATCCATTTTAGAAGTAACGCTCATTTCAAACTCCTTAACGCTTGCAATGCTTAAAGGATCATTGCTATGCCAGGCCATATCTAAAGTTGCCAAACCAACCTGACGAACTGTTGCTAAGCCACTCTGAAAATTAGAAGAGTCTATTATTTTTTGAATGTAATCTGCCGGAATAGTTTCACCTGTTTGGTAATGTTTAGCGAACAAATCAAGGCATTCTTTTTCATAACACCAGTTTTCTAATAGCTGTGATGGCAATTCAACAAAATCCCAGTAAACATTTGTACCGGATAAGCTTCCGTACTGCCCGTTAGCGCACATTCCATGCAAAGCGTGTCCAAACTCATGAAACAAAGTAGTCACTTCATCAAAACTTAAAAGCGATGGTTTACTTTCTGTAGGTTTTGTGAAATTACAAACGATGGAAACATGCGGCCTGATGTTTTTTCCATTTTCAATTTTCTGATTGATGAATGAGGTCATCCATGCTCCCTGACGTTTACCTGCCCTGGGGAAAAAATCAGCATAAAACAATGCTAAAAATTCATCATCCGCATTTTTCACTTCATAAGTTACCACATCTTTATGATATAGTGGAATATCATGACGTTGAACGAAAGACAAACCATATAATCGTTTGGCAGTTTCAAATACACCGGAAATCACGTTTTCCAGTTTAAAATAGGGTCTTAATAATTCATCATCAATATTGAATTTTTCTTTCTTTAATTTTTCAGCGTAAAAAGGTACATCCCATTTTTTAAGTTCATCCGGTCCACCAATTGATTTGCTGTATGCTTTCAATTCTTCAAATTCTTTTTTAGCAAAAGATAATGAATCATCCAATAAATTATTCAGGAAAGAAATGACTTTAGAAGGTGATTCTGCCATGCGTTCTTCCAAAACAAAATCTGCATGTGATTTGTAACCCAGTAAAACGGCGCGTTCATGTCTTAATGCAACAATTTGCATCAATACTTCCTGATTATCATATTGATTATTTTTAAACGCTTTTGATCCATACGCTTTAAATAACTGTTCTTTTAATAAACGGTTTTCAGAATAAGTCATAAACGGACCATAACTTGGATAATCCAAAGTAAAAACCCATGCATTTTCTTTTCCTCTTTCTTTCGCGGTCATTTTAGCGGCTTCTATAGCTCCCTCGTGTAGGCCTGTTAATTCAGAAACATCAGTTATTACTAATTCGTAGGCATTACTTTCTGCCAACACATTTTCACTGTAGGTTAAAGATAATTGTGATTTTTCTTTATCAAGTGTCCTTAATCTTTCTTTTTGTTCATCATTTAATTTAGAACCATTACGTACGAAACCTTTATAGGTTCTGTCAAGCAGAGTGCTTTGTTCAGGATTTAAATGCAATGAGGCCCTGTTATTATAAACAACTTCTACCTTTTTAAATAAAGGAAGGTTCAGCATGATGTCATTAGAAAAATCACTGAGCTTCGGAGAAATCTCCTGCGCTAAAGCCTGCATTTCCTTAGAAGTTTCTGCTAAATTCAAATTTGAAAAAGTCATACTCACCAGTTCCATCAGTGGACCAACTTTTTCCAATGCCTCAATGGTGTTTGTAAAGGTTGGTGTTTCGTTATTGTTTACGATCGAGTCAATTTCTGTTAAACCTTCCTTGATGCCTTCTTCTAGAGCAGGCATATAATGTTCTACTTTTATTTGATCAAAAGGAATAGCATTGAATGGTGTTTTAAATATATTTAGAAAAGGATTGTCCATAATAAAATTTTAGATAATATACAATCTAAAGATACAATGGTTTAATAAACAGGGCAAAAAAGAAACCTTAATTTTTGCAAACATTCATATAAATCAATTCCCTATTGTAATAAATAAGAAATTGCGAGATTTATTGAAACGTAAATTAACTGTAAAAATCAGACTGATTAAACAACCATTGCGGTCTTACTTACATTTCTGTACAAGAATGAAGTGTAAATATGTCTGCGGGCAAAACGTCCCTGGGAATCAGCGTTCACTAACTTAATGTAGGTGTTTTCAGGTACGCCAAAATATTCATAACCACTTCCATCCTGAAAATCAATGCGTAATCGTTTACCGGTATAGGTTATGTCTGCAATTTGAGATGTACCGGTAGTGTTGTTATAATCCTCTAAAGTAGATTCAACTGTTTCGGGAGCTATGCTTACTAAAAAATGATATGCCTCAATAATTTTTTTACTTTTTTCTTCTACTTCCAGCTTCAATTCTTCATTATCCTGAATTTTATCAGGATGAAACTCTTTCATAAAATTACGGTAAAGGCTTTTTAATTCAGCTAATGTAACGGCTTTATCTACCCCTAATAGTTTTCTGTATTCAACGATTTTTTTCATTTTTGTTAATCTAACTCCTTATTTTTTGTCAAAGATAGGCTAAAAACCTACAGAAAAAACATCAGGGGCACTGAATTCGACAAAATTGAGGTACTTAACATTATTTAAAATTGTCTTTAATTCTTCCGGCGTAACTTTACAAGACTTTAATCCATTATACCATCATGAAAATAATCTGCTCTTTCCTCATATTACCTTTGGTTTGCATGCTAACTTCATTTACCAATCATGAAATTCTAAAACCGTTTTGCTATTTTCAAACAACCGATAGCATTCCCGAAATGAACCGCCGGATCATTGATTATGTAAACACAAAGCTCAAAAAAAAGGTTGGCACCGGCGAATGTTGGGATTTTGCGGCAGAAGCTTTAGCATCTGTTAATGCTAAATGGGATATGAAATATAAATTCGGAAAAGAGATCAATTATAAAAAAGAGCCTGTCTTTCCGGGCGATATCATTCAATTTGAAAATGTGCTTTTGAATTACGAAATTAAAGGAGTAAAGTATAAAGAGAAAATGTCACACCATACTGCTATTATTTATGAAGTAAAGGACAAAACTAATTTTATGATCGCCCACCAAAACAATGGTTATTCGGGAAGAAAAGTGGGAGTTAGTCCGCTTGACCTTGCTACCTTGACAAAAGGAAAGTTCACGATTTATAGACCGGAGAAGTAATGTTAATTTTTAACTTACTTTTTTGCAAGGAAAGGAACTCGCGTGAGGGATGCAAGCGAAAATCCTTTTGCCTGCCTCTTGCAAAAGATTGAAGCGACAGCCCGACGGCGCTGCCTCCTTTGCGCCGGCACGCCCTAAACTTTTCAATCTTTAATTCCAACATTCCTTGCCACATAAATAATATTAGATGTCAGTTTGGTAGTATCCAATACCTCTAGGGTTAAATGAGGAAATTTAGCAATCGTATCTTTGATCAGTGTGCCGCTAACAAAGTGAAGTCCATCAGTTTTTGTTTTATTAAAACCAAATACTCTGGTACTCATAAACTCTGTGTACCAGGTTCCTTTTTGGCGGTTGGCAATATCTTTATCGGCATCACGGATCACTAATACACCATCCTTATTTAATTTGGAAACACAATTTTCAATTACGTGAATTTGTTGTTCGGCTTTTAAATAATGTAATACATCACTTATGATAAAACCATCAGCGTTCGGAAAATCATACACCGTTACATCACCGACATCAAACGTTAATTTTTCTGATTTATCAACGCAGTAATCTGCAACCGCTATCTTCTCTTCATCATAATCCACTCCCAGAATCTCGCGCTGCCTTCCTTTAAACATGAGCATGTAAGGTAAAAACCCGTAACCACAACCTACATCCACAATCTTCCCGGTTTTAGGCATGAGGCTTTCAAACAACTGATAATTATTTTCAAGGCTCGTTTTAATACGGCAATACCATTCCAACACCGGCCCTTTGAAAATATAATTACGAATTAAACGTGCACGGAAATATTTTACGGTCTCTCGCTCCTCTTTCAACAACTCATATTCCCTGCGCATCAATTTACAAATGGCTTTTGAGCGTTCCTGGTAAATAGTTCCAAAAGAAGGGTCAGTTGGTTTAATCCGGTCCAGTATTTTAACAGTTAAAGAACCATCCTTAAAATGGAAATCTCCTTTTGTAACTGCAGCCCCTGCTCCATGCAACAACAAAGGAATGATATCCAATTGCAGCTGTTCTGCTAATAAAAAAGCACCTTTATGGAAACGTAAAATATCTCCGGTCACACTTCTGGTTCCTTCCGGGAAAATCAAAATCGAATAACCCTGTTTCACCAGTTCTGTTAAAGAGGGGATACAATTCTCATAACCGTCTGAGGCTTTGTAATAATCTGCTTTTTTAACAATCCAACCATAAAACGGCGAATTGTAAACCCAGTCGTTTGTAAACACAACAATTTTAGGGTACAACTGCAGGGTCAATGCAAGATCAATATGTGATTGATGGTTTGATATAATAATAGCAGGTTTCTCAAATGTTTCATTCTGTGTATTAATGATCGTCTTCTTTACATTAAAAAAACAAGCCAGTATAAAACGAAAGGTGTACATGATGATTTTATGAAATATCAGTTTTCGTGTGGTTGCTTTTGCGGGGAAAATGGTGAATAAAATCATTCCGCAAATGGTTATTAATAATGAACCAATCACAAATCCAAAAAAGCCTATTAGAGTAATGATGATGTATTTAGCAGAATAAGGCAAAAGCCCTCTGTTTCTTCGGTTTAAGACCATCCAGTTAAACAATAATGGCTGGGCAATAAACGAAATAAAAACCACGCACACCATCCCAATGATGGTGATAACAGCAATGGAATGCAAGGCAGGATGTTTGGCAAATACCATCACTCCTATCCCTATAATAGTAATTAAAGCTGATAATAAAATAGACGATTTAAAAGAATCGAGGTTCTTTTTCCCAACTCTATATTGAGTTAGCAAACCATCCATAATAAAAATACTGTAATCATCACCCAAACCAAAAATAAATGTCGAAATAATAATATTAATGATATTGAATTTTATTCCAAACATTCCCATGATTCCAAGTATCCACAACCAACTAATGAACATGGGCAAGAAATTAATGATGGCTAATTCAATCCGGCCATGATTTAACAACATGAAGCCAAATACCAAGATCGCGGTGATCAGTAAAATCGTATTAAAATCAGAACTGATTACCTCCACAAATTTAGCTGTCAGGTTTTGCTTGTCAAACACAACAATGTTCGGGTTGTTCTCAAAAGCTTTATAAATAGCTGCTTTATTCTCTGCATCAACTTTTACATGATTGATGATGGATGGTTTACCGTTCACACTGCCAATCCATTCTTTAAACAAAAATTTATTGAGTGTATCTGAATCGGCTTTAGGTAGTGGCTTTAGATCTGTATCCAATAACTGGTAAAATGATTGAAAAGCGGATTCCTTGAATTTATATTTTAAACCAGCTAACACCAGGTTCTTTTTAATGCTGTCTTTTTTAGCAGGTGTAAAAAAAGAATTCCAACGGCGGATGCGCACCTGTTGTTCTTTCTCCGAAATAAACAAAGAACTGACCGAAGAATATTTTTTAATTAAACCTTGCTTTTTAAATTCTTCTAGTTTTTCAGAAACAATTAAATTATTATCCAGCGCTTCATTCAAGTCATTTCCGTTACTAAAAACATAAACCGAACGTGCTGCAAAATTATTAACATCATCCAAATGTTTCTCAGCATCACGCGTTTCTTTGGTCATGAAACTCATTTTATTCATGTCGCTTTCGAATTCAACATCTCCGGCAAAAAACGTAAAGACAATCGTTAACACAAATGCCGAAATAACAATCACTTTATTTTTATCAAACCGGTAAGCTGTTAATTGGTCAATCCATGAATTATTTACTATTTCATCAAGTTTAAGAATCTTATCTTTTTTAAAACTGAATTTTAATAATTGAGGAAGTACCAAAATGGAGAATAACATGGCACCGATTAATGAGAAGGCCGCAAACAAACCAAAATCGTGCAGGGCTTCAGACTTGGCAAACAATAAACTTAAAAAAGCGCCAACGGTGGTTGTACAACCCAGTAACATCGGCACTGTTAAATCCTTGAGAACTGTTTTTACATCTCGTACATGTTTGTAATGCGTAAAAAAGTGAAGAGAATAATTAATGGCAATTCCCAAAACCACTGCGCCTGCTCCAATGGCTATGGCTGAAACAACGCCTTTTAATAAAAATAAAAAACTAAGTGCAAATACCATCCCGAAGCCTACAGGAAACAGAATAAAAATGGTCACCAAAGGGTTCCTGAAATATACTCCCAATAAAAGTGCAATCACAATAACAGCAATGCTGGATGTGTAAATACTGTCTTTTCTTAACTGATTGGCATTACCTTCAGAAACTACACAGGCACCAAAAGACTCTGCCAATATTGTATCATCCGAAACCGAATGACAAACACTGTCAACCACTTCAATCAAATGTCGGTTACCTTTTGTATCATTGGGTAAATGAGCAGGTGTTATAAATAATAACAAATGCTTATGATCCTTTGTAACAATGTGGTTATTATAGGTTTCAAAATTTTCATCCAGTTGAATGTTCTGCAGTTTTTTTAAAGCAATGGGTGTAAAATTTAAAGGATCACGTTGAATGTATTTACCCAAAGCCATCCCTTGCGGGGATAATAAAGTAGCATAATCTCTTTCGATGGTCGCTTCAATACTGTCTATTTTGATGAGCCCTGCGATCCTATCATAATCTTTTGCCTCCAAAAATAGAGGCAGATTATGGTAGAAGAGGTCATAGATCTGCTGAAAACGATCATCTGATATGATAAATGTAATATCAGAATAGTCTTCTTTATATAATTTTGAGTTTAGTTTATAATACACAGAGTCGCTGTGTTCTATAAGCTGATCAATTTGTTGAGGGTTTTTAGATGAAAGATGAATAATTAATTTATCCTTGGATTTTAAATTATCTAAAATGGAATTAATTGATCGTGAATTTTTATCTGAAGGAACAAAACGGGTAATATCTTCTTCCAGTTTAATTTTTGAAGCAAGAAATCCTAATCCACCGCAGGCAATTAAAATAAGCAGTATAAACAACAACTTACGTTTTTGAAAAAAGGAATATATAAAATAGGAAAAATTAAACATTGGGCTTAAAGATAACAAAAAAGGGGTTTTTGCATTAAAATATGCTTTAAAAATACTTTTATATAAAAAAATTAAATGTTTATATTTACCTATGAAGAATAAAAAAATTATGAGAAAAACAATTCTTGTATTAGTGATCTTTTTTACAAAAATGACCTATTGCCAAATTTACCTTTGTAGAGATGGAAATACTAAATTTACTTCAGAAGCACCTCTTGAACTTATTAAAGCACAATCCAATAGAACATCAGGGGTTCTTGATCTATCAGCTAAAAACGTAGCATTTACAGTTGCTATAGAATCTTTTGATGGTTTTAACAGTGGGCTTCAAAAAGAACATTTCCGTGAAAATTACATGGAAACCAATAAATATAAAGCAGCTACATTTAAAGGGAAAATTATTGAAGATGTTGATTTTACTAAAAATGGCATCTACACCGTGAGAGCCAAAGGCACCTTTACTATACACGGGACTAAAAAAGAAAAAATTGTTAAAACAAAAATTACTGTAAAAGATAAAGAGATATTTGTAGAAACCTCTTTTGAAGTACCATTGAATGATCACAATATTAAAATACCAAAAGTGGTAAATCAAAAAATAGCATCCGTAATTATGGTTGAAGTTAAAGCGACCTTAAAACCTAAAGCTTAAATTTTATGATGGTTAAAAGAAATGTAATATTTACAGTTTTAATCCTCTCATACACTTTTTCATTTTCCCAACTTCAGGTAAAAAATTATTTTTCTGTAACCGGAAAAAAAGATGTCGCTATCAATACTATCATTCAGGATAAAAACGGATATTTATGGTTAGGCACAAAAGAAGGCGTTTATAAGTTCGACGGAAAATCATCACAGGATGTTTTTAAGGATTACCCGCAATTAAAACAAGAAATCACATCTCTATTTATTGATCATAACAAAACCTTTTGGGTTGGAACAAAAACCGGAAAAGTATTTTTTTATAAAAATAACCGACTTGATTCCCTAGATTTTTCAAAAACTCATAATGAAGAAAAAATCACTTCTTTAATCGAAATAAATTCTACTTTATTTATCGGAACTTATGGTAATGGCCTATACGCGTTAAATAATAAGCAATTAAAGCATTACGACTCAAATCATGGTTTAAGCGATAATGTGATCTATACTATTGCAACAGATGGAAAAGACAGAATATGGTGTGGAACAGATGGCGGGATTACTCAAATAAAAAATCTGAAAGCAAAACCTTATTTTACAATTATTTCCGATAAAAATGGTTTACCGGATAATATTACCCGCGACCTTACACTCAATGAGGGCAAGCTTTTTATATCCATGCAAGATTCCGGTGCCTGTTATTATAACCTAACTACCAGTAAAATAGAACGCATTCCATTTTTCAATAACTGGAATTTAGGCACGATCATAAATGGAGTTGAAGAAACCCCTAAAAAAATTACGGTGGCTACCGAAAAGAATGGCATTATTGTTATTGATAATGGAAAAATCTCAGTGTATAAATATGAGGAAACCATACAAAATTCAATAATCAATCAATTATTTATTGATAATTCACGCCAAATATGGATCGCCTCAAAAAAAGGACTAAACCAATTATACTCCAGGAGATTTGATTTAATAAATAGTAATAATGGCCTTATCGATGATAAAATTTTGGCCTTGGTTACAGATAATGATCATTCCATTTGGATAGGAACCACCTCGGGAATTTCCAAGATCATGGAAAATGATGAAGGCAAAATACAGGTTAGTAAGATTCAGGACATCACCAAATACACCATCTCCTGCGCTGCTAAGGCTCCAAATGGTGATATATGGTTTGGAACCTATGGTAACGGCATTATTATTTTAAGTGCGGAAACAAATAAAAGTGTGATTATCAATTCAAAAGAAAACGGATTATCAAATGATAATGTTTCTAATATTTATTTTAGTGATGAAAACACAGTTTATATATCTTCACTGGGAGGCGGATTGATGAAAGCATCTACTAGCGATGAAATTAAAATTAAGGTAGAAAAAACGTATAGTGAGACAGAAGGTTTAGGCAGTGATTATGTATATGCCGCTTTAACTGATAACAATTCCAACCTATTTGTTGCAACAGATGGAGGCGGTTTACAAGTTTTGAAAAACAATAAGTTTGTAAGCATCACCAAAAAGTTCAAATTAAATTCCAATACTGTTTTTTCAATCTGTAAGGATAAGAATAATGCCATATGGGCCACCACTAATGCCAATGGTATAATTAAATACGATGGCAAAACCGTTATCTCCATCAATCAATCTAACGGATTAAGAGACGAACAACCGCAACAATTAATCTCATCTGGTAATACAGTTTATGCCATTAATTCAAAAGGAATAGATAAAATAAATTGCACGGATAATGTTGTTACATACTATGACTTATTTGATGGCGATTTAGAACCTAATTTAAATGCCGTTTTCTTTAGTCAAAATAATATTTATAGTGGTACTAATAATGGCGTATTAGTATTTAGAACTAGTCAGGAACCAAAAGATACCATCAAGCCTTCAGTATTTATTAGCAACATTCAGATAAATTACAAACCATTTAATAGAGATTTAATATCTGAATTTAAATACAATCAAAATAATATCTCAATAGAGTTTGCTGGCATCTGGTTAAAAAATTCGGATAAATTAACCTATCGTCATAAATTAATTGGATTTGAGGATCAATGGATCTATACAAACGAAAGCAAATTGCTAAACTATAATAATTTAAGTTCGGGCAATTACATCTTTATTGTGCAATCAAAAAATGAAGAAGATGTGTGGAGTAACGAAGCCACCTATTCTTTTACCATCTTAACGCCCTTGTGGCAACGCTGGTGGTTTTGGGTATTGGTGGTAAGCATTGGAGGATTAAGTATATATGCCTTTTTAAAATACCGGTTAAAGGAAATTAGAAAAGAAAATTTATTACTGGAGCAGCGCGTGAATGAAAGAACCTTTGAAATTGAAAAACAATCAAAGATTATTGAAGATAAAAATGTAGCCTTAGAGCAACTATCTCTTGTAGCCAGCAGAACTGATAATGTGGTATTAATTTTAGATGCCGAAGGAAGACTGGAATATGTGAATGAAAGTTTTGTAAGATTAAACAGAATCACACTTGAAGAATTAAAGAGAAATCACGGCGAAACTATTTTTGATATTAGTAATAACCCGAATATTAAAACCATTGTTGCTGAAGCAGTATATCACAAAAAGTCAGTTAATTATGAAGCCTTAAACCTGGTTGCAGATGGCGTTGAAATATGGGAATCCTCTACATTAACTCCCATATTTGATGATGAAGGTATATTGAAAAAGATTATTATCATAGATACAAATGTGACAGAACGAAAAAAACAGGAACAGATCATTTATCAAAAAAATAAAGACATTACCGATAGTATCTCTTACGCCCGTAAAATACAACATGCTATTTTACCACAAAATGATCTGATTAAAACATATTTACCAAATTCGTTTGTGTTATACATGACCAAGGATATTGTTAGTGGAGATTTTTATTGGTTCACACATATTAACGGCTCAAGTATTATTGCCGCTGTAGATTGCACAGGCCATGGTGTACCCGGCGCATTTATGAGTCTGATAGGTTATAACATTTTAAATAAGATTGTTAACGAACAAAAGATAACCGATCCTAAAGCTATTTTGCTTGAACTGAATAATGGCATATTGGAAGCTTTGTACAAAAACGAATCCGAGTCAAAAGATGGAATGGATATCGCCATTTGCAAGATCAATCACAAAAAAAATACGGTGGATTATGCCGGAGCCATGAGGCCGCTTTGGATCATTAACAATAATGAATTAAGAGAAATAAAAGCCGATAAAATTCCAATTGGTACGACTCAGGAGAGCAGAGATTTACCAATTCAATATACAACACATACCATTCATGCAATTAAAGGCGACACCTTTTATATTTTTACAGATGGTTACGCCGATCAGTTTGGCGGCGCAAAAAACAAAAAATACAGTACATCTAAGTTTAAGGATTTACTTATAAAAAATTCAAATCAAAATTTTAATACACAAGAAACAAATTGTAAACTGGAACATCTTCAATGGAAAAATAATTTTGAACAAGTTGATGATATTTTAGTAATCGGTTTTACCATTTAAACAGTACTTTTTATGTCCATTTTAATTGCCGATAGCGGCTCCACAAAAACAGATTGGGTTCTGTTAGATAATAACAAGGTAATTGTTTCGTTCCAAACTATCGGCTTCAATCCTTATTTTCAAAGCAGCGAAGAAATTTCTGCTGAAATCAAAGCAAGCCTTATGCCCATTTTAAAGGATCATATCAGCAACCTTACACATATATCTTTTTATGGTGCAGGCTGTTCATCTTCCGAAAAGATAAATGTTGTAAAGCAGGGATTGTTCCTCGCTTTTGGCAATGTGCCATCGGAAGTGAACCATGATTTACTGGCAGCAGCCAGAGCATTATGCGGAAAAGAAAAAGGAATTGCCTGTATATTAGGCACAGGAAGTAATAGTTGCCTTTATAATGGCGAAACTATTGTCGAAAATGTTCCATCGGTAGGTTATTTTTTTGGAGATCATGGAAGTGGCGCTACAATTGGAAGAATGTTTATTCAGGACTATTTTGATGGAAAACTACCTGCTCATCTAAAGCAGGCATTTGAAGAGGCAGGTTATCATAGAGAGATCATTTTAGAAAGTATTTATAAAAAACCCATGCCGAGCAAATACCTGGCAGGTGTGGTTAAATTTTTGGTCAATTATAATAATGAGATTTATGTAAAGGACTTAATAAAAAAATGCTTTCTTGATTTTTTTGATGCACAGGTGTCTAAATATACGAACGCGAAAAATTTGCCGGTTAATTCAGTTGGATCAGTAGGTTTTCATTATAAAGAATTGTTAACGGATGCTGCCAGGGAAAAAGGATTTATGATCGGTAACATTATAAAGTCCCCTATTGACGGATTAATAAAATACCATAGCTAATGTCAATTGTCCTTATTCCATTAACCGCGTTACTTGCTTCTATACTAACGTTTTTTTCGGGTTTTGGATTAGGCACCATTTTATTACCTGTTTTTTCAATTTACTATGAGCCACCTATTGCTGTTGCCTTAACAGCCATTGTTCATTTTTTAAATAATATTTTTAAAATCGGATTGGTTTATAAGAATATTAAATGGAATGTTGTTTTAAAATTTGGAATACCCTCTTTAATAGCAGCATTACTGGGAGCTTTCTTACTTAAAAATTTATCCTCCCAAACAATCGTTTTAGCAAAGTATTATTTAGAGCTAACTGAAATCAATTATCAAATTACATTTTTCAATCTCATCATAGGCTTACTTATTATTTTCTTTTCTTTGTTTGAGATTATCCCTTACTTTAAAAATTTAAGCTTTAGTGAAAACAAATTAACCATTGGTGGTTTTTTGAGTGGGTTTTTTGGAGGGCTCAGCGGACATCAGGGTGCATTAAGAAGTGCATTTTTAGTTAGGTTGAAATTGAGTAAAGAATCATTTGTAGCAACCGGCACCGCCATTGCCTGCTTGGTAGATATTGCCCGGATGAGTATTTATGCTATCACCTTTGATTTTGTAAATGTTTCTAATAACGCAAAGGTTCTTATTATTGCAGTTTTAGCAGCTTTTATTGGCGCCATTATTGGCAATAAATTATTAAAGAAAACCACCATTGGTTTTTTAAAATGGTTTGTGACAGTTTTTATGATTGTGATTGCACTTCTCATGATCTTTGGAATAATTAATTAATCGGGTCAACAAAAAAAGGCATCTACTAAATAGCAGATGCCTTTTTAATTTATGTTGTTGTAAAACTATTTTACCTGATCTACAACAGCTTTAAAAGCTTCAGGATGATTCATTGCTAAATCAGCTAACACTTTACGGTTTAAATTAATGTTTTTAGAGTTTACTTTTCCAATAAACTCAGAGTAACTCATTCCATACTGGCGTACACCTGCATTAATACGTTGTATCCACAATGAGCGCATAGTACGTTTTTTGTTTTTACGATCGCGGTATGCGTAAGTTAAACCTTTTTCAAGGGTATTTTTGGCGATTGTCCAAACATTACCTCTTGCACCCCAATAACCTTTGGTTAAAGCTAGGATTTTTTTTCTGCGAGCCCTGCTGGCTACATGATTGACTGAACGTGGCATTTCTTTTTAATTTTTTGATTTTACGTGTCACGCAACCTTTGCGTGAGCTTTAAAACGTAGTTTCTGGTTAATTGAATAACCGTTGCACTCGGGTTAATTTAAAAATTACATCGCTAATAAAAACTTGATGTTATTCATATCACGCTCATGTACTAAGCCTGATTTGGTTAACGCACGTTTTGATTTAGTTGATTTCTTGGTCAGAATGTGACTTTTGAAAGCATGTTTTCTTTTAATTTTGCCGGTCCCAGTTACAGAGAATCTCTTCTTTGCACTAGAGTTTGTTTTCATTTTTGGCATTTTTCTATTTATTTATTTGTTAGTACTCTCTTTTATTTGGTCTTTTTGGGAGCCAATACCATTAACATTTTCTTCCCTTCTAATACCGGCAACTGTTCTGCCTTACCCCACTCTTCTAATTCAGAAGCAAAACGCAATAATAAAATAGTTCCTTGTTCTTTAAATACAATCTCACGACCTCTAAAAAACACAAACGCTTTTACTTTACTGCCTTCCTGTAAAAATTTCATCGCATGATTTTTCTTAAACAGATAATCATGTTCATCAGTATGTGGTCCAAAACGAATGTCCTTTACAACTACCTTTGATGCTTTTGCTTTTACTTCTTTTGCTTTCTTTTTAAGCTCGTACAAATACTTTCCATAATCAACAACCTTACAAACAGGAGGATCAACGTTTGGAGCAATTTCCACCAAATCAACCCCTAAATCTTCGGCCATTTTAATAGCCACTTCAATCGGGTAAACACCTGGCTCAATTTCATCACCTACAACACGCACTTGTGGCGTGTTACGTATGTTTTTATTGATACGGTGTTGCTCCTCTTTAACTCCGGGACGTTTAAATCCTTCTCTTAATCCTCTCGGACGTTTAAATTCCGGTTTTGCTCCGGGAACAACTGTACCAGGCTTTATCGGCCCCGTATTTTTGTTGTTTTTGTTTATTGGTTTCTTGAAAACGCTAATAATGACCTCCGCTTTTTAGTTATTAATTATTTACTTTTTGTTTAAAATCATTCTCAATGGTTGTGTTTATGAGCTTTGCAAAATCTTCAATAGTCATTGTGCCCATATCTCCTTTACCCTGCTCTCTCACTGCAACCGTTCCATCTTCCGCTTCTTTTTCGCCCACAACTAACATAAACGGTATTTTGCCTATTTCATTGTCACGAATTTTCTTCCCTATTTTCTCGTTCCTCTCGTCAACAAGGCCGCGAATATCGGAATTATTTAGCAATTCTAAAACTTTTTTTGCATAATCGTTGTATTTTTCGCTGATAGGCAAAATAGCCACCTGATCAGGTGTTAACCAAAGCGGAAATTTTCCGGCACAATGTTCAATCAATACGGCAATAAAACGTTCCAAAGATCCAAAAGGTGCCCTGTGAATCATGACAGGTCGGTGTTTTAAATTATCCGAGCCTGTATATTCCAATTCAAAACGCTCCGGTAAATTATAATCCACCTGAATAGTTCCCAGTTGCCATTTACGGCCAATGGCATCTTTTACCATAAAATCCAGTTTAGGTCCATAAAAAGCGGCTTCACCTAATTCTGTGACTGTTTTTAATCCTTTTTCAGCAGCCGATTCAATAATGGCTTGTTCCGCCAAAGCCCAGTTTTCATCAGAACCAATGTATTTGCTCTTATCTTCAGGATCACGTAAAGAAATTTGAGCTGTATATTCTCTGAAATCCAACGCATTGAATACGTGCAATACCAGATCAATTACCTTTAAAAATTCTTCTTTTACCTGATCGGGACGAACAAATAAATGGGCATCATCCTGCGTAAAACCACGCACCCTGGTTAGGCCATGTAACTCACCCTTTTGTTCGTAACGATAAACCGTTCCAAACTCAGCATAACGAACCGGAAGGTCTTTATAAGATTTTGGAGATGACTTGTAAATTTCACAGTGATGAGGGCAATTCATCGGTTTTAAATAAAATTCCTCTCCTTCATGCGGAGTTTTAATCGGCTGAAATGAATCAGCGCCGTATTTTTCATAATGCCCGGAACACACATACAAATCCTTATTGGCAATATGCGGAGTTACCACCGGTAAATAGCCCGCCTTCGTTTGCGCTTTTTGCATAAACTGAATTAAGCGCTCACGCAGCATGGCACCTTTTGGTAACCATAATGGTAAACCTGCTCCTACTTTTTCTGAAAAACAAAACAGCTCTAATTCTTTTCCTAATTTTCGGTGGTCACGTTTTTTTGCTTCTTCAAGCAACACTAAATATTCTTTCAGTTCTTTATCCTTCGGGAATGCGATTCCATAAATACGGGTCAGCATTTTATTTTTTTCATCCCCTTTCCAGTAAGCACCTGCAATATTTAAAACCTTTACAGCTTTAATAAATCCTGTATTAGGAATATGCGGGCCACGACACAAATCCGTAAAATTACCCTGGCTATAAAGAGTAATATTGCCATCATCCAATCGCTCTAATAAATCTAATTTATAGGAATCATCTTTATCGGCAAAATATTTAATGGCATCTGCCTTACTGATTTCTTTACGAATGAATTCACTATTTTGACGAGCCAGTTCTAACATCTTTGCTTCAATTTTTTCAAAATCAGCCGGCGTTAAAACTTCTCCATTCAAATCCACATCATAGTAAAATCCGTTTTCCAATGGTGGACCAACCCAGAATTTCACATTCGGATATAACGCTTCTAATGCTTCAGCTAATAAATGCGCGGATGAATGCCATAAGGTGTTTTTTCCTTCTGTATCATTCCAGGTTAGTAAGCTCACCGTACTATCCTGATTTATAGATCTGTTGGCATCTACTACTTCATTGTTAACTTTTGCTGCCAATACATTTCTTGCAAGGCCTTCGCTAATACTCAGTGCTATTTGCATGGAGGTGGTTCCTTTATGGTATTCGCGGATGGAACCGTCTGGTAGGGTAATTTTTATCATATATTTTTTTCCCACTTACAACGTGGGTTTTAATTTTGGTCAGCAAATTTAAGATAAAATGCAGAACTACACTAAGAAATTTAAATTGAATTACCTGCTCAAAATTAATTTTAAACTCTCTGTTTTATCTCCAATCTCTATTTGAAGAATATAAATACCGGTAGCCAGATTATTTGGAAGTTCAATGTTCTTTTTCACCGATCCATTAATGCGCTCCTGTGGTAAATTGTAAACGTTCCTCCCTGTGAAGCTCATGCTGACATTAAAAATCGTTAAAACAAACTTTCCTCTAGTTCATTTAAAAATCTTCAATTAATGATTACAAATCATAGAAAATTTCGCCATCATCTGATATATTACTTTTTATCGGTTTTATATAGATATAAATACTCGATTTACATTGAAAACAATTAAGAAAACAAAAAATAGCTAAGTTTATTGTGGGAATGTTTGTACATTTTAACACTATTTCTTACATATGTTACTTTTTTTATATATCTTTGGTAGGCAACTGTTTTTACAAAATTCATTAAATAATAATTATATGGGGTTTAAATTTTACTTATTTGTTTTTATAGTATTAAATTTAAATACTAATGCAGGTACATGCACTGCAATAGCTTCCACAAATTTCACTTTAGCATCTACTTGGTCATGCGGATATGTGCCAACAGGTTATGACTATATTGTAATCCCATCAGGATTCACAGTCACCATCAATTCCGCTGTAAATTTAACCTCTGGTGGGCCGCCAAGCCCAACCAATACAATTTTAAATATTAGCGGAGTTTTGTTCTTTTCCGGAAATGCAAGCAAGTTAGATTTGGTTGCATCCGCAGCCATCATCATTAATACGGGCGGCAAAATAACAACCGACCAAAACAATAGTTCCCAAAAAATAAATATCGGAACCGGACCTTCGGAATGGAATAGCAGTATGGGTAACCTTTCCGGTCCCTTACTTATATCAAATGATAATCTGCCTGTAGAATTAATTGATTTTTCGGGAACCTGCGTTGTTAACGGAGTTCAATTAAACTGGAGCACCGCCACTGAAGTAGACAATGAATATTTCCTGGTTGAAAAGAGTTTAAACGGAGCAGAGTGGCAGTTTGTTGCTAAAGTACAGGGAAATGGCACCACAGGAACTGTTCACAATTATATTCATACAGATTATGGGGTGAATGCAAACGATTTAACTTATTATCGCTTATCACAGATAGATTATAATCAGACAAGCGAGGTTTTTAAAACCATCGACGTTAATTGCGATGATAACATTAAGGATCAAATGATATTATTTTCTAACCCGGCATCTACTGAGCTAAATATATTTTTCAGTGTAAAAAATACATCTTTAAATAGCATAATCAAATTGATAAACAATATTGGACAAACTGTTATGGAAACAAAAATTGATTTGAATAAAGGCCTAAATTCTTTTGTATTTCCAATAGATTTAAACTCAGGCACATACCACGTCATGTTTTCTTCTGAAAGTATTAGCCTGCCAAGCCAAAAACTTTTGATCCTAAAATAATTTTATTCAAATTATTTAAACCCCTGAACAATTATTCAGGGGTTTTCTTTTTTATATTTTTTTTAATTTACTAATAATTAGCAGGTTAATAAAAATTATAACATTATATGTTGCAACATCTAATGTTATAACGTATATTTGTATTTAAATAATTTATAACCTCACAAAACAATTTATGAAATCAACATTTAAAACATTAATCGCTTTAGCGGCGATCACATTAAGTGCAAAAGCACAAACTAACTGGAATGTGGATGCATCACATAGTAAATTAGGCTTTGCAGTAACGCATATGATGGTAAGCGAAACTGAAGGCAGATTTAATATTTATGAAGGAAAAGTATCCTCAAAAGCTGATATGGACTTTACAGATGCTACTATTAATTTTTCAGTTGATGCCGCAAGTGTTAATACAAACGATGAAAAAAGAGATGGTCATTTAAAAAGCGCTGACTTTTTTGATGTGGCAAAATACCCTAAAATTACTTTTGTAAGTAAATCAATGAAACTGGGGAAAGTAAAAGGTACTTATACTTTAGTTGGTGATTTAACCATGCATGGTGTTACAAAATCAGTTTCTTTAGTTGCTATTGGCGCTTCTAAAATTGTAAAAGATCCATACGGAATGGAGCGTTATGCTTTTAAAGTTACAGGTATTATTAACCGTAAAGATTTTGGACTTACTTATAACTCTGTTTTAGAAGCAGGAGGAGTTGCTTTAAGTGAAGAGGTAAGATTGGATATTAAAGTAGAGATTACAAAAGCAAAATAATTTTACGCCACTAAGTCCCAAAGCCATAAAGCCACTAAGAAAAAACTTGGTGGCTTTATGGCTTACTTGCATTTATTTTAATACTATATAGTCGTTAAACTTCTAAGAAAAACTTAGTATATTCGTTTCTTAGTAGCATTTTTTTATTTGAATAATAATTGAAACTGGAAGACGAAATACATCAAAAAAAATTTAAAAGCATTCAGCAAAAATTAATGCTAAATCTAGTATACACCACAAACTGGATTACTTCAAAGCAGGGTGCTTTTTTTAAAGATTCCGATATAACTATTCAGCAGTATAATGTATTGCGCATTTTAAGAGGCCAGTACCCAAACACCTGTAATCTTAAAGTGATAAAGGAACGTATGTTAGACAGAATGAGTGATGCCTCGCGGATTGTGGATAAACTAAATACTAAAAAATTATTATTGAGAAGAGAGTGCCCTAATGACAGAAGAAGTGTTGATGTTATTATTACTGACAAAGGACTTGAACTTCTTCAGTCGCTGGATCATGTAGATGACCTTGCAAAGCAAACTCTAAAATCTTTATCCACAGAAGAGATCAATACTCTTAATGATCTTTTGGATAAATTAAGGGATTAATTATCCTTTTCCTCCTTTTATCTTCTGATTTAATGTACTAATTTTGTTTTCATGTTAGGACTAAAACTAGAAACAGACCCTCGCTGGGTTAATATCGTAGAAAAAAATATTGAAGAGATCTTAACAGATCATGCTTATTGTGAGCAGAAAGCTGCATCTAACGCACTTTCTATTATGATTGGTTTTCCGTACCATACAGATTTGGTAGATGAAATGGTAAAATTAGCTAAAGAAGAATTATCTCATTTTGAAATGGTTCATCAAAAAATCAAAGACCGTGGATTTAAACTTGGTTTCGAAAGAAAAGATGAATATGTTGGTGAGTTGTATAAATTTATGCGCAAAGGTCATCAAAAAGAAATTGTATTGATTGACCGGTTACTTTTTGGAGCAATGATTGAAGCAAGGAGTTGCGAACGTTTCAAAATATTATCAGAACAGATAAATGATGAAGACTTAAAAACATTTTATAAAGACCTAATGATCAGTGAAGCAACGCATTACACCCTTTTTATTGGATTTGCACGAAAATATGGGAACCATGTGGAAGATATTGAGAAAAGATGGCAACAATGGCTGAATTTTGAAGCAGATTTAATAAAGAAATTTGGTAAAAAAGAGACAATCCACGGGTAAATTTTATATAAAAAATTACCTTATTAAATTGGTTGAAGTCTCTAACAACCAATAAAATCTAGTTACAAATCTGTATTTTCTTTGAATTTTATTTTATTTAGAACAATTCTAAATATTAAAATACCCGCTAGTGGGTATTGGCATATCAAAAAAACATTATAAATTTGCCTAAACTTTTAAAAACTTAAAAATGAAAAAAATTACTTTATTAGCAGCAGTTATTCTTGTTGCATCTTTTGCTTCTTGCAAAAAAGTTCGTAACTGTAAATGTACTTATTCTGATGGGTCTACAATTACGGTATCTTCAGGAGTTAAATTAAGCAAAAAAGATGGTAAAACTTGGTGTGAAGGAAGTACTAGTGGTTACTCTGGAATGTCTTGTCAATTACAATAATAATTTTTACAAATTATTATAAAAAAGCTGTTATATTTATAACAGCTTTTTTTTTGTAGAAACCCATAGCGCTCATTCAAAAAAAATTAAGTTTAAATAACATGAAAAAAAATACCTTATTTGCGCTTTTATTTATCATGATCGTTATGACTTCATGCAAAAAAGAAAGAACCTGTACCTGCGAATCAACTATTGTATCTTCAACAGGAATCACCGGTGGCATCGGGTATATTGATTCGGGGCCATTTGCTACACAAACAGATAAAACGATTATGCCTAAAGTTTCCAAAAAAACAGCCCAGGCTAATTGCACTTCTAATGAAGATACGAAAACCCAAACAGAAACTAACGGTGATACAAAAACTCAGATCATAAAAAGAGACTGTGTTTTAAAGTAAAATAATTGCTTAATAATGTTAAAAAAGTTGCCACCTGGTAGCTTTTTTTTTTGATCCTCATTTCACTATTAAATAAATGGTAAATTCGCCAAGCCATAAACGCTAATATGAAACATATCGCCGTTAAAATTTCTTTTTTTATTCTTAGTTCTTTAATGGGTCTTGTATTCCTTTACAGCGCTTACACGAAATTATATCCAATTGAACCCTTTGAATATACATTTGTAGATTTGGGATTTGGAGGATGGCGCCTTGCTCCGTTCATTGCCAGGTTTATGATAGGTCTTGAGTTTTTCATAGGGCTTCTTTTAATCTTCGGGCTTTATATTAAACGCTTTACTATTAAACTAACCATTGGTTCTTTACTTTTCTTTTCTGTTTACCTTATTTTTGTAATGATCAATGAAGGTAATAACGGAAACTGTGGTTGTTTTGGAACCGCTATTGTGATGACACCACTTCAGGCCTTAATAAAAAATGGAGTTATGATTGTGTTATCTGTCATTATCTTTAAGTTTTATGATGGACTTAATTATAAAAAAGTTGGGAAATGGCTCTTCTGGGTTCTATTCTTAACCTCATTTGTAATGCCTCACATTTTAAATTATGTGGACATCGATTATTCTGAAGCGTATTTAACCAAAAAAGAAGATTCTTTTAAATTGGAAATGGATAGTATTTTTAAAGATGCTAAAATTCATACTCCACCCAAATCATTAAGTGAAGGAAAGCATATTATTGCTTTTATGAGCTTAAGCTGCCCTCATTGCAGGGTAGCTGCAAAGAAATTAAGGCTGATGAAAGAAAAAAATCCCAACATTTCTATTTACTTAATTTTAAATGGTGATTACAAAAAAATACAGCCATTTTTTGAAGATACAAAAGCCCATAACATCGATTACTGCATTTTAAACGGAAGAAATTTTGTTTACCTCGCTGGCCTTGATATGCCTGCTATATATATGGTAAACAATTCAGTGGTTGAACATTGGGTTAATTATATTAACCTTGATCAATCTGAGATTGAAAAATGGCTAGCAAAGCCCTGATCATTTAAAGCATTTCTTTTAACTGAATTAACCGATCAATGCGGTAGAAATTTTTATCAGTGTTTTCTTTTGGGGTTGCTGATAAATAAACCGCCTTCCATTTTGCATTTAAAGCCCCGATAATATCCGCTTCATAATTATCGCCTATCATCACGCACTCATGGTTTTTCGCTCCTGTAAACTCTTGTGCTAAATTAAAAATCCGTAGGTCCGGTTTATTAAAACCATGTTCTTCCGAAATGATGACTTGCTTAAAGAATGGTTTGAGCTTACATGCATCAAGCTTAATATGCTGAACTTCTTTAAAGCCATTGGTAATAATATGCAGATGATATCTATCCTTTAAATATTCAAGTACTTCAGCTGCATCTTCCACCAAATGTGTTTTATATGGAGAGAGTTTCAAATAATCATCTGCCCATACATGAGCTAAATCAAGATTATCATATTTAAAATGCAAAAAAGCTTTATGAAACCTTTGGAAACGCAGTTCCTCTTTAGTAGTTTGATTGAGACTATATAAATGCCACAGCTCATGATTGATAGATTCATAAATTGTTATGAAATCTAAAAAATCTACCTGGCAGTGTTCCAGAATATCATGCTCTAAAAACATATGCAATAGAGCTTCTCTCGAGTTTTTTTCAAAATCCCACAGCGTATTGTCTAGGTCAAAAAATATGTGCTTTATCAGTTTAATTTTCGTAAATATTAAAATACTGTAATTCTTTTTTAAGGTTTAACCAGGGGTATTCCAATTGAAGGGCTAAACACTTTTCATAAAAACCTTTTTTAAATTTAATAGATGTCGGGCTTAATTGATCAAATAAACGATGATTAAAGGCCTGTTGAATTTGCATTACCCTTTCGTTAATGGAGCAGGTAACTTCATTAAAATAAACTTCCGAAAAACGCTTCCATACATAATCAATAGCTTGCTTATTTGGATGCGCCATATCTGATTCATAAAAGCGGTAATCCCGTAAATCGTCCGATACAATTTCATATGCAGGAAAATAAACACAATTCTTATTATCTTTCACTAACTGATGCACGGATTGTATGAGGATGGATTTACTTAAACTGTTCTCCACTACTCCATCCCTTAAATGTTTCACCGGTGAAACCGTATATAATACGTTAAGTTCGGCATTAAATTGATGAAGTATTTTTAATAAAGCGCTTTGTTCAGAAACTATGTCTGTTGGTTCCAATAATTGCTTTTCAAATAATGACTGTGGCAATTTATGGCAATTGGAAACTATTATATTTTGAGCTGAATGGCGGTAAGCATAAGCAGAACCAAAGGTGATAACTAACCATTTTGCGGATTTTATTTTCTCATGCCAGGTATCAATGATCCCGTTTAAGGTATTCAGTATTTCTTCTTTAGTGGAAGCTGAAATAGAACTATGAGATTCAAAACTGATCCACTTCCCATCATACTGCAATACATCTCTATCTGTAAAATAGTTTTTGTTTACAATGCGGTTTATTCCTTTTGCAATACTTGAAGGGTTAAAAACAATTCCAAAGGGATTTGAATCAACTTTAAATTTATGATCACTTAATTTTAGTCCAATATTCTCACTAAAACAAGAGCCAATCAATAACACATGATCTTCATGAATTATCTTTTTTAGGCTGACAGCCGGTTTATAATTTAAGTGAAATTGCATGAGTTAAAATTAAACAAAAAAGGATTCGCTGTTAACGAATCCTTTTTGTTAAAATATAATCTTTATTTAGAAACGCTCCGTCTGTGAAAAGAAAAAGTTAGCTTCAATGTTAGCATTCTCATCACTGTCCGATCCATGAACTGCATTAGCTGCAATTGATTTGGCGAATAATTTACGGATAGTTCCTTCATCTGCTTTAGTAGGATCTGTTGCACCAATCAATGTTCTGTATTCTGCCACAGCATTATCTTTCGATAATACAGCAGCTACAATTGGTCCATTGCTCATATAATCCACTAGTTCGCCATAAAAAGGGCGTTCTTTATGAACTTCATAAAATTTACCGGCTGTTTCTTTGCTTAATTTCATGTATTTCATAGCTACAATTTTAAAACCTGATTGGTTTATTTTCGCTAAGATTGGTCCGATGTTATTAGCTTCAACTGCATCGGGTTTAATCATTGTAAATGTGATATTTCCTGCCATAATAATTTTTTAGGATGCAAAGATACAAATATTGTGATTATATCAAATTTTTGATGAGCCTGATCATTGCAACTATTTTTATTTGGGCGTTACCCTCGTAACCTCGGGCCAGGCTTTACGTTCCTCACGCCAAGGCGTGATTTGAAAGAGACAGGCAAAAAGTATTTCCATTTCAATTCTTAACGCAGCTCAATAAAATAACTAAATTTACAACTCAAATAAAAATCATGCAAAAAGATTCCTTCCCAAAATTCAGGGCCTTATTAAAAAAATCTGAGAATATTGTTATTGTCACACATTATAATCCTGATGGTGATGCCATGGGATCTTCACTGGCCTTGTATAATTATCTGATCAAAACAGGAAAGAACGTAACCGTTATCACCCCTAACGAATATCCTGAATTTTTGCACTGGTTACCGGGACATAAAAAAGTAATGGCTTTCAGTAAAAATCAAAAAAAAGCGGCCATACTTATTTCTAAAAGCGACCTGATCTTTACACTCGATTTTAATAACTATTCAAGACTTGAAGGACTTGGCGAATTGCTCGCAAATTCTGATGCAAAAAAAATACTGATTGATCATCATCAGCAACCTGATAACTACGCAGCGCTGATGTTCCATGACGTGAAAGCCTGTTCTACCTGCGAATTGGTTCATGAATTTATTGTTGGATTAGGTGGGAAAAAATTAATTGACAAAGATATTGCCGCGTGTTTATATACAGGGATCATGACCGATACCGGCTCTTTCAGGTATGATAGTGTAACACCTAACACGCACCTCATATTATCTGATCTTCTTGCAACAGGTTTAAAACCCAGTGATATCCATTCTGCTGTTTACGATACCTATAATGAAAGCCGTATGAAATTATTAGGATATTGTCTTTCAGAAAAAATGGTGGTGCTACATGATATTCACACTGCATATATCTCCTTATCAGAAAAAGAACTACAAAAATTTAGTCACCAAAAAGGAGACTCAGAAGGAATTGTGAATTACCCCTTTGCCATTAAAGGCATCCGATTCTGTGCCTTTTTTGCAGAAAGTGAAGGCAAAATAAAAATATCGTTTCGCAGCAAAGGAAGTTTTGATGTGAACCAGTTTGCCCGCAAATATTTTAATGGAGGCGGCCATATCAACGCAGCCGGTGGCAGAGGAAATGTGAACGACCTGCAAAAAACCGTTGATGAATTTTTGAGCCTGTTACCGCTTTACAAAAAAGAGATTTTAAAGAAATAACACTTTCGTCGCCTTGTCCGGGAGCCTTCACATTAAGGCATCCATGATCTACTGAAACAAATTCAGCAACCTATTCCTTTATAAACTTAAGTTTAGCTACTGCACCACGATCAGTTTTTACACTAACAAAGTAAATACCTGTGGTAAAACTTGCTATTGAAACCGAATGAGTAATATTTAATTCTGATAAGACTATTTTTCCTAAAATATCAGTAATTTCAATCGAGAAATTTGATTCATTTTCTGATTTAAAATTCAATATCGAATTTGCAGGATTCGGATAAAGTGTCAGCGATTTACTAAACGTTTCATTTTCATCAACAGAAGTTAATGATGCTAAATTATATTTACTAAAAAAACGCCAAATCTCTTTAGATGCATTAATATCCATATTAGTGCCTACTCCGCCAAAAGGAAAGCCCGGCCAGGTATGACCACCACCTATGATCTTATAAAGTTCTACTGTACTTCCCAAGTTTCCTCCACTATACTTATAATGCTCTGCCGTACAACCATCTGCTGTATTAGTGTTTGGTACATTACTAAAAGTAGGAGTTGGATTACAATTGTTTTTTTTAACCCAATATTTTACTACCGAATCAATCGGCATCATTCCTTGCGACATATTTCCCGCATACGGCACTGTGTTATCGGAAGTACCATGTATTTGCATTACCGGTACAGGGCGGGTTGGATGACAATTACTGCCATATTGAGTCGTAAAAATACCGCCAGTTACAGAGGCAATAGCAGTGATTCGGTTACTTAATTCGCAAGCTAAGGTATGACTCATAAAACCGCCATTACTCATGCCTGTGGAATAAACACGGTTCAGATTGATATTATAACTCAAATCTAATGAGTCAATTAATGCACTTAAAAAAGCAATATCATTTACTTGTGTGCTAGAAAAACCTGCGTTCCAATAAGGTTGATTTGAACCATCTTTTGTGCCTTGAGGATAAACCATTAAAAAATTAGCTGTATCGGCAATGGGCTTAAAATTACTGTATTGTTGCTGTTGAAGCGCATTACTTGTATAACCATGTAAATTTAAAATGAGTGGTCTGGCTGTTGCACCAGTATAAATTGTAGGTACATACAACCTATAAGTTCTGTAGATTCCTCCTACATAAATACTATCTACAATAGTATTTTGAGCCGTGTAAATAGAAATAGTAAATGCAAAACAAAAACCGAGTATAATTTTATTCATAGAAATAATATTAATTTTATAGTAGAAATCTAAGGTAATTAAATTAACTCATATTACAAAAATCCAAAGATTGTTACGAATAATAATTTACTTTTTTGTTTTAAAAAATGTACTTTCGTTCTCTTAAAATTTAACATTTATGGCTAAATTCAGAAAACAAGACGCTCTTGATTATCACTCTCAGGGCAGACCCGGAAAGATTGAAGTTGTTCCCACCAAACCATATAGTACCCAAAGAGATTTAACTTTAGCCTACTCACCCGGAGTTGCTGAACCCTGCTTGGAAATAGAAAAGAATCCTGAAGACGCTTACAAATACACCGCCAAAGGAAATTTAGTGGCGGTTATTTCAAACGGAACAGCCGTTTTAGGATTGGGAGATATTGGTGCCTTGGCCTCAAAACCGGTAATGGAAGGTAAAGGCTTACTATTTAAGATATTCGCCGATATTGATGTATTTGACATTGAAGTAGACACAAAAAACATTGATGAGTTTGTAAATACCGTTAAAAATATTGCCTGCACTTTTGGAGGTATTAATCTAGAAGACATAAAAGCACCTGAATGTTTTGAAATTGAAAGACGCTTAAAAGAAGAATTAAATATCCCTTTAATGCATGATGATCAGCATGGTACGGCCATCATTTCATCAGCCGGTTTACTAAACGCCGTTGAGTTATCCGGAAAAAAAATGAGTGAAGTAAAACTGGTAATCAATGGTGCCGGCGCTTCTGCTAACTCATGTGCTAAAATGTACATTGCCGTTGGTGTTAAAAAAGAAAATATTTTAATGCTCGATAGTAAGGGTGTTATTAATAAAAATCGTAAAGATCTAGACCAATACAAAACATTTTTTGCTTCAGATAATATTAATGTAAACACTCTGGAAGAAGCTATTAAAGGTGCTGATGTATTTGTTGGACTTTCAAAAGGAAATATTTTATCGCAGGACATGGTGCGTTCCATGGCCAAAAACTGTATTGTGTTTGCATTGGCAAATCCTACTCCTGAAATTTCATATGATGAAGCTATTGCTGCCCGACCGGATATCATTGTTGCCACGGGCCGTAGCGACCATCCTAACCAGGTTAATAATGTACTGGGTTTCCCTTTTATTTTCAGAGGCGCATTAGATGTAAGGGCAACCTGCATTAATGAAGAAATGAAATTAGCAGCGGCACTAGCCATTGCAGAATTAGCAAAAGAAAGCGTTCCTGATTATGTGAACCTCGCTTATGGGTCAAAAAACTTAAGTTTTAGCACCGATTACATTATTCCAAAACCAATTGATAACCGTTTGATCTCAACGGTAAGTTCTGCTGTTGCTAAAGCGGCTATCGATAGTGGTGTTGCTAAACGCATCATTACCGATTGGGAAGCATACCGCACAGAATTGGATAACCGTTTAGGTAAAGACAATAAGTTAATGCGCAGCATTGCCAATAAAGCAAAATCAAATCCTAAACGCGTTGTTTTTACAGAAGCTGACACTTATAAAATATTAAAAGCTGCCCAGGTAGCCAAAGACGAAGGTTTGGCGAAACCAATATTATTGGGCAACAAAGAAAAAATACTTTCTTTAATAGAACAACACCAGATCGATATTGGCGATATGCCTATCATTGATACATGGCTGGACGAAGAAGAAGACAGGAGAAATAAATTTGGTGACCTTTTGTGGATCAAGCAGCAGCGTCGTGGCTTAACACAATACGACGCCCGTAAATTAATGCGAGACCGTAATTACTTTGGTTCCATGATGGTTGACCAGGGTTTGGCAGATGCTATGATCTCCGGTTTAACACGCAGATACGGCGCTCCTATCAAACCGGCGCTAGATGTGATTGGTGTGCAGGAAGGTGTGAGCCGCGTAGCCGGTTTGTACATGATGATTACAAAAAAAGGACCTTACTTTTTTGCGGACACCACCATGAACACAGATCCTACAGCTCAGCAATTAGCAGACATTGCAGTGCTTACCGCAAATACTGTAAAACAATTCAATATCATTCCGCGAATCGCAATGCTCTCCTATTCCAACTTTGGTTCTGCTGACGGAGAAGTGCCAAAAAAGGCGCAGGAAGCAGTAAAGATTCTGCATAAAAATTACCCCGGCTTAATTGTGGATGGTGATATTCAGGCCAACTTTGCAGTGAATAATGATCTTTTAAAAGAACAGTTTCCCTTCAGTAACCTGGTGGATAAAAATGTGAATACTTTTATTTTCCCAAATTTAGCATCCGGTAATATTGCTTACAAATTGTTGCAGGAATTAGGAGGTGCCGAAGCCATCGGGCCTGTATTAATGGGATTAAAAAAACCGGTGCATGTTTTACAATTAGGAAGCTCTGTGCGTGAGATCGTAAACATGATCACCATTGCAGTAGTGGATGCTCAAAACAAGAAATAAAGCTATTTGTTTTTTGAATAATAAAACCCCTTTTTACAATGTGCAAAGGGGTTTTTTTCTGTAAAAGATGAAATATTAAATTGAAAATACGTGTATGCCCTATTCTTTTAAAACTTTTAAGGTTTGACTGAAACTACCATTGTAAGCTTTAAGGAAATAAATTCCATTTGATAATTCAGAAATATTGATTTCTTTTAAATTTGCACTTGCATCGAATTTTGGTTCATTTATGGATTTTACTAATTGGCCGGTAACATCAATAATCTCAATTTTAAGTTTTGAATCGTATGCTTGATTAGTTGTCAAGGTAAATACACCATTTCCCGGATTGGGATAAATCGTCATTTCATCTCCATTGCTCATCTCAATAAGACCTGTAACAGTGCAATTAGCGCTGTAGCTTGCAGTTAAATCTTTTTGATTAGGCCAATGCGCACTCATATATGCGGCACTATCTACTTGTATACAGGTGAGGTGAGGGTTATTAATTGTATTAATATAGGTAAGATTGGCATTATTTCCGTTTTTTACATTCAAACTGGTTAATTGATTGTACATACACCACAAAAACTCAAGAGTTGTATTGGCGGAAACATCTAAACCTGTTAATTGATTTTCATAACAATACAAAGTAATAAGAGCCGTATTCGCAGACACATTCAAAGCAGTTAATTGATTTTTGCAGCAATTAAGATAATTAAGAACTGTATTTGTGGCCAAATTTAAAGTACTTAATTGATTTTTGTAACAGTGCAATGATTTAAGAGCCGTGTTTGCAGACACATCCAGATTCGTTAATTGATTGAAGCCACAGTTCAAATTAGTTAGAGCGGAATTAGCAGATACATCCAAACTCGTTAAATTATTTTCGTAACAAACCAATGCTTCCAGAGCGATTGCTCCTGAAAGATTCAAGTTTGTCAATTGATTGTAAGCACAGTCTAATATAACAAGAGCAGTATTAGAGGAAACATCCAGGCTTGTTAAAATGTTGTTCCCACATAGTAAAACAGCAAGATCGGTATTTGATGTAATATTCAAATTTATTAATCCGGTATAAGCACAGTCCAAGCTAACAAGAGCAGTATTAAAGGAAACGTCCAAGCTATTTATTCCATAATTGTTGCTACACTTCAAGTCTTTAAGAGCGATATTGGCAGACACATTCAAGGCATGCAAACTATTGAAGCAACAGCTTAAATATGAAAGCGAAATAAACGATTCTATTCCTGTTAAATCCGAAATGTTCTTGCCATTTACATTAATTGTACCCGAAAATGCAGCTGCTTCCGAAACCTGTATTTCGGTATCAGAATTGGTATTGATAGAAGGGTTGCTTACCAAAGTAGCTTTAAAATTAGCATCAGGAATGTTTACATTTTGAGCTTTTGCAATTCCACCTATTGCGGGCCACCAACCAATAAATGCAAATAAGATCGTGTATAGTGTAATTATATTTTTCATGCCTTTTTAATTTAAAAAAATGAATCAATTTAAAGGTACATACCTATTTACCTAAGCACTGAGTCATTCGATAAATGCGGTTATAAAATAGTTTAAGGCACCATTAAAATTCATTTCAAAAAACACTTATACTTGAAAAATATTAAATAAGTGTTCTAATACGCTAAGTTTTTTAATAATTATTTTTTGTACTTTGTGTTCTTAAATTGAAAACACATGAAAAAAATAATACATTTTATAATTATTCTTATTGCATTATCAAACAGTTATTCAGCGCAAACCTATCCCAGTTTAAATATTAACATGCTGGCACACCTGACTCCTGAAACCGATAATACAGGCTCTGATGGAAGAAAATATTCCGGTTGCTGGGGCTGGTTTCAATCTGCTAAAAATAAGGAATATGCCATTGTTGGCACTAGTAAACAAACCTACTTTATTGATGTGACCAATCCTTCATTACCTGTTATTGTAGATTCTGTAAGAGCAAAGCATACCGGATGTACCTGGAGAGAAATAAAAACCTATCAGAATTATTGTTACATGGTGAGCGACCAATGCCAGCCTAACAGTTTACAAATTGTGGATATGCAATATTTACCGGATTCAGTTCACGTGGTGCATGATAATAATACCATTTTTGAAATTTGTCATACCATCTTTATTGATAAGGATAAGCTGTATTGCGGTTCGGTTAAAAACTCTGCGGCCATGGGTGGCAGTTATTCAACCATGCGCGTGTACAGTTTAGCAACGCCATCAGTTCCGGTTTTGGTAAGGAGCCTTGAACAGGATGTGAGCACTTCTGTTATTGATGTGGTGCATGACATGTTTGTGAGAAACGATACCATTTATGCATCTTGCGGTTTTAAAGGGTTCCAGGTTTTAAAACTCACCGCTACTAATACCTTTTCTTTGATGCAATCCTTTACATCTTATCCTTACGCCGGTTACAATCATAGTTCGTGGCAAACAGATGACCGAAAAACAATGGTGTTTGCGGATGAAGTGCCAGCCGGAACTCCTGCAAAAGTGATCAACGTTTCAAACCTCAATAATATTACGGTACTGGATACTATTAATTCTCATACATTAGCAACACCTCACAACCCTTACATCATTGGAAACAACTGGTGCTGGATAAGTACATACCAGGATGGTTTGTATTTGTATGATATCTCAACGCCTTCCAACACGACTATATATGGGTATTTCGACACCTCTCCGCTATATGGAGTCAATGATAATTTCAGTACAAGCGCTTACCGCGGAAACTGGGGGGCCTATCCTTACCTTCCGAGTAAAATTATCATTGCCTGTGATATGCAGAATGGTATATTTATTTTAAAAGGAAATAATACGTACGAAAGCACTACAGGTATTAAAGAAAATGAAATGACTGAATTATCGACAGCATTCTCTGTGTTTCCAAATCCTGCTAATGATCAGCTTTATTGCATCATTGCCAATCAAACCAATAAGAACCTGCAATTTTCTATTACTGATGTATTAGGCAAAACAGTTATGCAGGAAACATTGAACATCACTAATATGTTGTACAAAGGAAATTTTAATACAGAGCGTTTAAGCAATGGTTGTTATTTTGTAACTATTAAAGGAGACAACATTCACGAAACTAAAAAAATACTCATTCAAAAATAATTATGTTCACTAAAGATTCAGTTATTGGTATTGTTGGTTCAGGAGCTATGGGAAGCGGAATTGCTCAGGTAGCTTCAACGGCGGGACATAAAACAATAGTGTATGATACCAATGCCTCCGCTTTGGAAAAAGCAAAAATTTCATTAAAAACTTCGTTAAGCAAACTGGTAGAAAAACAAAAGATAACAGAAGAAAAAGCGCAATCTATTTTAAGCTTAACCACCTACTCTAATTCCATTAATGATTTTAAATCTTGCGATTTGATTATTGAAGCTATCATTGAAAACAGTGAAGTGAAACAGGCTGTATTTAAAGAAATGGAAAGCATTACTTCCGACACCTGTGTGCTGGCATCAAACACTTCTTCTTTATCCATCACTTCTATTGCATCAGCATGTCTTCATCCTGAAAAAGTGATTGGTATTCATTTCTTTAATCCTGCTACATTGATGCCTTTGGTGGAAATCATTCCGGGCGTAGCAACTAATCCTTCTATTGCCAACCATTGCAAGGAACTCATCAATAGTTGGGGCAAAGTAACGGTGATGGCAAAAGACACTCCGGGCTTTATTGTGAACCGTGTTGCAAGGCCTTTTTACAGCGAAGCACTTCGCATTTACGATGAACAATTAGCGGATATGGCAACCATTGATTGGGCCATGAGAGAATTTGGCGGGTTTAAAATGGGTCCGTTTGAATTAATGGATCTCATTGGGCATGATGTAAATTATGTGGTAACCGAAACCGTATGGAAACAATTTTATTATGACCCTCGCTTCAAACCTTCGCTAACGCAAAAGCGTTTACTCGAAGCTAAATTCCTGGGTAAAAAAAGCGGCAGGGGTTTTTATGATTACCGTGATGGCGCATCCATTCCTGAACCTAAAAAAGATGAAACACTGGCAAAATACATTGTGAACCGTATTCTTTGCATGCTCATTAATGAAGCATGTGATACAAATTACCTTGGCATAGCTTCTGCGGATGATATTGACCTGGCAATGACCAAAGGGGTTAATTACCCAAAAGGTTTATTGAAATGGGCCGATGAAATTGGTTTACCTGTGATTTTAGCAACATTGAATGATCTTTACGAAGAATACCAGGAAGATCGTTACAGGGCTTGTGTATTACTAAAGCAAATGGCAAAACAAGGCAAACGCTTTTATTAACTAGCCAATGTGTTAAACCAATGAGTGTAACTGTTTGGAAAATAGAATTATAATCGATAGATTTGGATATCAAAAAATTATATCATGAAAAAACTAATATTATCGGCACTCTCCATTATGGTGATAGGAAGTATCGTATTTATTTCCTGCAAATCAAAAAACGATAGCGACGCTATTACTCCAACCTACAAGGATGAAGCGCAAACCGGTACAGGCAATAATCCAAACATTACAAATGTTACAACCACAGGTACTATTGCTACTACATCAACACAACAAAACTCAAGCATGAGCAGTGTAGGTATTGGTTCTGCATGGACCAGTGCTGGTTGCCAGGCAGGACAAACCTGTTTAACAAATGTGAATACAAGTACAAGTACTACTGTTACCGTTTGCTTTTCAACTCCTCCAACGGCAGGTAATTATTCGCTTGTTAATTCAAGTTCATTACTGGGGCCAAATAAAGCATTTATGACTGTAACAAATCCTCCAAGCCAGGATTCAGGAAGTAGCTGGTATTCAAGTGCCGGAAATATTACTGTAACTATTGGTGGTACAGGCTCAATTACCGCTACTTTCTCAAACATTGCCTGTTATAAAACACCTGGATCATTTTACTCTGTAACAGTTTCAGGCCAGGTTGGCTGCCTTTTATAAAGAATAAATTTACTTAATGATTTAATTGTTCAGTACTAATTTATTGTTATTACCTATTAAGATATTAATTTAAGGCTTCACACAGGTGAAGCCTTAATTATTTTACGGAAAAAGTTCAACACATAATCGCCCGCTTAAAACAAGCTTATACATTGGATGTACGAGCCCTTTCCATCATGCGTATTGGTATAGGGATCATTTTATTAGTAGACCTGCTCATTCGCTCTTTATCCATTAAAGCTTTTTTTACGGATGAAGGCGTATTACCCCTTGAAACTTTAAAACAGTATAACTGGAGTCCGGTTTATTTTTCATTTCATGCCCTGAACGGGGAATTATGGTGGCAGATTTTGCTTTTTATTTTAAATGTAATTTGTATTGTTTTACTAATCATTGGTTTCAGAACAAGACTATTCACCTTTATCTGCTGGGTACTTTTAACCTCTCTTCAAAACCGTAATCCTTTTATTCTGCAGGGTGGTGATGATCTTTTGCGCCTATTGTTATTTTGGGCGGTATTTTTACCTTGGGGAGAACGTTATTCGATTCAAAAAAAATCGCACTATCCACAAAAGTATTTTTCATGGGCAGCTATTGGATACCTCCTTTTGGTTTGCTCTGTTTTCTTTTTTTCAGCCCTCTTAAAAACTTCTCCGGAATGGAGAAACGAAGGAACTGCCTTATATTATGCGTTAAGTCTCGACCAGATCAGAATGCCATTGGGCAGTTTTCTATATCAGTTTCCAATGGCTTTAAAATGCTTAACACACATCGTGTTTTCGATTGAATTAATTGCACCTCTCCTGCTCCTCTTACCATTTGTTTCAAATAAAATCAGGCTCATTGGATTGATCGCTTATGCATTTTTATATATTGGCATTGGCAGCACGCTCTACGTTGGCTTGTTTTATATCATCGGTTTAGTTTCTTTGATCGGTTTATTACCTTCTTTTACAATGGATTGGTTTGAGGATCGTTTTTACAGAAACAGAACGCTTTCTGAAGCGCCGAAAGAAATTGAAAAGTCCTCTTTTTTAATGGTGGTGTTGCTATATTTAAAAAATTATTTTCTCATAGCGGTAACCATCTTTTGCCTAATGATGAATCTGGGAAGCGTGAGGAAATTTCCCTATACACTCGACCCTGCTGTGATAGCGTACGGTAAAGCTTTAAGACTGGAACAGAACTGGGGCATGTTCTCGCCCACCATTTTAAAAGATGACGGCTGGTTTGTTTACAGTGGATTTAGGAGTAAAGGCAAATACATCGATATTAAACATAACCTGGATTCAGTGTCATTTAAAAAACCTGAATATGGTGTTACCGAATTTGAGAGCGACCGCTGGCGAAAGTTCCAGGAAAATTATACCTTTCATAATAATAATTACATGAGGCCTTTTTACTGTAATTATTTATTGAAGAAATGGAACAAAGAACATCCCAACAAACACCTTGAAGATTTGACCATTTTTTTTATGAAGGAAACAACACTGCCGGATTATAAAGTAAAACCAATTGAAAAAACAGCCGTGTGCAATTGTATCGCTAACTAAGTTATGGAACTAAAGAGAATTCTTAAATACCTGAACTATCGCTTAACAGCTTACTCGGAGCATGATCTGCACTCTCCATTCCTTTATAATTTTTATATGGAGCTCATTAAAAATGAATTTCCTTTTGGTGACTTTGAAGAACTGAACACAATAAGAAAAAAAATAATAAAGGACTCCACAGTAATTAACTATAAAGACCTTGGCGCAGGCTCAAAAAAATTAAGCTCAGATAAAAGACTTGTGAAACAAATTACCATGCATGGCATTGCGCAAAAAAAACAAGCCGAATTTTTGTATCGCCTTCTCAATAAATTTATGCCTGCTACTGTTGTTGAACTGGGAACTTCCATCGGATTAAGCACTCTCTATTTTTCCAAGGCCTCTCCACGCTCAGACATCTATACTATTGAGGGTTGCCTTGACCTGGTTGAATTCTCCAAAAAATTATTTATTGAGCAACAGGCAAGAAACATTCAAAACATCAGCGGACATTTTGATACGGCTTTTCCTAAACTCTTACAAAGTCTCAACCACCTTGACTTTTTATATATTGATGGCAATCATGCATACGAACCCACCATGCGTTATTTTACCCTGGCATTAGAGAAAAAAAATACCAATTCTATTTTTGTGTTTGACGATATTTACTGGAGCGCCGGTATGCAACAAGCTTGGAAAGAAATTAGCGCACATCCCGACGTAATGTTGAGCCTTGATCTTTTCTATTTTGGGATCGTGTTCTTTAGAACAGAACAAAAGAACAAGGAACATTTTGTGTTGAAGTTTTAGAACAACCTGCGATAACGAATTACAATTACTTCGATCGATGATGCACGCCGTCATTTTGAGGATCACGTTATTGCGCGAGACGAAACAATCTGCCCCGTCATTGCGAGGATCACGCCAATGCGTGAGACAAAGCAATCTCATGCAGTACATAAAGAAACGGGTTTGATATCGCTTCGTGCCTCGTGATGAAGAACACATCAATGTGAAAAACCAGCCTCATGCAATTATACATATCCACACATGGAAGCTGGCTTATTCATCAGTGGAAGTAACTATATCCAACGATGGCCATCAAACTTTCCATTCATGGATATCACTAGTTCCATTTAGAGACTTAGCCATATCCGCGAATAGAGCTTAAAAACACCATTGATAGAGTTAAGCAAGTCCACGCATGTTACTATCTATAACCAGCTATGGTATTCAGTATCTCCACAAATGAAATCAGGTATATCCGTAGATGGAGTTTGGAATACCTATGTGTGGATTTGGGCATACCCTGGCGTGGAGTTGACGATAACCACGTGAGGAGTTATGCATCTCCATTCATGGACGTGGTCATGTCAATTGTTAAAATAATACCGTAGCACAAAAAAACAACCACCACTTACCAAATCATTCCTACCAGTTATGGGCCGGTTACACCAAGTTACAAAGTTAAACCGATATTAACATTTTTTAGTGCTTGTTAAAAGCGCTTTGTGGCACAGTGATTGGAAACCTGTTCCTAAATAATTCATCAACTTAAAAACTCATTAACTCAATATCTAATAATATGGCAGAAGCAAAATATATCCCTACCACCGACGCCGCCAAAGCGGTTTGGTTAAATAACTTTAGTGCCAAGTTGATAGTATATGGCACTCAATTAGGCGTGAGCAATGCAGAAATAAGCAACTTGCAGAAAGACAATGCCGCTTACCAATACGTAATCAACCTGCTGGAACAATACCGCCAGAGTGTGCTCCATTTAACCGGCTATAAAAACATAATGAAACACTCGGTGGGACAACAGCATATCAGTGTTATTCCCTTGATCCTTACCCCACCTGCTCCCCCACCTTCTGTTCCGGAAGGGATCTTTGACCGGGCCACCAAACTGGCAAGCCGCATCAAGGCGAGTTTAAATTACAGCATTAATATTGGAAACGATCTGGGCATCACTTCTTCCATACTTAAAACAGATGTAGATAGCATGCAGCCCAAACTGAAAATAAAAATAAATGTTGGTAGGCCACACATCAAATGGACCAAAGGAGATGCCGATGCTACCGACCTTTACGTGAACCGTAATGATGGTTTGGGTTTTGTATTAATTGGCCGTTTTACCCGAAGCGAATACATGGACTTAACTGCCTTAACGCAAGGAAAACTTTATGATGAATGGAATTACAAAGCCATTTTTGTAGTAGCAGATAAATTAGTTGGTTTGTATAGTGATGTAGTAAGTGTAGATGTGAAGAGGATGTGAGCCAATGGTTAATTGGATGCAGAGTAATTCTCACGGAAGCAGGCTTGAGATAATGAGCCTATATTTTTGAATAATGCAGGCCAATAACCCCACAAAAATATTGCATACTTTCATTAAGCTTCAACTAAATTTTTTCTTTGATTCCTTTAAATAATGGAATTCCCTTTCCTATAACAACCGGGTTTACAAATAGCCACAAGTCGTCTATAAATCCTTCACAAAAAAGAGAATGTGATGCTGTTGCACTTCTAAAAATCAGGATATTTTTCCATTCTTTCTTTTTAAGTTCGTTGATGTTATAGACAGAATGCCCTTGTTATGTTTTAGCTAGCGGTAAACAGTTATTAATTTCTTACAGAATGTTCTATTCTTCCGTCCTCATTGTAAGTAATTATTTCTTTTACGTTATTGCATCTGTCTACGATAAATTCAACAATAAAAGAATCATTTCCTCTTAATCTCATTTTGTTTTGTGTCATTGGAACCAATGGAAATTTTGTTTTTCCAATTCTTTCATAATACAAATTGTTGTTTTTCATTGATATGTCTATATAACTATAAACACCAACTCTTTTTTTTAGTGTTCTTGAATCTATTATTGGTTCGCTGTTCTTAGCCTTTAACAAGTCCAGTTGCCATTTCAACATAATTTTTTCTATCGAATCTTTAGAATGTTTGAAGTAATTTTCAAAAATATCTAATTCTGCAACTTCAAGAGAATTTTCTGCTGTTGTTTTTATATCTGGAGTTACACCAACACGTTCCCAATTGGTGTTAGTGGCTTTTGAAGTGGCTTTTCCGAGAGAGAGAGCTATAATAAAGCCATTATATAATAAAGCTTTTGGTGCGCTGTGCGCACCACCTCTAGTTTGCTCTCCTACAATTTTGACTCTGTTGACGTTTTGTAAACTATAACTTAGTAATTCAGCCGCCGAGAATGTTTTATAACTTGTTAATATATATAAAGGAGTATTATAGAGGCTTGTGTAATTATCGTCTGGTTCTGAATAATAGTTGTAGTCTCGATCTAAACTACGAAAATTGCTTTGTAAGATATGAGTATTTTCTTTCAAGAAATGTTTTGCAATACAACATACCATTTCTGGTTGACCACCCATGCCATATCGTAGGTCTATGATAATAGCTTTACAATTTGATAAAACTTGAAAAGCAGCGTTAGCTGTTTTTTCAGACTCTGGATTTAAAGAGGCAAAGTAACTTAAGTCGATGTATCCTATATTACCATTAAGAATTTCAATTTTCTTAAATCCGTAATTTTTTGCTTTATTAGTTTTTAATTGTTCAGCTAAATAGATTGAATCAGGAGGAACAGAAAGTTCTTTAGCTAGTTTTGGATTATATTCAATATAAAAATGTTCATCGTTGTGAATACTTAAAATGTCTTTGTTTAAAACGTCAGCTAACATATTTGGATCAGTTATTTTGTCGTAATAACCTTCCTTGTATCTTTTTTTAATATAGTTGCTCATTGCTGTTGCTTTTTCAGGCAACACATATTTATTGTCAATTTTAAATGCAAGGGTGTCTATAAAGTCTTTTAGGATTGCCTTATTAAGAACAAAGGTGTTGTTATATGTCTGTGAATATATATTTAAAGAAAATACAATTTGAATAATAAAAAATAATTTAAGTAAATTCCAGTTTGATTTCATAAAGGTCTATTTTGTTAATTTAAATAGTAGGTTTTTTTTTCGGGTCTGCTCCTGGCTAGTTAAACCTAACTAATTGCTACGCGCTATACCTCCTTTGCAAATATCTGCAATTGCGGATAATCATTTATAATTGCCTAGCTCATATAAATATACCATAAACAATTATAAAACAAAAAACTCCTGTTGTTAACAGGGAGGTAAAAAAAGATGCTGAGATCCCGAATCATCACGCCAACGCATGAAGGAATGACAAATGAAAAAAAATCCCCCTGTTGATTAACAAGGGGATTTTATTAAGAGAAAGAGATGCTAAGATTCTAATCAAGTTCAGCATGACGTCTCCCGCTTATAAAATTACGCCTTTACACTCGCACGAATAATATTTAAAGCACCACCTGCTTTGAACCACTCAATTTGCTGAGCGTTATACGTATGGTTTACTTTAATGTTTTCAGACGTGCCATCTGCATGGTTTAATGTTAAGGTTAATTGTACTCCAGGAGCAAAAGTTGTTAAGCCCAGGATATCAATTACATCATCTTCACGGATTTTATCATAATCTGCTACGTTATCAAAAGTTAATCCTAACATTCCTTGTTTCTTCAGGTTTGTTTCATGGATCCTTGCAAAAGATTTTACTAATACTGCACGCACGCCCAAATGACGGGGTTCCATGGCGGCATGTTCACGGGAAGATCCTTCACCGTAGTTCTGATCTCCAACCACAATACTGCCAATGGCCTGAGCTTTGTAAGCACGCTGTACTGCAGGTACACTATCATAAGTGCCGGTTAACTGATTTTTAACTGAATCTGTTTTTTCGTTGAAAGCATTTACAGCTCCAATCAACATGTTATTGGAGATGTTATCTAAATGTCCACGGAACTTTAACCATGGGCCTGCCATAGAGATATGATCCGTTGTACATTTTCCTTTTGCTTTAATTAATAATTTCAATCCTTTCAAGTCAACACCTTCCCAGGCTGCAAAAGGATCTAATAATTGTAAACGTTTAGATACAGGTGATACCAATACTTCTACTTTACTTCCATCGGCTGCCGGAGCCTGAAATCCTGCATCTTCTACTGCAAATCCTTTTGGAGGCAATTCGAAGCCTGTTGGTTCATCAAGTTTTACCTGTTCTCCTTTTTCATTGGTTAATGTATCCGTTAAAGGATTAAACGTTAAGTCGCCGGCAATGGCCAAGGCCGCTACCAGTTCTGGAGAAGCAACAAAGGCATACGTATTTGGATTTCCATCTGCACGCTTGGCAAAGTTACGGTTGAAAGAATGAATGATGGTATTTTTTTCTTTTTTCTCAGCACCTACTCTGTCCCACATTCCAATACAAGGTCCGCAAGCGTTAGTAAATACAGTTGCCCCAACCTGCTTAAATACATCTAAGAATCCGTCACGCTCAATGGTGTAACGAATTTGCTCAGAACCCGGGTTGATCATAAATTCTGCTTTTGATTTTAAACCTTTTGCCGCAACCTGTTTTGCTAATGATACTGCACGTGAAATATCTTCGTAAGAAGAGTTGGTGCAGGATCCGATTAAGCCCGCTTCAATTTTTAAAGGCCAGCCATTTGCAATAGCAACTTCTTTTAATTTAGAAATAGGAGTTGCTAAATCAGGAGTAAAAGGGCCATTTACATGTGGCTCCAATTCTGATAAATTAATTTCATGAACTTCATCAAAATAATTTCTTGGGTTAGCGTATACATCTGCGTCGCCAGTTAAATGTTCTTTAATTCCATCTGCCAAAGCAGCAACATCAGCACGGCCTGTTGCAGATAAGTAACGGCTCATACTGGCATCGTATCCAAAAGTTGAAGTGGTTGCACCTACTTCCGCACCCATGTTACAGATGGTTCCCTTTCCTGTGCAGGAAAGACTTACAGCACCTTCGCCAAAATATTCGATTACTTTATCAGTACCACCATTTACGGTTAAAATCCCAGCTACTTTTAAAATTACATCTTTAGCGCTAGTCCATCCGCTTAATTTTCCGGTTAACTTAATGCCAATTAATTTTGGCATTTTTAGTTCCCATGGTAATCCTGCCATCACGTCGCAGGCATCTGCTCCTCCAACACCAATGGCAATCATTCCTAATCCGCCGGCATTCACTGTATGTGAATCAGTACCAATCATCATCCCACCAGGGAAAGCATAATTTTCTAAAACAACCTGATGAATAATTCCTGCTCCCGGTTTCCAAAAACCAATGCCGTATTTGTTAGATACTGAACCAAGGAAATCAAATACTTCCTTGCTTTCTTCTGTACCGTGAAGTAAATCAACTTATGCACCTGACTTGGCAGTAATTAAATGGTCGCAATGTACAGTAGAAGGAACAGCCACTTTCGGGCGCCCTGCCTGCATAAATTGCAATAAAGCCATTTGAGCTGTTGCATCCTGCATCGCAACTCTATCCGGATTAAAATCCACGTAAGACCTTCCACGAGGAAAATCGGTTAAAGAAGTAGAGGCATCTAAATGCGAATAAAGGATCTTTTCTGTTAATGTTAGCGGACGTCCTAAGGTTTTACGCGCTGCTTCAATACGTTCAGGCATATTTGCGTAAACCTTTTTAATCATTTCAATGTCAAATGCCATAATTTGAGTTATTAGATATTTATAGAATTAGAGAATAGTTTATTTTTTCGTTACGAATTTAATAATTATTTACCTTTTTTGTGGTACAAAAGGGCAAAAAGTTTTTGAATAAATTCAATAAAAAAAAGTATCTGACAACTACAGATAACTGCTTATATTATTATGATTAATTTTTATTATTATGCATTAATCCTGAGAAGGCGGAAAGATTATTTTCCCAAGTCGTCAAAACTCACATCATCCGTGGATGTTGAACTTCCTTTATCATAAGAAGATTCATTATTGGTGTAGGCTTCTCTTTCTACAATCGGCGGAGCGTTTTCTTTGATCACTTCAATAGATTCGTTTAAGCCTTCCATAAATTTTTCAAAATCTTCTTTGTACAAAAAGATCTTATGCTTTTCGTAGGTAAATTTACCATCAGTACCAAAACGTTTTTTACTTTCAGTAATGGTCAGGTAATAATCGTTTCCACGGGTAGATTTCACGTCAAAAAAATACGTTCGCTTACCGGCTTTTACTGCTTTAGAAAATAAATCTTCTCTTTCTGTTCTTTCTATCTCTTCAGACATAATCTTTCTATATTTTTAAGTGCGTAACAAATATTTACATTTTTTGTTGAAAGTCAACGTACTGTTGAAAATTAGTTGATAAAATACAGGTAGGCGACTTTCTGCTGAACAAAAAAAACGCCTCACCATAGCGAAGCGTTTTTATTTTATAGAAATTAATGATTACTCAATAATTATTTTTTTGGAAACACGCTGGTTATTTACATCAATGTTTACAATATAAACACCGGATGCAAGGCTTCCATTGCTGTTTATCATATAGTTCACATGTCCTTTAGTGTCAGCTGTTCTTATATTTTCTTCCAATACCCTACCCATTAAATCGATCACGCTGATCTTCGCATGCTCCTTTTCTGATATATTGAAATCCAGCGTTGCGCTTGATGAGGTTGGGTTAGGATAAATAGAAAGTTCCATCGATTTTTCTAATTCTGTAATACCGGTAACTACCGCAACGTTTCCATTAATATTAATTTGATCAATATAAATATTATTAGATCTTCCTACGATTGCATCACTTTTAAAATAAAAACGAAATTTAACACTGGGTTTATTATTTAAAGCAGACAATAAACTCGCTGTAATTGTTTTAGCAACCCATTGGGAAGATGTAGGAACAAAAGCTGTTGTTGTTGTTGCTCCTGAAGCTGCGGCCATAATAGCAGTAGTAGGAACACCTAAAACATTTATCCAGGTACCGCCACAATCTAATGAATATTGAATTCTAAACGAATCGGCTTGTGTAGCAAGTCTTTTTGCATACGCATAATAGTAGGAAATTGTAACGGAAGACGTACCGGCGAAATCATAAATTGGCGTTTCAAATACATCAATATGACCACCTGTGCTGGTTACAGAAGCATTATTTATAAAAATGCTCTTTGGGGTAGTATTTCCACCGCTAACTGTATTTTGAATCCATGTTACTGAACCAGCATTACCATTCGTCACAGTAATAGTCGATGGTAAGGTTCCTCCATCAAAATCAGAAAGGCTTGGTACTAATAAACCACCAGTGCCATTAACTACATTTATGAATGATATTTTGTTCATAGTGTTTGTACTAGCCGTATTTATTGCAGTTAAGCTAACAGAATAAGTGCCGGCAGACGCATATGAAACTACTTGAGAAGTAGACGTAGATGTTGCGGGAGTGCCACCCTGGAAATTCCAGGATACGCTTCCCGAAGCACCAACTTGACTGGTGCTGGTAAAAGTAAATGTATTGCCAGCCAAACAATTATTTACTTTATTTGCTTTAAAATCAGCTACCGGAAAACATGTATAAGTACCACTAATGCCTGTTGCCGCATAATTGGCAGGAGTCCATAAATTGTTTCTTCCACCGGTAGCGCTTGCTATTGCCGTTCTCATTCTTGTTACCTGTCCTTGCGTAAACATTTTTGCGCAATCGGCGTAATTCATAATATTTTCAACATTTTTATTGGTTGAAACATCACAAGCGTTTGTACCGGCGCTGCTTGGGCAACCACCAAAATCACCTAATGTTTCAGGAGTATCGCCAACAAAATCATTTAAAGCCGGGTCTCCGCAAGGATAAGCACCAGGATTATTGGTAGTACCAAACGTGTGGGATAAATTTAACCAATGTCCCATTTCATGACTTAAAGTACGAGAATCTTTAGGATCACTTTGTCCCAATAAACTTTTTAAATATACAATTGCATCTCCCATATTACCATTTGCTGTGTATGGTGTTCCACCAGGCAAATAGGTATAACCGCCTAAATATGTTCCACTAGTAGTAGGACAAGAATAAGTTGTACTGGAAATACAATCAACGATATAAACATTTAAATATTTATTAGTTGGCCATCTGTTAGTTCCTGTTCCTGAATATAAATAATTAGGGCTTGTTTGGCTCCAATATGTACTATTTGTATTATGCCTTATAATTCCATTGGTACAATTGCCTAAAGGATCCTTTTTTGCCAAAGCAAATCTTATTTCCACATCTTTATGTATAGATTTATAAAGTGGGCTAACTGAGGCTGTATCATTTCCTAATTTAGCATAATCATCATTTACATTTTTCATAAAATCAATAAATACCTGATCTGTTATATTTTGCGGGCCCATGATGTGGAAAACAACAGGAATAGTATAAACAGTTGCAGCTGTTTTTAAAACGGTGTTGTTGGCATTTAAAGCCTGTTGATAAGCTATTTCAAATTGGGCTTGTGAAGCCTCATATCTCAACTTTAGTTCCGGATCAGCTTTAAAAGCTTCTTCCATAGCCTCAAAAGTACCGCAAGGCATCTTTTTTGGTTTTTCAGTTTGGGCCAAAGAACTAGAAAATATTACTGCAATTCCAAGTAATGTAAATAATTGTTTTTTCATAAGAAAGTATTTGTGTTTATATAATATAAAGTTAATAAATCTATTTTATAAAGTCAATTACTGTACAAAATAAATTAGAATTCTGTTATTTTTCTGTATTTTTTTCTTTTTGAGTTATAGCCATCATTTGTTTCATGGTTTTATCCATTCCTTCAATACTTCCATCTAAAAATATAACATTTCCTTTTCCATGTACAGCAAAGTCTTTTACGGCCTCTGTCCACATTGTAAATAAAATTAAAGATGTATCTAAATTAGATTCCTGCATTTGCTTTGCTGCTTCTGCCATACCATGCGCTACCTCTTCTCTGAATAAAGCAATACCCTGACCTCGCATTTGAGCAGCTTCTTTTTCGGCAGTGGCCGATATTTTAATAAAGTTACCTTCGGCTTCAGCAGCTTTAGTTCTTGTGATTAATAATGCCTGGCCTTCATTTTCCGCAGCTGCTTTTAGGTTATTACTTGCTACAACTTTTGCCATGGAACGCATTACTTCTTCATCAAAAGTAATGTCGTTCAATTGTAAATCTAATAAATGATATCCCCATTCTTCAAGCATTACATCTAATTGATCTTTAACCGCTTCAACTATATCTCTTCTTAAAGATAATACTTCAGACTGTTTTTTTGTAGCTACAAATGCTCTCACAGATCCTTCGATAGAACGAACCAAAGCCTGCATTAAATTCTTATCATCCACAAACTTAAAAGCAACGTTTTTAATTGATTCTTCTGTTTGGTTAATTACTGCATATAATAACATAGCTGTAAAATTTACATTAGCCTGATCAATGGTTACAGCTTGAAAACCTAACTCAACACTTCTGTTTTGAATGGAGATTTTTTTATAAACTTTTTCAATAAAAGGAATTTTCATGCTTAAACCGGGAGTCAATATTCTTCTGTATTTTCCAAACACAGTAATCACAGCAACAGTTCCCTGTTGAACAGTAACAAAGGATAAAAGAATAACCAGAAGTATGAATGCGAAAAAGATAATAATAGGTATCATAGTTTTATTTTATAAATAGTTTATGTAAATTTAATCATCCAAAACAATAAACAAAATATTTTTTTATGAATGGGTTCATTCGTTTAATCTCATTACTATTGTTTTGTCTGATTTCAATTCATTGTTTTTCGCAAAAAGATACTTCCAAAACAAAAAATGGGGAGACTGATCTTTATAAAGCTGCCTGTAAGCTTTCTGATTCAGCAAAATATAAAGATGCCATAGTGCTTTTCAAAAAAGCAATAAAGATCAAACCGGATTTTACGGATGCCTATAATAAAATGGCTTTTGCAAAACTCAAACTGGAAGATTATAAAGGTGCCGAAAAGGATCTTCAGGCTGCTTTGAAAATATATCCTGATAATTATGAAAGCCAGAAAATAATGGGAATTCTTTATTATGAAACGAAAAAATTAAAGGAAGCGAAAGCAACCTTAGATTCCGCTTCGCAACTTAATACAGATGACCCCGAATTATTTTATTATAAAGCAAAGTTGATGTTTGACGGAAAAGCATACAAAAATGCGCTGGATGCCTGCAACAGGGCAATGGAATTAAACCCAAAATACCTTGCCGTGATTTATCTGAAAGGTCAGATCAGGTTTGCCATGAAAGACTACGCTTACTGCATTAGCGAATTATCAGAATATATTAAACTGATGCCTGCTACTAATCCGGATTATGAAGCCTATAAAACAAGAGCAAAAGCAAGGTTCGAGATCAGGGATTATAAAAACGCTGTCAACGATTGGAACGTTTATATTGAAGCCTTCCCCGAAGATGAAGAAGCCTGGGTATCGAGAGGAGCCTGCAAGATTGAGATCATTGATAACACAGGAGCAATTGCTGATTTTGATGCTGCTATTAAACTGAATCCGAAAAACCCGGTGAGCTACAATTATAGGGGAGTGGCTAAAGGAGAAAACAAACAGTTTGTGGAAGCCATTAAGGATTTTGACTATTCGATCAAATTAAAGTATGATTATGCGGGGGCTTTTGTAAACAGGGCTGCCGTTAAATTTGCCAGCAAGGATAAAAGAGGCGCCTGTGATGATCTTAACAAAGCAGATAGTCTCGGCGATGAAATGGCAATCCGCTTAATTGAAACTTATTGTAAACAAAAATGAAATACGAATATACGAATCAATATACAAACACAGATTCGTATATTTGCAGGAGATTCGTAATGTAAAAAGTATGAGAACAGCCGTATTCAGAAAAGCCAATTTTAATTCCGCACACCGTTTGCACAACCCGCAATTGGATGACAAAACCAATGAAGCCCTTTTTGGATTATGTAATAACCCAAACTATCACGGGCACAATTACGATCTTATTGTGAAACTGATTGGAGAAATAAACCCTCAAACAGGATATGTATTTGATATGAAAATTTTGAATGATATTATTAAGGAAGAGATCATAGAACGTTTTGATCATAAAAACTTAAACATGGATACTGTTGAATTTAAAAACTTAAATCCTACAGCGGAAAATATTGCCAGGATTATTTATGAATTATTAAGATCTAAAATAGAAGTGAAATACGAGCTTGAAATAACTTTATATGAAACGCCACGCAACTATGTGGTTTATCCTGTTAAATAAATGCCCGTTAAATTCAAAACGGAAATATATTTCCTGGCTATCCTGATTTGTTTTAATGGCTGCACATCTTCCAATGAACACATTGCTGTTAAAGTAAAGAACACAAAACCCTTAACGCTTCACAAGGAAACTCCCACACAGCATGATACTTCATCACTGGAACGATTGTTCTTAGAGAAGGGATTGCTCAATATCAATTCACTGGATTCTACTATCCGTGTTGTGCTGCACTACGCCACCACTCAGAATTTCTTAAACAAACCTCTTTATAACGGTTTGAATGATTGCTATTTGCCCTGTGAAGTGGGCATCAAATTAAGTAATGCCCAGTATTTTTTACATGAACAATTTCCCAACTATCATTTAATTGTATTTGATGCAGTGAGGCCTCTGCATATTCAAAAGCAAATGTGGGATGAACTGGATATGCCCTCCAAAGAAAAGATTAATTACCTGGCTCATCCCGACGATATTTCCCTACACAATTATGGTGCGGCTGTTGATGTTGGCATTATCGGCTCTAATGATGTACTATTGGAAATGGGTACCCCCTTTGATTTTTTTGGTGAATTAAGCGAACCAAAAAAAGAACAGGAATTTTTATTGAATGGCAAACTCACTAAAGAAGCATTGACGAACCGATTGTTATTAAGAAGCGTGATGGTGAAAGCGGGTTTCATGACCATTACTACCGAATGGTGGCATTTTAATTCTAGCACAAAAATAATAGCAGCAGAAAAATACGAGCTAATTGAGTAAATCCACTGCTGGCTCTTTACCTTTATTAATGTATTTACCAATAACATAATGGCCCAGGTAAATCAATGGAATCAAAGTCAACGCCACCAACAATTTAAACGAATAACCCCAGCTTGCGTTCACGATGAATTCAGAAAACGGCCATTTACCGGGCAACACAAAAGCAATGAATTGAACTACAAAAGTATCCACCAACTGGCTAACCAGCGTGCTTCCGGTAGCCCTTAACCAGATATGCTTATCACCGGTGGCTTTTTTAAAGGCCCAAAAAACATATACATCAATTAACTGCGAAAATAAGAATGCCACAATGCTACCAACTATGATCCATTGTGATTGCCCAAACACTGTTCTGAAATCATGATCATTAACTGGTGAAAAAGAAGTGGCATTTAAGTTCATTGCAATGGTTAAAACAATAAAAGTAAATGAGATTAAAGCAACAGTAATGTAAGTGAGTTTTTTTACTCCGTCTTTTCCATAATACTCATTGATCAAATCTGTCAGCAAAAAAATAACCGGCCACATAATAATTCCGATGCTTTGCGTAAAGAGACCAAAGAACTGAACCAGCTTTCCTCCTATGAGTTCAGCAACAATGGCATTGGTTATAAAAAAACCTGCCAGTACCAGGAAGACAATATCTTTTCTATTCTTTAAATCCATAGCTTGCTAATTTATACAAGATTATAAAAAATAACTACCGTTTACACATTTTTGTTAAATTTATACACTTGTTATGATTGTAAAAAACAACCGAAAGATAAAATCGTTTTTTTTATCACTGCTTTATGTACTGGTGGTTTCAGCTGGATTTTCTCAAAACATAAAATTTAAGCGCCTAAGCATTGATGAAGGTTTGTCCGCAGTTACAGTTAACGCTATTTTCCAGGACTCCCAGGATTTTATCTGGATCGGTACTCAGGATGGATTGAATCGTTATGATGGTTATCATTTTAAAGCATTCAAGAATGATCCCTTCAACCAGAAAAGTATTTCATCTAATGATGTGAAATGTATTTTTGAAGACAAGAATGGGGTGATCTATTTAGGAAGTAATGGTGGAGGTTTGTCTGTTTATGATAAATACACAGAAACTTTTGTCAATTTGAGGTCAGGCCTGAGCGCTAATTCATTATCTAATAATATAGTGAATGATATTATTGAAATTAATAATGATGAATTGTTGATTTCAACAGCAAACGGGATAAACCTATTTAATAAAGCGTCGAAGACTTTTAAACAGATCAATTTCGAAGACAAAGAAATCAGTTTTACCAATTTTTTCCGGGATTCTTACGGCAATTTTTGGGTAGGTTCTGAATCAAACTATTTATTTGAGATTGACCAGGCAACCAATAAGTTGATTAATCATGAGCTGCCACAACAATTTTTAGAATTTGACAAATCAAACAAAGATGTGGGTTCACGCAGAAAGAAAATATATGACCTCACCCAGCATAAGGATGACCTGGTATGCGGAACTGACGGGGGATTATTGTTTTTTGATATCCCTACAAAAACTTTTAGAAATGTTTTTTCATTTGACGAAAAGAACAGGTATAACAACCGCATTAAGTGTTTTGTAAATACAGCAGATTCCTCTAAATTAATTTTCGGTACCTGGGGCGGACTTGTTAAACTAAGCCTAAAAGATTTTTCATACACTATTGAGAAAAAAAGCGAAACTTCCGTTAACTCTTTATCCAGTGATAAGATCTCCACTATTTTAAAAGACAAACAAAATAACCTATGGGTTGGAACAGAAGAGAACGGATTGAACATATACTTTAATTCACTCAACAAATTTCCTTTGTATAATGCCAGCAATGGTTTAGAAAATGATTTTGTGTATTCCATTTACCAGTTGAACAATAAAAACATCCTGATTGGAACTGAAGACGGGCTCTACAACCTGAATCCACGGACTAATGTTATTACCAATTACAATACCTTGCTGAAAAAATATCAAATCAATACAGTTCTGAGTTTATTGGAAGATAAGGAAGGCAATATTTGGATAGGAAGTTACGGACAAGGTGTTGTCGTGTACAATCCAACAACTAAAAAGGAAACTAAGTTATTGGCCGATAAAAATTTTGGTGGTACTGTGATGAAGATTATCCAGGATAAATCAGGAGTTATCTGGGTTGCTACCTATAAGGACGGTTTATATTCAATTAATCCGAACACCTTTGCTGTAAGACGTTATACAACCGAACAGGGACTTTCATCCAACAATATTTATTTTGTTTATGAGAATAAAGAAAATGGCACCTTAATACTTGGAACTGATGGCGGTGGATTGAATATTCTTGATTTTGTGACAAGTGTCGACAGGCCTTTTGTAACAGTTTACAAACACATTGATAATAAAAATTCCATCAGTTCAAACAGCATTAATAATATTTACAAAGACCGGAATGGTATTTTTTGGATTGCCACAAGTAATGGCTTGAATAAATTTGATCTGAAAAAGAAGAACTTTACTATATATACTGAGAAGGATGGCCTGCCAAATAGTTATATATATGATGTGATTCCTGATAAGGATAATTACCTGTGGTTGCCAAGTAATTCTGGCTTAACCAAATTTAATCCTTATGATAAAAATGAAGGTGGCTCAGCTTTTATAAATTACAATACCAATGACGGCTTACAAGCCAGAGAATTTAACCAGGGTGCTTCTTTTTTATGCAAGGACGGAAAGATCCTGGTAGGAGGTGTTGCAGGTTTAAATTATTTTGATCCGGCATCTATTAAAAAAAGTAAAATCACGCCCAACGCCTATATATATTCCTATGCCCGGCAGGGAAGAAATATCAGCACAGATTCCAGCATCTGTTATAAACGCCACCTTGAGTTAACACACAAAGAAAATTATTTTACGTTTGAATTAGTTGCATTGGATTATGTATCTGTTGAGAAAACGAAATTTATGTACTATCTTGAAGGATATGACCCCGATTGGTCTTCCCCTACTTCAGTGCGTTATGTTTCATACACAGAATTGCCAGGTGGTGATTATACTTTTAAAGTAAAAGCAACGAACAGTGATGGTGTGTGGAGTGAAAAAGTAACTGAAATTAAAATCAATGTGATTCCTCCCTGGTGGAAAACAAAATGGTTTTATGTGATAACAGTAATTGTTTCCTTAGCGTTAGTATTTGGGTTCATCAGTTACAGAACCAATACCATCAAAAAAGAAAATAAGTTACTGGAAAACAAAGTCTCAGAAAGAACCAAAGAACTTGCTGAAAAGAACAGGGATATTACCAGTAGTATTGAATATGCCAAACGAATCCAGGAAGCGATTTTGCCTTCAAAAGAACTTATTTTTTCAAGGCTCACACAAGCCTTTATACTTTACAAACCAAAAGACATTGTAAGCGGAGATTTTTATTGGTTCGGTGAAAAAGATAATTACAAAATCATTGCGGTAGTAGACTGTACCGGGCATGGTGTACCTGGCGCCTTTATGAGTATGATTGGACATAACCTGCTTAACCAGATTGTTTCAGAAAAAGGTTTATCAGATCCCGGCCAGATTATGGAAGAATTGCATAAAGGTGTTCAGGCCGCTTTAAAACAAGGAGGAAATAATGATGTTGACACGAACGATGGTATGGATGTTTCTTTATTGGCTTTAAATACAGAAACCAGGGAATGCCTTTGGGCCGGTGCTTTCAGAAGTTTGGTTATTGTGAATAATGAGGGGGAACTGGAAAAAATTGACGGCAATAAATATCCTGTGGGAGGAGCCCAGCTTGACTCAAACAGGATTTTTACCACACAAAAAAAGAAGTTAAATAAGAATGATTGTCTGTATATGTTCTCTGATGGCTACGCGGATCAGTTTGGAGGCACTAAAGGAAAAAAATTCATGGTAAAACAATTTCATGATAATTTAAAATCCATTCATCAATTCAGTGTTGCTGAACAACAAAAAGCACTTGAAAATCAATTAAACGAATGGAAAGGAAATTTTGAACAGGTAGATGATGTTTTGGTCATTGGGATAAAATTGTAAAAAAAAAGCAATAAAGTGTTTTTTAAATAAATATTGTTTTTATATTTGATACGTAATCGACATTTTATTTTTCTATTTATATTGTAACAACTAACTATTAAAGTGAAAAAAAATATTATCATATCCGCGATTTTGATCGCTTCATCGTTTATCACATTAAATTCCTGCAAGAAAAAAGCAGAAGATGCTGACGGTGAAACACAATCGGTAGTTGACAATTCAATTTGCGAACAGCAGTTTATGGCAATTGCACCGGTTGTAAATGAAAAAGGAATTAATCAGGCAGGTATTAAGAAAACAACTTCTTGCGATTCATGGACTATTCTTGGCGCAGTGAGCGGCACTAATACTCCAAATGTATCATCCGATACAATTGTAAATGCAAATGGATATTATCAAAACGGCCCTGTAAGTTTTTTACTTGATTACGGGACAGGCTGTATCAGCTTTGATGGTTTATCATTTAAATCAGGTATTATTAAAATAACCACTGCAAAACGATGGAGTGCCTTTAATAATATCGTTACTATTGAGCTTCAAACATACAAAGTAAATAATGTAACCTATACAGGGCAGGTAAGAATTTCCAAACCTGATTCTGTTACCTTCAGCATGGAGATAGTTAATGGCCATTGTACTAATGGTTCATGGAATATTGATTATGCTGGAAATAAAACAATTAAACAAATGGCAGGATTTAATACAAAAAACAATGAATCGGATGATGTAATAGCTATTACAGGAAACTCTTCAGGGGTTAACCGCGAAGGAAAAGCATTTACAACAAACATTACAAGCGCTTTAACTAAAAAGTCTAATTGTAAATGGATTACATCAGGAACTTTGGATTTGACTCCTGAAGGTTTTAAAACAAGAACAGTTGATTATGGTGCAGGAAATTGTGACGATGATGCAACATACACTGTGAATGGTCAAACTATAGCATTTAAACTTAAGTAATTGGTACCACAATCATCACTTATGATTGACGCATATAACATATACGACAATATGGACAGGAATAACATCCTGTTATCTTTTAAAGGTGATATCACTTCTGAATTACTGACATCAATTCTTCAGATTATGGAGAATAAGATGGATAACATGCAGGAAGAGCCAAAAACAAAAAAGAAAGTTTATAATGTTTTGGTGGAATGCCTCCAGAATTTATATCACCATATGGACGATGCTACAGATGGAAAAGGTGATAAAAACCGAAGCGCAATTTTTATGATCTCAAAAAACAACGGATCATACAATATCATAACCGGGAATTATATTTTAAACGAAAACATCCATGGCTTAAAATCACGCTTGGATGAAGTAAACGCCCTAAGCAAAGACCAATTGAAAGACTATTATAAATCTGTTTTAAACAATGGCGAAATGTCTTTGAAAGGCGGAGGTGGATTAGGAATGATTGATATTGCAAGAAAAACTGGTGAAAAATTAGATTATAATTTTTTGGAAATTGACAATAAAGTTTCTTTCTTTACACTAATAATAAAAGTAACACAACCACAATTAATATAAAATAAGTAACTATGGAAAAATACGCTATCGAAGGCACACCAAAAACACCAACAATATCATTTGATATTCAAAGCGGTGTATTAGAAATTAAAGGACGTTCAATCCCTGAAAATTCAATTGAATTTTACAAACCTTTAGTGGATGCATTGGATAAGTACTCTTCTACCTCAAAACCTGCAACAACTGTGAATATTCAGTTAGAATATTTCAACACAAGTTCTTCTAAATGCATATTAGATGTATTTAAAAAGCTGGAAGCTATTCACAAAGGAGGAAGCGCGGTTACTATTAATTGGCATTATGAAGAAGATGATGAGGATATGTTAGAAGCAGGTGAAGATTACCAGGCAATCATCAATGTTCCTTTTAAAATGGTTCAGGTAGCTGAATAATCTTTAAAAACTTACATGTTTATAAAACCCCGAAATAACGGGGTTTTTTTATGCATTTTAACCATTTTTTTCTTAAATTTGTACCCTCAAAAAAGAAATTATTTATGTCAAAAATAACCGATTTATTAGGATCGCAAGCCGATAGTTTATTAAACCACACTTGCAAAACAATTTCTAAAAACGATATCTTAAATCCTAACGCTGATTTTATTGAGCAAACTTTTGTTTACAGTAACAGGAGTCCACAGGTATTAAGAAGTCTTTCGCAATTATATGGTAATGGAAGATTAGCCAATACAGGATATATGAGTATTTTGCCTGTAGATCAGGGAATTGAACATAGTGCAGGTGCATCCTTTGCTCCTAACCCAATTTATTTTGACAGTGAAAATATTGTAAAACTTGCTATTGAAGGGGGTTGTAACGCGGTTGCTTCCACTTATGGTGTATTAGGATCTGTTGCCCGCAAATACGCGCACAAAATCCCTTTCATCGTTAAAATCAATCATAACGAATTTATTTCTTACCCAAACAAATTTGATCAGATCATGTTTGGAACAGTTGAAGATGCCTACAATATGGGTGCAGTTGCCATTGGAGCTACTATTTATTTTGGTTCCCCTGAATCAGGACGCCAAATTGTAGAAGTTGCACAAGCCTTTGAACGCGCTCATCAGTTAGGTATGGCAACTATTTTATGGTGCTACACCCGAAACAATGCCTTTAAAAAAGATGGGGTTGATTATCATACCGCTGCTGATTTATCATCACAGGCAAATCATTTAGGAGTAACTATCCAGGCTGATATTATCAAACAAAAAATGTCTGATAAGAACGGTGGATACACCGCATTGAATTACGGAAAAACACATCCTAAAGTATATTCTGAATTAACAACAGATCATCCAATAGATCTTTGCCGTTACCAAGTAGCTAATTGTTATATGGGTAAAATTGGCTTAATCAATAGTGGTGGTGAAAGTAAAGGTGCATCCGATTTAGCTGAAGCGGTTACAACTGCTGTGATTAATAAACGCGGTGGCGGCCAGGGTTTAATTTCAGGGCGTAAAGCATTTCAAAAACCAATGAAGGAAGGTGTTGAATTATTGAACCTCGTTCAGGATGTTTATTTGGACAAAACAATTACAATTGCTTAATAGTGTTTATGTTTAGTTTTATCGTTTAATAAAACAACTAAAAACTAATTACTTAAAATTTGAAATAAATGGGTTGGTTTAAAAGATTAAAAGAAGGTATTACCACTACTACCGTCGAAAAAAGAGAAACACCTGAAGGCCTTTGGTATAAATGTCCTTCGTGTAAAAAAATACACACTGCTCAGGAACATAAAGCTCATCAGCATGTTTGTATTGATTGCGGTTACCATGAGAGGATCAACAGCGCAGAATATTTTGAAATTATTTTTGATGAAAATCAATTCACAGAGCTTCATGGAAATTTAGTGAGCGGTGATCCCTTAGAATTTACGGATACTAAAAAGTACGCTGACCGCTTAGTGGACACCATTAGAAAATCAGGCTTGAACGATGCCCTTAGAAGTGGTTATGGTAAAGTAAACGGAAATGATTTGGTTATTTGCTGTATGGATTTTGGATTTATCGGTGGATCAATGGGAAGCGTAGTTGGAGAAAAAATATCCAGGTCCATTGATTTCTGCCTTAAAACAAAAACTCCTTTATTGATCATTTCCAAGTCAGGTGGTGCACGTATGATGGAAGCTGCATTCTCTTTAATGCAGATGGCTAAAACAGCGGCAAAATTATCCTTAATGGATAAAGCGGGCATTCCTTACATCTCATTATGTACCGATCCAACGACAGGTGGTGTTACGGCAAGTTATGCTATGCTTGGCGACTTAAACATTTCTGAACCGGGCGCTTTAATTGGCTTTGCGGGTCCACGTGTTGTAAAAGAAACCATTGGAAAAGACCTGCCAAAAGGATTTCAAACAGCGGAATTTGTTTTAGAACATGGTTTTTTGGATAAAATTATTCCAAGAACAGAACTGAAAAGCAAGTTGGGTATTCTGTTGCAGATGTTTAAAAACTAATTTTCTTTTAGATTAGTTTCCCTTTGTTTTGACTGTCCTTATAATACACATCAATGCATACCAGCATTGCGAGGAAGCCCCAAAAAGGCACGGAAGCTTTATCTGTATCCAGGAAGTTATTTAAAAACCCATGCACAAAGTAAGTACTCATACCCATTAAAAGGGTAATGGTTAAAACCTTAATGGATTTGTCTTTTACTGTATATACCAGTCGGTAACCTAAAAACATCACAGCTAATACCAGTGCAAAAACGATTAGGGCGCCTATTAATCCCTGCTCACTCAAAGGGCCAAGATATTCACTATGGGCATTTCCTTTATCTCCAAAGTTGGTCGAGATAACGGTTTTCATACTGCTTTTTTGAAATGGAGCATATAAAAACTGGTAAGTTCCAGGCCCATAACCAAAGACAGGCTTTTCTTCAAACATTCTAAGCGCACAACTCCATCGGTTTAAACGTTCTACATTTGAAACGTCAGTCGAAATATTTGTCATTGATTCGACATTGGCCATGATATCTCCATCAGAATCGGTATTGTTTCTACCTAATACCATAAGTATTTCTGTTTGAAATGAAAAAAACAATATAAGAGCTCCAATTAAGGAAAACAATAACGTACGAAATTTAATTTTCAAGGCCAAAGTGACTAAAACTGCTAATGAAACGGCCAGGCTCAACCAACCGGCCCGTGCGTACGAAATAATAATTGATGCCAGAAATATAGAAAGCAGGATAAAACAAAGGACCTTTATATAGAATGTAATATTTTTCATAAATAAGATTCCCACCATCACCGGAATATACATTGCTAAGGCAGCGCCATAAGCGGTATGATCATTATAAAAAGGAGATACAATCCAATCCGCAATTTTTTCATCAAATGCATATGCGGAGTGCTTAATTGTTGTAATAATTGCAACAATGGATAATGCTACTGCATAAAATAATAAATGATAAAGTATGGTTTTTTGTTTTTTAAACAATTCGGTACATATAAAATAGCAGGAGGTTAAAAACCATATCCGCGAAAGGATGAATTTTACAGAAATGATAGGAAGTTCACTGGTGATGGTTGTTAAAAGCATCCAGGCTAGCTGAATAAATATAATGATCGTTATAGGATGTTTTAAAATACGTTTATCAGTAACCTGGCTATTCAATTCATTTAAAAAATAGATTATTGTAACACCAATCATCAGCGGTTCAGAGGGTAAGCTTAAGTTAAGTCCTTCTGTTAAACCCAGTTCTTTTAAACTAATGGCAAGTGGTGTAGAAAAAACCATTAAATACATGATTTTTTCGATGCTGAAAATTGCCAGTAAAACTATTAAAATAATGAGAGGAAGCATATTAAAGAGATAAAACATATCTCTTTTAAATAAAAGCACATAAGCATTAATTAGAATGTAACTAACAATGACAAAATAAAATACATAAGTATTTTTAAGCTTAAGCAATCTTTTGTTTTTTGATATTTAAAAACACAATGACGATACAAGCAATTAACAAAGAGGATAAAGTAATGATAGCCACCAGTAATGAACGGATAGGATAACATTTGCTATCAGGCAAGGTTGGTCTGGAAACAACATTTGTAAAACTCACACTGTTTACGTAATCTAAATGGTATTTATCAATACTTATTCTTAATTCATTATAGCTAATTATTTGACTCTTGATAACCGCTGTTAATCTTTCAAGCTCTGTTCTCTGAACTTTTAAACCTTCAATAGTTTTATTATTTGCTTCAGATAAAGCCGATTTACTTGATAATTCTTTAGAAAGGTATTTTGATTGGTTTTTAAAATCGAAAATATTAAATTCTTTATTAATTAAATTAATCATGTATTTTAATGAGTCAATTTTTTTTGCTGATAGCTTTAATTCCATTTCATTATTAATAATATATTCATAGAGTCTTTCTTTTTTAACAGATAAAATCAATTTGTTACCTTCTTCGATAATTCCCTGAACAATTTCCCTTGCCATCGCCGGTGATTGATCTTTTACTGAAATCTCAATGGATTCATATAAGGTGGCATTAATGCTTACTAATTCTTTATATTTTAAATTTAAAAAAGTTTCATGCCGGTAATCAGATGAATCGATATCATAATGTTCTAAAAGATGGAATCGTTTAGCAACCGCTTTTTTTACCTCTTCACTATTAAACCATTGTAATAATTGTTCAGTGTTTGACTCTTCGGAACTAGGACTCAAATTAACAGGATATACCACCGCATAGGATTTAAAAAGGGGTTTAATAACCTTAGGGGAGGATAAGAATATACCAGTTAGAATCGAAATGGCAGCAACAATAACCAGTTTTTTCCACTGAGGAGCAAGAATCGCAAGAATATCACTTGTTTTAAAATTTTCCATTACTCTTGGTTTTGAGAATTTAAGTATAGTTTCATTTTTTTTTTGATATCTGCAAATCTTTCGGTAAACAAAAGATATAACAACGACAATACAAACGCTGAAATTGTTGAGACCAACACTACCAGCCACCTTATAGGTTTTTCTTTTTTTTCGTTCGGTGTAGCTTTATCCACAACAAATTTAGATGGTAAACCTTTTTCGTAATTAATTAATGCTTCATCATACTTAAACTTAATTAAGGGATATTTTAACCTGTATTTTTTCAGATTGGCGTAAACATCATCATAAGCAGTTCCGTATTTTTTAATTAAATCCAGTTTCTCCTGCAATTTTTTCTGTGCAGATTCATTTCCTTTTTCAATGGCTTTTGCCATACTTCTTGTATATGCCGTGATTTCTTCTTTCGCATCAAGTACACCCAGTTCTTTAATTACCTGCAAACTATCTTCCAACTCATTAACCCGTAGGATCGTATTATCATATTCTTCTTTTGTGATCTGTAATGCTTCTTTTGCCACTTCCCTTGTCATCCTGTGTTTTACAGAATCACCGTAAGCTATTATTGAATTGGCAATATCAGCTGCGCGGTTTGCCACGTAATCATAAACATCCACTTTAATGGAAACAAAATTAGTTCGTTTAAAACTCACCATATCATCCCATTTTAATTTTAAATAATGCTGGGAATAAACACTATTTTTTTCTATTTTCCAGTTTGTCCAAAGGTCATATTTATCTGCAACAAGTGTCCTTATTTCTGAAGAATTTAATATCTGAAGTAACTTCTCAGCATCATCTTCATCACCTATATCCATATAATCTTCCTGTGCCCCCTGGTTTTGCTCAATCAATAACTTTGAAACCGAAAATGTTCTAGACGGAAATATGATGGCCGTTGCTTTATACTGTGGGGATACCAAAAACGAAATAATAAGAGAAATTATCGCTGCAATTAAAGAGACAATAATCAATTTTTTTCGCCATATAAAAATTTTGACTAAAAGCTTAATTGATTCATTATTAAAATCATGTTGGTTCATCCGCCAAATATACTATTTTAGTGTAAATATCATTAATTTTTTAAAGGATTAATACGAAAAAAGCAAGAATTATGGTGCCAATAAAACACCCTTAAAGGTAATTGGATGAGCCTATTTATATTTAATAAATCTAAAAATAGATTTAATATTTAATAAGCCGGATATGAATGCCCACGCGCCACAGAAAACAACCATAATGGCAAAATTAATCATCCAGTTCTGAGTAAATGAACGTGAGAAAATATTAAATATTATTATTCCTGCTATGAACACTGCCAATGCGATGAGTAACCTAACGTTAACTTTAAAATTAAATATTTTATACACAAAATATATTTGAATTCCTGCTGTGAAGAACTGAGTAATTAAACTTGAAACGGCACTTCCCATCGCCTTATAATGTGGAATGAGTATAAAATTTAATACAAGGTTAATGCAAATTCCTATGATAGCCATTGTATTTAATTGTTTTAAATTACCATTAGCCGTTAATAAGGTTCCAAATATGTAGGTTATTGATACCGCGCTAAAACATAACATCAGAATACTAAATTCAACAGATGAGTCGGTGACCCCATGATTGATGAGTGATGAGATCTCGGTGGAATAAAAAAAGCAACCAACCGATACAACCAAAGCAGGTGTAACCAATAATATGAATGATAATTTAACCAATTGTTCAACATTCTCATGATGCTTGAGCATCCTGCTAAAAACCGGGATCAATTGAATAGAAAACAGATATGCAATCATATTACCGGCCTCCAATAACCTGAACGCTTTGGCATAAATACCTGCCTGCTCAGCCCCAACACCGGCGGGCAAAAGTGCTCCAAGCATTACGCTATCCAAACGGTTATAAAAAGTCATTAACAGAACCAAAATAGCAAACGGAAAGCTTTGCTTCAGAATCATTAAACTAAAAGGCCAATTCCACGTAAATTTAAAATGATTAGTTTTATAATACACGGTAATAAAAGCAATAACGGCCGTAAGAAGATACCCCAATGTCTGCGAATAAACAAAGGTCATGATGTCTATTTCAATACCAAACCAACGCAATAACAAACCAAGACATAAAAAAATCATGATCACCCTGTCTGCAACAGACACAAAACTATCCGTTTTAAACAAATGCAGTCCCAATAAACTGGAACGCAAATATAGAATCATGCTTATTAAAAATTGGTTTACTGCGAGTATGGTAAGTAATTTCATGTACCTGAAATCATATCCGATTATAAACCCTAACAAAATGGTAACTATGAAATACACAAGGCCTAATACCAGTTTTAAAGAAAATAAGCTGCTGAAATGCTTGGTCAGTAAATGATTATTTTGGGCAATATTCTTGTTATTAAATTGCGTAACTCCAAAATCCAGAATGATATTCAATAAAAAAGAAAAATTAAACAGAATGGCGTATTCACCATAGGAGGCGTTTCCAACGGCATTTTGAACGGCCGGTTCGATACCCAAGGGCCAAAATGGCTTAATTAATAAATTAAGAACAATTAAAAAGGCAATATTTGTGACAAACTTCTTTTGTTGCATAAGGCAAAGGGCAAATATATTGTTTTTTTAATGTTTGAAAGCATTATTTTTTGCGCTTCACCGAGGCCGAATCTACTCTAAATAAAATAAAAATTACATTATAAAGCCAACTCATCCGTTGGATCCCAAAAATGTTTTATGAAATTAACAACCGTGTCGTTTTCTATTTGAATCTTTTCTTTTTCCAATAATTCCTGCATCAGAAAAGGAGTACTGAAATGATGCCTTCCGGTTAGCTGGCCATTTCTATTCAGCACCCTATGGGCTGGTACAGCTTCTTTTTGTGAATGAGCTGCATTCATTGCGTAACCCACAGCTCTAGATGAAGATTTAGCACCTAAATAATTGGCAATGGCCCCGTAACTGGTTACCCGTCCTTTAGGAATTAACCGTACTACCTGGTACACTTGTTCAAAAAAATCAGATTGTTTATTTTTCATTGACTTATCATTAAGTTACAACCTCTTAAATCACTGTTATCAAACCTCCCAAGTATTTCAAATTGAGAACTATGATTTAATTTTCCTAAATCTTTGGTTTCTATAAATGAGCAGGAATTAATATTAGCAAAATCAATCACATTCACTCCCCCACTCTTTCCTGTTTTTACATAACAAAATGGATCATTCACATCTCTAATCAAAACTTTCATCCAGGGGGGACACTCAAACAATCCATCCATTTTTGAATAAGCCTGTGACAATAGTTCTGTCATCCCGTACTCGCTATGAATTGATGAAACTTTGAATTTTAATTTTAAGTAACGATGAAGTTCTTCTTTCAATAATTCCTTTCTTTTACCCTTCATTCCTCCTGTTTCCATTACTATAAAATTCTCGGATAATTCAATGCCTTTATCTGCTAAATCAAGTAAAGCGTAGGTTACTCCTAACAAAATAATTTTTCGTTTACTTTCTTTTAAAATAGTAATAGTGCTTATGAGATCATCTAAATTATGCAGATAAAAACCACTATGCTCAGAGCCGGATTCCCGAATCAATTTATTAAACATATATACCAATGAAGAACCTGTACGCTCAAGATAATTGGGTAATAAAGCTAAAATACAATAATCGGATGCTTTGCCGTAAAATTGCCTAAACCCTGAGGTAAATGACTTTTCATAAATACCGACATCATTTACATAATGCCTGGAAGCTTGCTGCCCCGTTGTTCCGCTGCTTGTAAAACAAACTGCCTGTTCATCTATTTGCTGACAAACAACATCCTGTGTTTTAAAAAGCTCAATGGGTAAAAAAGGAATTTGCTGATAATGTTTTATAAGGTCAAGGTCAGTTTTTAAATTTTGAACATAAGCCCGGTAAACTCTGTTATTTTGAAACTGAAATTTAAATACATCTATTGCCATTTCATTGAATTCATTATCGCTGGAGTAAGAATTCAAAGTAAAGATACGGCTGTGTATTTCTTTTGAAGAGTGCAAGTATAAATTAATTTATTTTCCGTAAATTTATGCTGAATTACTTATGAAGAACACTTTTTTTAAATATTTATTATTTTTTGGAATTGCAGGAATGGTTGTTTTTTCTTGTGTAAAAAAAACATCTTATTCAACCGTACCCGTTATTGAATATAAAAATTTTTTTCCTTTTACCGGTGATTCAGCTGATATTCAAATAAAATTTACAGATGGTGATGGTGATATTGGCGTTGGTGAAACGGACTCTACCCGAACATTTTGGGTAACTTATTATTATAAAGATACTGTAACCCAGAAATATAGAGCATATACGCCTTGTTTAAGCGGTTGTGACACATTAAGAACAGGTTACATTATTAAATCTCCTTTGAATTCTTATAAAGGAAAACCCATTAGTGGTGAAGTAAATGTGAGGCTTCAGCAATTCAGACATAGCCGAAAAATCAAAAATGTTAAATATGTGATTTACTTATTTGATGAGGCAGCCAATAAAAGCAATGTTATTACGAGCCCTGAAATTATAGTTCCATAATTTATAATTCAACGCGCCTAGTAGTATGTTATTTTACTAAGGAATATTTTCTCAAGACCCTTAAAAAAGTCACAAATCCCTAATAAAGATATTTTATTAACAATATTATTCCTTAACGTTGAAATAAATCCCTGTAATTTATTTGATTAGAGGGATTTTATTGTTAAAATTGTGCCTTTATTAAACAATCGAAATTATGGCAGATATTCATGTATTAGGAATAAAATTTATAGAACAAAACACCCAGGATGGCTTAGAATTTACGTATAAGCCTGATGTTCCTAAGTTAAAAGTAATTGGCACTATTTTAATTGCTGCCGAAGAAGAAGAGGACAATGGCTGTGTGTTTTTGACACAGAAACAATTGAACCAGCTGTTATTAAACAAGGATGTTGACCTGAAATTAGTAGACGACACCTGGACCCCTGCAAAACCATTAAGCAAAGAACAGATTAAGAAAATAGGTTTAGTAACCATTGACGCAGAATATTTAGGAACTGCCGGCGATGTAAGATGTTACGAAGCCATCAAAGTAAGCGAATAATCAACCTTTTTAATTTATCCCTCTCATTCCGAGAGGGATTTTTTTATGGCATTAAACCTCAGAACATTTGCTACAAGAACTATCACTGCTGCTGTTTTTGTAGCCGTGTTGCTCGCCTGCATCTGTTTTAATTACGTATCCTTTACCGGTCTTTTTTTTGTCGTTTCAATTTGGGGTTTATATGAATTTTATAAGCTAGCAGAAAAGTTAGGCGCTAAGCCCTATAAAGTGATTGGTTATATGACCGGCGCCTGTATGTTCTTTTATTGTATCCTCGCTAATTCAATTCTTGGATTGTGTTATCCTGTTGAAAAACTTGCCCCCTTTATTTTTGTATTTATTTTCTTTGTATTTATTGTCGCCCTGTTCGATCAGGATCAAAATACTATAATGAATATTTCTTTTACAATCGCCGGTTTAGTATATGCTATTATTCCTTTCATGATTTTAGTCAATATTTCATGCATTGATAAGACTTTTACTTTTAATCATCCTACCGGAAATTATTACAATGATATGGCTCCCTATAATTATCATTATGTATTGGGAATTATTTTACTGATTTGGGCAAGTGATGTTTGTGCTTACTTAGTTGGAAGCTTAATAGGAAAAAATAAATTGTATGAACGTATTTCACCCGGAAAAACATGGGAAGGCTCCATTGGAGCAACCATTTTAACAATTGGCTGTTCTTTTATTATTGCTCACTGGTTTCCTGAACTGGCTTTAAAACACTGGATCGTTATTTCAGTTCTGGTATGCATTTTTGGTACAGTAGGCGATTTAGTGGAATCCATGCTTAAACGACAGGCAAATGTTAAAGATTCAGGTAAAATTATGCCCGGACATGGTGGTATTTTAGACCGGTTTGACAGCCTTATTTTTGTATCTCCATTTGTATATGCTTACTTAACATTTATACACTAATTTACTGTATGGAATCAAGAAAATTATTGCCTTTAAAATTTGGGCGTAACCCCGCAAAAGAGGCAGCGGGGTCGGGCTGTCGCTCCAATCTGTTGCAAGAGGCAAGGCAACAGGATTTCCGCTTGCATCCCTTACGCGGCCTTTAAACATTTTTAGGTTTAAAACTCCTGTATATTTAGACTAAATCCTTTAATTACATGTATATTTTTTATTAATTTTGTAGGCCTAACTAAAACTAAAATTTAAACCAAATAATATGTCAACACAAACTGCAAATGCAACAGCTCACGAATCTATGTTCGAAGCCGTATTAGCCCGCTTAGATATAGCTGCTAAATTGATGAACATGTCTGAAGACGTTGCCACTATATTACGTAGTCCTATAAAACAAGTTAAAGTAAGTTTACCTGTGATGATGGACAGCGGAAAAATTCAGGTATTTGAAGGTTACCGTATTGTTCACTCTACGGTACTGGGGCCATCTAAAGGTGGTATCCGTTATGCAATGGATGTTAACCAGGATGAGGTAATGGCATTAGCGGCATGGATGAGCTTTAAATGTGCTGTAGCAAACTTACCATACGGTGGCGCTAAAGGTGGTATCAAATGTGATCCCCGTACGATGAGTGTTGGTGAATTAGAGCGTATGACACGTGCATATGCATCATCAATGAAAGATGTATTTGGTGTGAACAAAGATATTCCTGCTCCGGATATGGGAACAAGCGGAAGAGAAATGGCCTGGATACTTGATGAATTTAATAAAGTAACCGGAGAAGACAGCCCGGGTGTAATTACCGGTAAGCCAATTGTGATTGGTGGATCTTTAGGACGTGATGCGGCGACAGGACGCGGTGTGATGGTTAATACATTAGCTGCTTTAAAGAAAATGGGATTAAATCCTAAAGAAGTAACAGCTGCAGTTCAGGGATTTGGTAATGTAGGTTCTCATGCTGCGCGTTTATTATCTGAACAAGGAATTAAAATTGTTGCGATTGGTGATCATACAGCAACTTTCTATAACGAAAAAGGAATTGATATCAATTCAGCATTAGATTATGCTTCAAAAAATAATAGAGTATTAAAAGGATTCACCGGAGGAACAGTAATTGGCTCTAACGATATTTTAACCTGCAAATGCGATGTGTTGGTTCCTGCAGCATTACAAAATGTAATTACTGAGGAGATCGCTCATAATATACAAGCTAAATTAATCGTGGAAGGCGCTAACGGACCAACCATGCCGGATGCGGATCATGTATTAAATGACAAAAAAATTATTGTTGTTCCGGATATTTTAGCGAACTCAGGTGGTGTAACCGTTTCTTATTTTGAATGGGTGCAGAACAAAGCCGGTTATTACTGGACAGAAAATGAAGTGAATACAAAACATGATGAGAAAATGGAAATTGCATTTGCCCACGTGTGGGATAATGCAGCGATCTATAAAACATCTATGCGTATTGCTGCCTACATTACTGCTTTACAAAAAATTGAGCAAGGTGTATTGTTAAAAGGTAATTACTAAGAGTTCTTTAATATAATTTAGAAGCTCCTTTGGAAAACCAGAGGAGCTTTTTTTATCTAATGCGTATAGTCGTTATTTTATGAGTGTCTATTAACTTTTTTATTTTATTTTTGTATTAAGATGGAGTTCAGCAACCATGATAAAAAACGGGGCAAATCCGAAATGCCTTAATAGTAGGAATTAATTATAATCCAAATTACATGAAAAAAATCTACTCTTTTTTATTGGGTGCCTTTGCACTAACCACTACTGTTGCTCAAACTGGTTGGACAGTGTACTCCTACACAACCAGTACAAACATTCCTAATGCAACATTTAATTCCATTGCCATCGACCAGACCGGAAATATCTGGGCAGGTAGCTCTTATTCGGGAATAGTTAAGTATAATGGGACAAACTGGTCAAAATTCACACAATCTAACTCAAACATTTTACATGATTTCACTAATGATATTTTAGTTGATAACAGCAATAAAATCTGGGTTGGTAATTATAAAGGTGTATCGGTTTACAATGGAACCACCTTTACAAATTATGATACTATTAATGCATCTTTTAACGGTTCAGAAGTATACTCTTTAGGAAAAGACAATAATGGCGTTATTTGGTTAGCTTCAAAAATCGGCAGCTTTGGGTATAAAGGCCTTACTACATATAACGGTACCACATGGACCAATTTAACCGGGCTTCCTTCACAGGTAGTAAACGATGAATTTAATGATTACGTATTTACATCTACCAATGAAGCCTGGATTGCCAATGGTGGTGGTATGCTGAAATATAACGGAACTTTTACGTTTTATCCAAAGGCAACAACCGGTTTATGGGATTCAAAGTCAATCGCTAAAGATGCAAGTGGTAATATCTGGGCTGGCGGTTTTGATGGTTTATTAAGATATTCAAGTACCGGTACAACATGGACAATGCGTGATAATATAGCAGATCTTGGTTTAACGAGCAACACTTTTTTTTATGATATTTTAGTTGATGGTAATTATTTATGGTTAGCAACTTCTTCAGGATTATTGAAATTTAACATGACCACAGGTGTTATTGTAGCAAATTACAAAGCTGGTAACTCTCCGTTGACAACAAATTGTGTTACCCGTTTGGCTAAAGATGCTTCAGGGAAAATATGGATGGCAACAACAATAGGAATTGTAAAAATGGATCCGACACTGGTAATTGGAATAGAAGAAATTAGTAGTCAAGGACCTTTTAAGATTTATCCAAATCCTTCAACCGGCCTATATAATTTTAGTTATGATGGCTTTACAAATTTAAATTATAAAATATACTCAGCAAAAGGAACATTAGTTTCTGAAGGAAAAGCAGGCTCTTCTAATTTTCAGATTAATTTAAAAAATGAAGCAAGCGGTATGTATTTCGTGCATATTAATACTGAGAATTCAGATAACCAGGTCATTAAATTAATTAAAGAATAATTACTTTATCTATTCCAAAAAAAAATCCCCATCAACCTTCAGCTGATGGGGATTCTTATTTATTGTTTAAAATTACATATTTTCAATTACCATGGCCGAAGCACCACCACCACCATTACAGATACCAGCTGCACCATACTTTGCGTTGTTTTGTTTTAACACATTAATTAAAGTTACAATAATACGTGCTCCTGAGCAACCCAATGGATGACCTAATGAAACGGCTCCGCCATTAACATTCACTTTAGAAGCATCTAAATTCATTAATTTTGTATTGGCTAATCCAACAACAGCAAATGCTTCGTTCAATTCAAAGTAATTAATATCTCCCATTTTTAATCCTGCTTTCTCAACTGCCTTTGGAACCGCAATAGATGGTGTTGTTGTAAACCACTCAGGTGCCTGTTCTGCATCTGCATAACCTTTTATTTTAGCTAATGGTTTTAAACCCAAAGCTTCGGCTTTTTCTTTGCTCATCAATACCAATGCTGCTGCACCATCATTCATAGTGGATGCATTAGCTGCAGTTACTGTTCCGTCTTTTTGAAATACAGGTTTTAAACCGGGGATTTTTTCAAAATTTACCGATTTATATTCTTCATCTTCCGCAAATACAATAGTTCCTTTTTTAGTTACTACTTCTACCGGAACAATTTCTTCTTTAAAATTTCCTGCTGCCCAAGCTGCTGCTGAACGCTTGTAAGATTCAATCGCGTAAGCATCCTGGTCTTCACGTGTAAAATTATATTCTTTAGCGCATAATTCTGCGCAATTTCCCATTGGTACGTTTCCGTAAACATCTGTCAAACCATCTTTGGCTAAACCGTCTACCACTACTCCATTACCGTACTTAGCTCCCCACCGGTTGTTCTCTAAATAAAAAGGAACAGAACTCATGTTTTCCATACCACCTGCTACTACAATATCAGCATCACCTAATAAAATTGCCTGTACGGCTAATGAAATAGATTTCATTCCGCTGGCACATACTTTATTAACTGTTGTACAATTTACATTATCAGGCAATCCTGCAAATTTAGCTGCCTGTCTTGCCGGAGCCTGCCCTAAGTTGGCCTGAATGACTGAACCCATGAACACTTCGTTCACTAACTTCGGGTCAAGCTTAATTCTTTCTAAAGCACCTTTAATGGCTATTGCACCTAATTTTGTTGCCGAAATACCGGCTAATGTTCCGCCAAAAGAACCCATTGGGGTTCTCACAGCTGATACGATATATACTTCTTTACTCATGATGTTAGTTTTTATAATGTTAGTTTGGAGCGGCAAATATACTATCAAGATCATACTTTTGGTTTCGCATTCATCTAAAAGTGATGAACATTTTGGGTAGTAATTAACAATTATTACAAATACTTTAAAAGGTATAAATTATCAAAATATTAGCGAACAATAATGAGCCAACAACTGCCAAATTTTCTGAATTTTTAGAGAAATATAGTGTAAACTATTCTAAAACAATACCTTTGTTTTTTATTAAATACATTATGTTTTTACGATTTTTTATATTTTTTATATTAATTGTTTTAGTTGAAATTTATTTTCTACAAGCTCTTAAAACTATTAGCGTTGATTATACTCCGGGTAAGAAAAAAATCATTCTCTACATCGCCTATACATTTGCCGCCTTCAATTTAATTTTGTCAGCTGTTTCATTATTTTATCCTCCACCTGAATGGAACAATTTTTTCAGGTTCATTTCCGCTATTGGTTTAATTTTATTTTTATGTAAATTGATAGGCTGTACTTTTTTATTGGTAGACGATATCATCCGTTTATTCAGATGGATTATATCGCTCTTTCAAAAAACACCCAATGAAACTATAGAGGGCGCCAATCATGGGATCAGTCGTGTAAAATTTTTAAGTTATGTAGCTGTCACCTTTACTGTGATTCCTGCCTTTTCATTTATTTATGGAATGGTTCGGGGTGCTTATAAATACAGGGTTCACAAAGTAAAAGTAAGTTCTCCAAATTTACCGGAAGCTTTTGAAGGATTTAAAATAGTTCAGTTATCAGATTTACACAGCGGCAGTTTTCTGAGTACTGAACCTTTAATAAAAGCATTTACTATTGCATTGGATCAAAAGCCTGATATTATTTTTTTTACCGGTGATCTGGTAAATAATGAGACGGGAGAAACCGATATGCATCTGGAAACCTATAAAATGCTAAAAGCTCCGCATGGTGTTTACAGTACTTTAGGCAATCATGATTATGGAGATTATAAACAGTGGGATACACCGGAAGATAAGATTCAAAATTTAAATAATTTAAAGACCGTTCATGAGCAATCCGGTTGGCGACTGTTAATGAATGAACATGTACCAATTGAAAAAAACGGACAAAAGATTGCTTTATTAGGAATTGAAAACTGGGGAGGAAATCTACGTTTTCCTCGGTATGGTAAATTAGAAAACGCTCATGCCGGTACAGAAAGTTATCCTTTTAAAATTCTCCTGTCTCATGACCCATCTCATTGGGACGTTCAAGTAAGCCAGGAAAAACAATACAAAGACATTGACCTAACACTTAGCGGACATACTCATGGGATGCAGTTTGGAATTGAAATCCCTGGATTAAAATGGAGTCCGGTGCAATATCTTTACAAACATTGGGCAGGATTATACAAACAGGAGAATCAATATTTGTATGTCAATCGCGGACTTGGATTTTTAGGTTATCCCGGCCGTTTGGGCATTTGGCCTGAAATAACGGTGATCGAATTATCAAGAGTTTAACCGCGCTGTCGGTTCGAGTAGAAAAATATGTCTCTTTTTATTTTTCGTATCGAGAACATTTCTTTAACAACTTCTCGATACAATTTTTCGCGAGAGACAGGCAAAAAATCACTCGAATCGACATTTACAAATAGTGTTACTTACCCTCAGTTAATTTCTTAGCTTCATTAATATCCATCCGGATATTATTTTTAAAAGCAGCTACGAAGCAATCTTTATAACCTAATTCCTTTAATTTGGCTTGCTGTTTGGCAGCCTCTTCCATGTTGGCATAATTACCAGAGGTGTATTTGAATATGGCTCCGGCTTTATAAAATGATACTTCAGGTACATTGGAATATTTTGTTTTTACATCAACTTCTTTATCCGTACTGGCAAACTGGACCTTAAATACAATCCCGGCATTATTCCCAACATCTTTTCTCTCAGGAGTTGGTTCAATTGTTTTCGTGTCAGCTGTCTTTTTATTAATTGCTTCAATTTCAGCTATTTTCTTTGATGCATATGTATCACTGTTTTTTACAAAATTTGCTTTCTGGTATAAGCTTAGAGCGTCGTCGTAATTTTTATTTTTAAAATTAATATCCGCCAATGCAATGAACTGCTTGTATTTTTTTTCCTGCTCATTCAGTTTTTTTTGAGCCTCTGCAATAGAATCTGATTTTGCTTTTTTGAGTTCAGAATCTTTTACCTTCAAATCAGCAAGCGCTTTAGCTTTGGCATCTTCTCTGAGTTTGTCATCTTTAGCTTTTTGTTCAGCCAAAGCTTCTTCTTTTGCAATAGTCTCTGCCGCCTCTTTTAATTTCAAATCAGTTGCTTTATCCTCTTTTTTAATTTCAATATCCGTACCTTCTTCAGGTTTATCAAGCGCTTTTACTTCACCTGATTCATTAGTGATTTTATAATTTTCATTTTCAAGCGGAACCTGGTTTTCAATAACATCGTCATAGATTTTCTTTATTCCTTCCTGCTCATCCTTATATTTTCTAAAAGCCCTGAATAAACAAGCAGCTAAATAAGATTGACCTTTTTCTGAACCTAAAAATTTCTCTTCCTGAGGATTAGTTAAGTATCCTATTTCTGTTAATACACTTGGCATAGAAGTGCGCCATAGTACCCAAATACTTTGTCGATGCACGCCTTTATCAACACGGCCGGCTTTTTTGAAATATTGGTCCTGAATTTTTAAGGCTAATCCGGCGCTTTGGATCACATAACTGGAAGTGTAATTACTCATAATGATGTAACTCTCCTCACTATTTGGATCAAAGCCCTGGTATTTGGTTTCGTAATTATCTTCCAGTAACATGGCAGAGTTTTCCCGTTGTGCCACCTTCATTTTACCTTCTTCATTCTTCAAACCCATCACATAAGTCTCGGAACCAAAAGGCTCAGGGTTAGTGGTTTCAACTACAATCATCTTTCCACGGGAATTTTTAAACATTTTCGGGCGCATTTTGCCTGTTTTTTTATCCTTTACCATCACCGGCTTTCCGGCAGCATTGCAGTGAATGGAAATGAAAAGGTCTGCATTGTTATCATTCGCAACTTTAGCCCTGTCTTCCAATTCAACAAACACATCTGTTTTACGGGTAAAAATTACTTTCACATCTTTGATATTTTCCTCAATCAATTTTCCCAATTTCAGGGAAACAGCCAGAGCTACATCTTTTTCTTTACAGGACACACCATTACAACCGGGGTCCTTTCCTCCATGGCCAGGATCGATGACAATAATTTTTACTTTACGTTTAGGATCATCTTTAGGTTTATCAAATGAACAAAATATAACAGTTAACAGCGCCTGAAGCAGAACTAACGTTATTAATATATTATATTTTTTTATCATCTTGCCATTAAAAAATAACCAACAATTATTGAGTAATTGTTAGATTTGTAAGTTAGGTAAATTTAGTCGCAGGTCTTTATTAATACAGTTAAACATATATTTTTTTTGCTCTTATTATTGTTAATAAGTGCTCCAGCTGTTTTGGCACAAACCGACCTAAAGACGAAACCCACCAAAGTAAAAAATCCTTCCAAAAAAGAAGTACCGGCAGATACTTTAAAAAAGATAAGCATAACTCAAAATCCGTTACTCGGTGATTCTATTAAAGACGTTAAAGTTGACTCGTTAGACGGAGAAGAAGACATAGATCCCCTTCAGCATTCCATTATTTATAACGCGAGAGACTCCATAAGATACGAAACCAAAGGGCAAAAGATCTATTTATTCGGGGATGGCTTTGTTCAATATGAAGACATGAACCTGAAAGCTGAGTTTATTGAGATCGATAATGAAAAAAATACAATCACCGCATTCGGGCGCTTAGATAGCACAGGCAATAAAATTGGTTATCCCGTAATGAAAGCTGAAGGCCAGGAATCAACCATGCGGAAGGTTATTTATAATCTTAAAACTAAAAAAGGAAAGATATACGATATCTCTACAAAAGAAGGCGACCTTATATTACTTGGCAGCGAAGTGAAAAAAGATAGCAATAATGTAATTTATATGCGAAATCTGCGATGCATTCCCTGCGAGTTTGAAGATTCAAGAACTGTATTTAAAGCTAAAAAAGCTAAAATCATACCTGATGATAAAATTGTGACAGGCCCTATGTACCTTGAAATTGGTGGTGTTCCAACCCCTTTGGGACTTCCGTTTGGATTTTTCCCAAATACAAAGAAAAGGCATTCAGGCATTTTAATTCCTTTTTATGGCAATAGTGATGCTTTGGGATTTTATTTAAAAGACGGTGGATTTTATTGGGGCATCAGTGACCAAACAGACATGACCATTCGTGGAGATATTTATTCGAATGGCAGTTGGGGATTAAGAACAAGCAATAATTACAACGTCAATTATAAATTCAATGGTGCCTTATCATTAGGTTATTCTGAATTCAGAAACGGTGAAAGAGAAATCCCAAATTTATATTCTAAACAAAAAGATATTTCTGTTAACTGGAGGCATTTCCAAGATCAAAAAAACAATCCAACAGTACGTTTCAGCAGTGATGTGAATGTGAGAACATCCCGGTATAATAAATATAATGCGCAAAACACCGGACAGTACTTAACCAACACCTTTCAATCAAACATCAATTTTACTAAAACATTTAAAATAGGATCATTAAGTTTAAATGCAAGGCATGATCAGAATACCCAAACCAAGCTCATGAATATTTCTTTTCCTGAATTAACGTTTAACGTGAATCGTTTTTATCCATTTAAAAAAGAAAGCCGCATCAAACAAAATCCTATTGATAAAATCGGGATCAGTTATTTGCTGGAAGCCAGAAATACACTCTCCGGATATGACACCTCAATATTCAAAGGCAATATTGGTGACAGTATAAAGTATGGTTTCAGACATTCTCTTCCAATCTCTACGAATATTACTTTACTAAAGTATTTTACATTAACACCTGCTTTAAATTTGAGCGCTGTGATGTATACTAAAACAACAAGAAAAGAGTTAGATGAGTCTACAAATAGAATTGTGAAAACGACAGACAAAAATTTTAAAACGGGCTATGATGCTAATTTTAATACTTCACTGTCCACTAAATTATTTATGGATTATTTATTTAAAGGCAAACGCCTGAAACAGATTAGGCATTTATTGATTCCAAGCCTGGCCTATACCTATCGTCCAGATTTTGGCGAAGAACAATATGGTTTTTGGAGAGATGTAATCAGTGATACAACTTACAGATATAAAACTAAGTATTCAATTTTTGAAAATAATTTATTTGGAGGTCCGGCCCAGGGAAAGCAAAACAGTTTAAGTGTGAACCTTAATAACAATTTAGAAGCGAAGATGCGCCAAAAAACCGACACGGGTTTTGTATTCAATAAAGTAACCTTACTTCAAAATTTAAGTTTCAGCGGTAACTATAATTTTGCGGCAGATAGTTTTAAAATGAGTTTATTATCGGTAACCGGCCGAACAAAGATCTGGAAATATTTTGACCTGGTGTTTGGTTCCAGTTTTGATCCTTATTATACTACCGTTATAACGAACACTTTAACTGCCGTTGAAAGTTCTTATAGAACCAGTCGGTACTTAGTGAATGAGAACGGCCGTTTGGCTGATTTTAGAACTGGAAATATTGCAATCAATGCCGCCTTTAGTTCAAACTCATTTACATCAAGAGCAAAAAAACCTGATCTTACAAATGGCGCTGAAAAAGGAGCTGTTACCAATACATTACAGGCACAGGAACGGCTACCATGGAACTTGAATGTTTATTATAATGTAACTTACACCAAAGTTCTTGAAAAGTTAAAGGACATTCAGACACTGAACTTTAGTGGAGATGTGTCAGTTACCAAATTCTGGAAATTAGGAGTTACCAGTGGTTATGACTTTACAAACAAAAATTTAAGTTATACGAGTATTAATATTTATAGGGATCTGAGATGCTGGGAAGCACGGATTGATTGGGTACCATTTGGATTTAGAAAAAGTTACAGCTTAACCATTAACTTAAAAACAAGCATGCTTAGTGATGTGAAAATACCACGACAAAGACAGTGGTATGATAATTTCTAAATCTTAAGTGCTATGAATTTCACTTAGTTGTTTTTTTAAAACTTGGTACAATTCAGGCGCTTTTTGTGTGCCAATACGATATGTAAAACCATTTCGGTCTTTTAGTTCCACAAACTCGTTACCGCTTGTAAAAAAACGAATGATTCCCTTACTGTGTAAATTATAAACTGCCCTTCTGAAAATATGTTTTTTGTAGCGACTTTTACGGATGTGTGTGATGGTTTCTAAATTTATTTTTACGCGGCGGGCTGTCCAGAAACCATCAATCAAAACATAATTGGAGAATACCTGTGTGTGTGTATGCAATATATATGTGAGCATGGCTGAAAACATTAAGATCAACAAACCCAATAAAAAAAATATTTTCCCGGAATTTGGAATATCTAAAGCCGGATAATAACCGATCTTAAAAATAGCAACCTGCACTGGTTTTGGATTCTCGCTCCAGTAATAACCTAAAAAACAAAATAGAGCGATCATTGTACGCCAAATAATACTAAGACGGTTATGCCCCATGTATTGTTTTTCGTCAAATATGCGTTCTTCCTGCAACAAAAATATAATTTTAGTATCAACTCAAATTTACAAAAAAAAATTGGGGAACATTAGGCTTTAACTTGCATGATTACAAATAATTCCCTGCCCTCTCGTGGCTTTATAGAATTATTACAAGGTTCCATAATTTTAATTTCAAATAATTCAGAGAATAGGAGTTCGTATTCCTGTTTATTGCCTCCAAAGGGTGGCGGTTCATTATTCAAAGTATCATTAAATAATAACCCAACCAGTTTTCCACCGGGCTTCAGTAATGACTTCATATGCTGTGCATATTGTTTACGAAGTCCCGGGTGAATCGCACAAAAAAAAGTTTGTTCAATGATCAGATCATATTGCCCTATATGTAAAAAGAAATCCTGCTGTATAAGCTGCTTATCAGGAAAGTCGGGCATCCGTTTCTTAATATTTTGTAAAGGCAATTCTGCAAAATCAAGAACATAAGTATTTTTAAATCCTGAATGATATAAAAATTCTGCTTCGTAAGCATTCCCTGCACCCGGAATTAAAATAGCAAGCTCTTTATTTGATAATTGTTTAATGTATTCCTTAATTGGTGGCGATACATTTCCTATATCCCAGCCTGCATTATTCTCAGCATACCTGCAATTCCAATATTCTTCGCTTAGTTCCATAACATTTTTTCCAAAATTAGGATTTAATTTGTTAATTTTCTATCGTAATAATTTATGATCAAAAACCCTGTTATAGCTTTTTTAAAATTAATTCGCATTGAGAATTTATTGATCATTGCCATCACTCAATGGTGTATAAAATACCTGGTTTTTGCACCAATCAATGAATTTTCAAAATTAACACCGGCTTTATTTATTATTTCATTGATTAGTACATTATTAATTGCAGCAGCCGGTTATATTATCAATGATTATTTTGATGTAAAAACAGACCGGATCAATCGTCCTGAAACGGTTGTCATAGATATTGTAATTAAACGACGCGTGGCAATGATTTTACATATTATTTTTAATGCCATTGGATTAATTCTCGGTCTTTACCTTTCTTTAAAATGCCATAGTCTTGCACTTCTTCTGTTTCAAATAACAAGTATTTTATTGCTATGGTTTTATTCTACTCATTTTAAAAAACAATTACTGGTAGGTAATATTGTTGTATCCTTATTAACTGCTGCTATACCGCTGATGCCTATGGTTTATGATTATTATTTGATGGGCGGCCTTGATCCCTTTATTACTTTGATGATCGGTGATTTTTTTAAAACATTAGTCATTATTGTATTGGGATATTCAGCCTTTGCATTTTTAACTTCCTTTACCCGTGAAGTGATCAAGGATATGGAGGATTATAAAGGTGATATACAAACCGGTTGCAAAACAATGCCAATCGTTTGGGGAATGATTACCAGCAAAGTAGTCACATTTTTCCTGATTATTATCACTATTGGTTTGCTACTATTAGCCTGTCTTAAATTTTATAGAGAACAACAGTATATTGCTGTCTATTATATATCCGGACTCATTATTGTTCAGCTTATATTATTAATTATACTAATTATAAGATCTAAAACTAGTAAAGATTTTAAAATGGCCAGCTTATTACTTAAATTTACTATGTTATTTGGAATAGGTTTTACATTTATCATTAAATATTTGTATGAATAACCGCCTGAAATAACAAGAATAAATTGTAAAAAAAAAGAATTATGAATAGTGTAGAACAACATATCAAAGAATTTCCATACCAGATTATATTAGGATCAAACTCTCCGCGTCGCCAAGAATTATTAAAAAGCCTTGGTTTTGCGTTTTTAAATAAACCCATTAATGCGGACGAATCATTTCCCGTTGACCTATTAGCAGAAGAAATACCTTTGTACCTTGCAGAAAAGAAAGCGGATGCCTATGAAGATGATCTTTCAGAAAATGAAATTTTAATTACTGCAGATACAATAGTATGGTGCGAAGGAAAAGTGTTTAATAAACCTGCCAACTTTGTTGAAGGAAAAAAAATGCTGGAAACGCTGAGTGGAAAAATGCATGAAGTGTATACCGGAGTTTGCCTGAAAAGCGGAAATAAACAAACTACATTTTATGATGTTAGTAAAGTGTATTTTAAAAAATTAAAATCTGAAGAAATAGAATATTATTTAACCAATTACAGTCCTTATGATAAAGCCGGTGGTTATGGCGTTCAGGATTGGATAGGATACATCGGCATCGATAAAATAGAAGGCAGTTTTTATAATGTGATGGGACTTCCGGTAAAAGAATTGTATGAAGAATTGATAAAATTCTAATTCAAAAATTAAATTGAAAAGCGCTTTTGGCGCTTTTTAATTTTACCCACCATTCGATTTTCAAAAGCCTCTCAACTAAATTTATGAGAGGCTTTTAATAAAGCTAAATTAAAACAAAACTATTCTAAATGTAAATCTCCACATTTTTTTCTTCCATCATTTTTTTTAGGTTAATCAATGCATATCTCATTCTTCCTAAGGAAGTATTGATTGATACATTCGTGACTTCTGCAATTTCTTTGAAACTCATATCATAATAGGTTCTCATGATTACAACTTCCTTTTGATCCTGAGGTAAGTCACTCACAAGGGAGCGTATCGTTTCTTTAAACTTTTTTGTTTCTTCAGAATCTTTTGAAGTATGACTTTCTTGCGGAATAATATCAAAAATAGATGTTTCTTCACCTTCATCATTGATAACCGAAGAAATCGAAGGCATCTTTTTTACTTTTCTAAAATGATCAATGATCAGGTTTTTTGCTATACGCAGAACCCATGGCAAAAATTTACCTTCCTCACTATACTGCTGTTTTTTTAATGTTTGAATGACTTTAAAAAAAGTTTCCTGGAAAACATCTTCGGTAAGGGCTTTATGGCGGGTAATTAAATAAATGTATGAGAAAATACGTCGCTTATGACGCTTTACAAGAACTGAAAGTGATTCTTCATTACCATTCATGTAAAGCTTTACAAGCTCATTATCAGAAAGAATTTGCATAGACATGTGACTACAATTAAATTATTGATACAATAAAAATTAAGTAGATGTCTATGCTATGATAATTATATTTTAAGATTAATATTGAACGCTCTAAAATTAATCTTTTTTATCAACATCAAAAGTTAATTTGGGCGAAAGTAGGGTTTCAGTTATTAAAAGAAAGATCCTAGTACGTGAAGTAATTTATCAATTTGGCTATGCCATAATAATCGAGCAGATACTTCATCAGCTTTATCTGAAGCAAAATCTGTGATTATTAATGAAATATCATTTGTTAACTCATCTTTTTGAATTTTGAACTCAAAATAACTTCCGTCATTTTTGTCAAGCCATTGGTATCTTATTAGTTGTGGCGGAATCTCCTTTACTAATTTAGCTTGTTGAATTTGCCCGTCCCAATCAAATGTAAAGACGCCGTCCCGTATATTAACATCATCACAAAACCACTCAGATAAACCACTTTCAGTACTTACAAATTCAAATACCATATCCTCAGAAGCCCTAATCACAAATTCCATCTCAAATTTTCCGGCGGGTTCTTTCATTACTTTAGAAGGAGCATTATTCTCAGTAATCCGAAATGTAGTTGGTGCAACTATTGGTTTTTTTACAATAGGTGGTTTTACCTTTTTAACTTTAGCTGGCTTTACAACCGGAGCTTTAACAATAACCGGTTTTACTTCCTTTACAGTAACAGGTAAGGATTTTAATATAGGTTTAACAACAACTTTTTTTACCGGTTTTGACGGAGTTGATTTTTTTACAGGTTGTGCAATTTTTTTAACTATCTTTTTTTGTGCTGCTTTTTTGACAACTTTTTTTGGCGCAGCCTTTTTTATAACTTTCTTAACTATTTTCTTCGCAACCGCTTTTTTAACTACAGCCTTTTTTGCCACTTTTTTAATTGCTTTCGCAACAGCCTTCTTAATAGGCTTCTTTTGAAGTGTTTTTTTTGCAAGTTCTTTTTTTACCGGTTTTTTAACGGCTGCTTTTTTTACAACTGCTTTTTTTATAGGTTTAGTTACAATAGGAGACTTTATTGCCTTTTTAGCAACAGGTTTTTTAACAACATTTTTTTTCACTGCTACTTTTTTTGATGCTACTTTTTTTGACGAAGCCTTAGTTTTTGTCGACATAACCTATTTATTTTTTCGGAAATATATAAAAAATATCGGTTACATAAAAATTTATATGTTAAAAAATAAAACACTTTTAAAAATCCGCTCTTTCTTAGGGTAAATCAAGTAAAAAATTACCTTTGCAGCCATGCAAAACGTGATAACTCTTTTACCGGAAAGTGTGGCAAATCAAATCGCCGCAGGAGAGGTAGTGCAAAGGCCTGCTTCTATTGTGAAAGAGTTACTCGAAAATGCTATTGACGCCAAAGCAACCTTCATTAAGCTCATTGTAAAGGATGCCGGAAAAACACTGGTGCAGGTTTCGGATAATGGCTCGGGTATGAACCCGGTGGATGCCAGAATGGCTTTTGAGCGTCATGCCACTTCCAAAATCAAAAAAGCAGAAGATTTATTTCATTTACACACTAAAGGTTTCAGAGGAGAAGCTTTGGCCAGCATTGCTGCCGTTGCACAAGTAGAGTTAAAAACAAAGCGCGAAGAAGATATAGTGGGTCAATTAATAGAAATAGAAGGAAATCGTTTTGTTCGCCAAGAAGAATGTCAGGCACCGACAGGATCTTCATTTGTTGTTAAAAATTTATTTTTCAATATTCCGGCTCGCCGCAATTTTTTGAAAGACGATGCTGTTGAATTAAAACATATTATTGATGAATTTGAACGCGTTTGCTTGCCACACCCTGATATTCATTTCCAGTTATTCAGCAATGGTAACGAAATTTATAACCTTCCGCCTGCTTCGTTGATTGAACGTATTTCAGGACTTTTTAGCAAAAATCTTCAAGGCAAGCTGGTACAAATAAATGAAGAAACAGACGTGGTAAGGATTTCAGGATATGTAGGAAAACCAGAAAATTCAAAAAAAAGACGTGGGGACCAATATTTTTTTGTCAATAACCGTTTCATCAAAAGTGCTTATTTAAACCATTCGGTAGCGGAAGCTTACAGGGAATTAATTGCGGCAGATGCTCATCCATCGTATTACCTGTTTTTAGAAGTTAATCCTGAAACTATTGACATTAATATCCATCCAACTAAAACGGAAATTAAATTTCAGGATGAAAAAATTATTTATGCTTTGTTACATAGTGCGGTTAAACGTGCGTTGGGAAAAGCTAACCTTGCCCCCAGCCTTGATTTTAACAGCGAAATGAGTTTCGAAATTGATTATACAAAAACGGTTTCACAACCTATAGTTACGGTCAATAAAGATTACAATCCATTTTCCACTGGACCGAAAAGTCACTCTTCATCCAGCTACAAACAACCTTCTTATGAAACGGATTTGCAAAAAGTCAATAATCAAAATTGGGAAAATTTATATCAGAATTATACAAATACTGATTTTAAACAGGAGAATGAAAATCTTCAGTTAGAAAAAAAAGCAGAACAAAGCAGGCTATTACATGAAGTTTCTTTTCAGAAAGGATTTCAATTATACAACAAATATATTATCACCGCTCACGAGAACGGTTTGTTGGTTATTGATCAGCAGAGGGCACATGAACGCATTCTGTATGAACATTATCTTGCAACAAAAGAAAAGAATACAGCAACCGCTTCGCAGCAGATTCTTTTTCCTGTCACTATCGAACTATCTCCGAATGACTATATTTTACTGGAAAGCCTGATGCCTCACTTCAAACTCCTTGGTTTTGAAATTGAGCCATTTGGAAAAAGCACCGTTGTTGTTCAGGGCACACCAGCTGAATTAGGAGAATTTAACACTCAGGAAATGGTGGAAGGCATCCTTGAGACCTACAAATTAAATACATTTGATATTAAACTGGATCCTTTTGAAAACATGTGTAAAAGCATGGCAAAAAGTGCCGGAATAAAATATGGTAAATCATTGGATGAACGGGAAATCATGTTGATGCTTGAACATTTATTCCTTTGCGAAAATCCGATGTATAGCCCTAACGGAAAACCAGTGATTATGGAAATGAGTAAATTAGAATTGGATGCATTTTTTAAAAAATAATTTTTAATATGGGCTTTCAGGAATTTAAACCAAGACAGTTTCAGCAAATACCAATGGTGGTCAAAAACATATTGATCATCAATATTGTATTATTCTTTGGTACTTTCCTACTGCAAAACACCATTGATCTCAACCGCTTTCTGGACCTGTCTCCTATAGGTACACCGGATTTTAAACCACACCAGTTTATCACCTACATGTTCATGCATGCCGATATACCGCATATCCTTTTTAATATGCTGGCAGTATATATGTTCGGTTCAATTTTGGAGAATATCTGGGGGGCAAAGCGTTTCTTAAATTTTTATATATTATGTGGTTTAGGTGCTGCTTTTCTGCAATTAGGCATCGGCTACCTTAACAATGAATATACTGTTTTATTAGGTGCTTCTGGCGCTGTGTTTGGGTTATTGGTTGCTTTTGCCATGATGTTTCCAAACACCGAGCTTCAATTGTATTTTATAATACCTGTGAAAGCAAAATATTTAGTGATTGGTTATGCTTTATTTGAACTCTATAACGGTTTTTTTGCACATGATAACGTAGCACACTTCGCTCACCTCGGAGGGCTGGCAGTTGGGATCATCATCATGCTCATTTGGAAAAAAAATAAAAACTTCTTTTTTTAATTCATGTCATTTCTTCAGAACATAAAATACGAACTGCAAAAACATAGTAAACTCACTTTACTATTAATCATTAATATCTCTGTGTTTTTTATCATCAATATTAGCTCCGGTGTTTTTAAATCTGATGTGATTGCGCTGAATATGGCCCTACCATTAAACCTGAATGAATTTATTTTTAAACCCTGGACATTGTTTACCTATATGTTCTCTCACAAAGATCTTGGACATGTTTTTTACAACATGCTGTTACTTTATTTTTCGGCACATACCTTTTTAAATTTTCTTTCAGAAAAAAAACTGCTTTACGTTTATATTATGAGCGGATTAACAGGTGGTATCACACTTTTAATTTTATCCGCTGTATTCCCTTCGTCTTTCGCTAATTCTATTTTATTTGGGGCTTCCGCAGCAGTTATAGGTATTGTGACGAGCCTGGCAATATATATGCCTAACCTGCCGGTCAGTTTATTTGGTATTATTGAAATGAAGTATAAATATTATGCTTTACTAATTTTTGCTGTATCTACTATCATTGATTTTAATATCAATACGGGCGGTAAGATCTCGCATTTTGGCGGCGCTTTCTTTGGTTTGCTTTTTGGCTACCTGTTAAAAAATGGTAAAGATATTTCAGAGTTTTCCTTCTTCAAAAAACCTGAGAAACCAAAACTCAAAATAGTTCATACCAATAGCGCTTTAAAGAACAAAGAAACCAGTTTAAGCAACCAGCAGACCATTGATTCCTTGCTTGATAAGATCTCCAAATCAGGTTATGAAAATCTGACGAAGGCTGAAAAAGAGTTGTTGTTTAAACTTTCTCAGAAAAAATAGGTACGATTATTGAAAATATTTTCTAAATTGTAAACCATTATGTTTCGGTATTTCCTTTTAATAAGTTGTTTTTCATTTTCAATATCCTTTGCCCAGCCCGGCAAACCAAAATATGATATTGCGGATGCTGACGAACATTACAGTCACCATAATTTTTTAATGGCTCTCCCTATTTATAAGGAGCTTTTAAAAGGCGACAAAAACAATGCATCCGTTCAATATAAAATTGCAGAATGTTACCTGAACACTAATATTAACAAAGCAGAAGCGATCAAATACTTGGAGTTTTGTGCTAAAGATCCTAAAGTAGAGTCTAATGTGTGGTTAAGATTAGGAGAAGCCTATCGCTTGTCTAATAAAATTGATGATGCGATTAAAGCCTTTGAAAAGTATAAGGTGATGGAACCTAAAAAGAAAAAAATTGCAGACCGGGAGTTAGAGATCTGTAAAAATGCGCATTCACTGATGCTATCACCGGTGAATGTTTCTTTTACCAATCTTGGAAAAGATATAAATTCTGAATTTGCCGATTATTATCCCTGGATCACACAGGATGAAAGTTTTTTAGCATTCACAACGAGACGTAAAGGACAAACAGCTGGCAGGGTTGAAGTGGATGGCTACTATGCTTCTGATGTGTACACTTCAAAACTGGATGCAGGAAAATGGATCAAAGCCGAAAACCCCGGACCTAAAATTAATTCTTCTTTAGATGAACAGGTGGTTGGATTAAAAGCGGATGGCTCGGAAATGCTCATTTATATTGATCATATTGATAAGTACGGAGACATTTATACTTCCGTAAAAAAAAATGGGGCTTGGGTGAAATACTTGCCATTTCCAGAAAACATAAATAAAGAAATTGAACATTCCGCTTCTATTAGTGCAGATGGGAACACTCTGTTATTTGTACGTGGTGAAAATAGGGAAGCTCAAACAGATATTTTCATCTGCCGTAAATTACCAAATGGTAGCTGGAGCGCACCTTTTAAAATGGGACCCGAGGTTAATACAGAATATAATGAAGATTTCCCCTATCTTTCTACCGATGGCATAACCCTATATTTTTCTTCAGAAGGCCATAATACCATCGGAGGCTTTGATCTTTTTAAAAGTATGTGGAATCAGGATGAAAATACCTGGACAAAAGCTGAGAATTTAGGCTTTCCAGTAAATACAACGGATAACGACAGGAGTATTAGTTTAACACCAGATAATAGGGCCGGATACATCAGTGCCTGGCGGCCCGGCGGACAAGGTGACCTGGACATTTACAGAATCAAGTTCAATGACATGGATCAGAAACTCACCTTGTATTTAGGAAGCATGTTATTGGGAGATTCACTAAACCAGCCAAAAGAATACATCGCTAATATTTTAGCAGTGAATGTAACGACCAATGAAGAATTTAGCTTTGCTCCTAATCCTACCAACGGACGCTTTGTAATGGCTTTACCGGCTGGTTCTTATGATATTACAGTAACGGCAGATGGCTTCGCAGATTTCAAAGATAAACTAACGGTTTCCGATTTAGGTTTACCGATCTCAGAAGAAAAGAAAAATTATAAATTAGCGAAGCGGTAATGAATAAGAGTATTCTTTTTTTCTTATTTTTCATTTTTTTTAAAACAACCTGTATATCACAGGCATATCAAATTGGGTTATTAAAATATAGCGGTGGCGGTGATTGGTACGCCAATTTAGAAACTTCCCTGCCTAACTTAATTAAATATTGCAACGCTAATATTAAAACAACCATCAATCCTGAACAGGCAATTGTGGAGGTTGGAAGCACAGAAATTTTCAATTACCCGTTCATTCATATGACGGGACATGGTAATGTTGTTTTTTCAAACCAGGAAGCGGAAAACCTTCGAAAGTATTTATTAGCCGGCGGTTTCCTGCATGTGTCAGATAACTATGGTATGGATAATTTTATCCGGACAGAGCTGAAAAAAGTATTCCCTGAATTAGACCTGGTTGAACTTCCCTATTCTCATCCCATCTACCACCAGGCTTACCAGTTTGATAAAGGGCTTCCAAAGATCCATGAGCATGAGAATAAAGCGCCGCAGGGTTTTGGCTTGATCTATAAAGGTCGTTTAGTATGTTTTTATGATGCCGAATGTGATTTGGGAGATGGCTGGGAAAGTTATGAAATTCATAAAGACAGTCCCGAAACTCACGAAAAAGCCTTGAGAATGGGTGCTAATATTATCAGTTATGTTTTTTTGAATACTCAGAAGTAAGCCCTGTCAAGCTTAGCGTGTCATCCTGAGCGGAGTCGAAGGAGAGTCGAATCGCAATTATAACCATTTTATCCATAAAAAAACCTTCACTAATCAGAGAAGGTTTTTTATTTTATTTACTACCGTTTACAAATGCATACTATCTTTTTTTGCAAGCAGGGTGGCTTCTGCTTCTACATGTTCTTCATCCGGTACACAACAATCAACAGGACAAACCGCTGCGCATTGTGGCTCATCATGAAAACCTGCACACTCCGTGCATTTATCTGTAGCAATGTAATAAATATCCATGCTGTAGGGAGTCTGTGGATCATTGGCATCTGCTGTTATTCCTGTGTTCTTTCCTGTAAATTCGCCTTTTACTTTTGTTCCATCTGCAAAACGCCATTCAGCGCCTCCTTCATATATTGCATTGTTGGGGCATTCCGGTTCACAGGCGCCACAATTAATACATTCATCCGTTATTTTAATAGCCATTTTTAGTTAGTTTTGTATTCTTTAATTTAAGAGTACAAATATAAGATTAATTTTTATGACCTTAAAACAACGGGAACATGCTTTTGTACAATTAGGCTTGTTTATAAACCGACATTTTTCTAATCAATGGCTTCCTAAAGAAGAGCGTTTTCACAACGATCTTGTAAAATTAACAGAAATTGCCTATTCCTATAACGGCTGGTTTACTCCTGAAAGTATTCAAATGGCTTTAAAAGGTCTTGCTGTGATGCTGGAAGAGAAAGCGCTTCATGAATTTGTTTCAACAATTACGGAACCTTCAAGTCCAAAAAAAGTCGCTGTAATCATGGCCGGCAATATCCCGGCAGTGGGATTTCATGATATGCTTTGCGTATTACTAAGCGGACACAACATTCTGATTAAAGTTTCTAGTGATGATCCTGCATTGATTCCATTCTTAGCTGGTATGGTTATTTATTATAATCAGGAATTTGCATCAAGAATAAATTTCTCGGAGGGTAGACTTCTTGACTTTGATTCCGTTATTGCTACCGGAAGTGATAATACAGCCAAGCATTTTGAATATTACTTTGGAAAATACCCCAACATCATTCGAAAAAACAGAAGTTCTATTGCTGTATTAAACGGAAAAGAAACCAAAGAAGAATTGAGTTGCCTTGGTAAAGATATTTTTTATTACTACGGTCTTGGTTGCAGAAATGTCAATAAAATATATGTACCCGAAGGTTACAAATTTGACGGTTTGTTTGAAGCACTTTATGACTTCAAATATGTGATCGATAATAAAAAGTATAACAACAACTACGAATACAACCGTGCCATCTATTTGCTGGACCTGGTTCCGTTTTTAGATAATAACTTTTTCATGATCAAAGAAAGCGCTGATTTGCATGCCCCTACTTCTGTTCTTTTTTACGAAACCTATATTAATGAAGAACAGCTTGTTGAAAAGATAAGTCCACTGCTTTCAAAATTACAATGTATTGTCACTAATTTTGAAGTAACAGGAATGAAAACAACCGCATTAGGATGCAGCCAGGAACCAACCGTTTTTGATTTTGCAGATAATGTCAACACATTGGATTTCCTCAATAGCATTTAATTTTGTAAATTTAGTAAGTGAAACATTTAAAATATATAGTAATCACGATTGGTTTTGCATTATGGCTTCATAGTGTAAAAGCCCAAACCGTTCTTATGTATGACACCAATGATTCCGTTTCCAATATTGTTTTGCCTAATGTATTTACCCCTAATTTTGACAGCATCAATGATGTTTTCAGACCTTACCTGGATGAGATTACGGAACTAAACTATAGCATCTTTAACCGCTATGGCAATGTTATTTTTGAAACTACAAGGTTGAAAGGTTTTTGGGATGGACGCACTACAAGCGGTGAACCCTGCAATGATGGTGTTTATTTTTGTGTGTTAAATGCTACCGGTATTGACGGAAAAAAATACAAAGAGAAAACCTTTGTGCAATTGTTCACTAACGGATTTTATAATAAGTAAGCGTTATTTTATCAGTTAGTAAAATATCATTCAATTATCCCAATTCCACCCAGTTTAAAGGTATTAATACAGTTTCCCTGAAAGCGGAACCGGGAAAAATTCTCGCCATAATCGGCAAAAGCGGCAGCGGAAAAACAACTTTACTGAAATGCATTTACGGTTTAGAAGATCTGCATGACGGGCAAATCACTATTGGTAATAAAATAGTAACTGGCCCCGCCTTCAATTTAATCCCGGGCCATGATGATATGCGTTTTGTGAGCCAAGATTTTTATGTTTTGGATAATCATACCGTAGAAGAAAACATCAAAGATAAATTGGCGGGTTATACTGATGAGTACAAACAAAAAAGAGCCAACCAGCTATTACGTTTACTTGACTTAACATCTTATAAAAACCTCAAAGCCATTACCTTATCTTCCGGCCAAAAACAAAGAGTAGCTATTGCGCGATCTTTGGCAGAGTTCCCGAAGGTTTTGTTATTAGATGAACCCTTCAGTAACCTGGATTTGCCGTTGCGAGATAAAATTTTTACTTACATTCGTCAGCAGATAAAAAAAGAAAACGCGGCTGTTATTTTAGTGACTCACCAGCCTGAAGAAGCACTGCGTTATGCAGATGAAACAGCTGTGATGGAAAATGGTAAGTTGATACAGCATGATGCGACCTTTACCGTTTACTATCAGCCAAAAACAAAAAATGTAGCTGCTTTAATGGGCCGTTATTTTATTTTAGAACAGGATGATTTGATTTCTGCTAAAGTTAAATTATCCAGAAACCAAACTTATATTCGCCCCAACCAGTTACAAATTGTAGATAGCAAAGCACAGGCGCATATTCAAGTAACGGTGACCAACGTGTTTTTTAACGGGTATGGATTTGAATATTTTGCCGAAACCAAACTTGGTAACTCAGTTTATTTTTATTCAAAAGATAATACCATACAAATAGACGATGCCGTTTATCTGAAGGTTAAATGGTATTGAATTGTGCAGTGATGCAAAAGTTCATGAGGTAAGATTTAAAACCAATTATCCCAACAAAAAAAGTCCCTCACATTTCTGCAAGGGACTTTTTAAATAGTATAAATGTTCATGCCTTAAACTTTACGAAAGCGATCAGGCACGCATTTTATTATTGGATAATTAACCTACGGGTAATTTTTTCGTTTTTACAATTAAGGTTTACAAAATAAACACCACTATTTAACTTAACATCATTAATAGTAACATTATTAAATCCATTCGTAACATCTACACTTTTGTTGTAAACCTTTCGTCCGGTAATATCTGTAATTTCTAAATTAAATTTCTCTGTAATATTTGCGTTAATTAATAAGTAAAACTCTCCGGAAGTTGGATTTGGAGCTAATACATATTCAAAACTGCTCGCATGATCTTCTTTAATAGAAGTAGCCACTGAAGTATAGCAAGGGAAAGTCGGATTTGAAATGTACGTCATATTACTAAAATC
>JACMNO010000057.1 GCA_014378485.1 Bacteroidia bacterium
TGAGCAACAGAATGATCCATCCAGATACCTAAATATTTTTTATCAGTCATTATATTTCTATTAAGATGTAAATTGGTTTTTACAACATGACAAAGTTGTGACCATATGAATGGAAAAGTATTACATAATTTGGGAAAAGACTTATATCATTCACATATTCTTAAGCTATAATTGTTTCGTTCTTGACTGTTAATTTTGCTTCAATGGCTTTTTTACCCATTAAGGAACTTATTATTTTAACTTTAAACTCATTTACAAAATATTGATAAAAGTTAAAAGTGCCTTAATTACGTAATTAAGGCACTTTTTGAAATAATTAGCTAAATTGTAGTCCCACCATCAGCGGTATAAATCCCACCCGTACAATATCCTGAAGCCTCCGAAGCTAAGAAAAGAGCCAGTCCCGCAATTTCTTCTACCGTTCCCATGCGGGCAATAGGAAGATTTTTTACGAAGCGATTTAAAATTTGTTCATTTTGCCAAAGAGCTTCTGAAAACTTGGTTTTAATTAAACCAGGGCAAATAGAATTTACCCTAATTCCATCAACTCCCCATTCTTGTGCTGTTACTTTTGTAAGCATATTTAAAGCCGCTTTAGAGACAGAATATAAACCTAAACCTGCGTCTGGAGTGATTCCTGCAATAGAACTGATATTAATAACCGAACCGCCACCTCGTTGTTTCATAATAGGATATACCATTTTACTTAACTCAAAAGGAGCTTTTACGTTGACGTTCATAATTTTATCAAACGCCCATTCTTCAGCATTCAAAACGGGACCGTAAACGGGATTTGTGGCGGCATTATTGACCAAAATGTCAATGCCTCCGTAGCGTTCAACGGTTTTTTCTATCAATAATTTGCAACCCTCTATATCTCCTGCATTGGCTGCAATGCCCACACATTCGCCTCCTTGTACACTAATATCGGCGGCTACTTTATCCAATTCTTCTTGTTTTCGAGAGTTGATAACTACTTTCGCTCCACAAGCTGCATAATACCGTGCAATGGCTTCGCCAATTCCTTTTGAAGCTCCTGTGATGAGAGCAACTTTACCTTCGAGGCTAAAAATTTTGTTTGCGTTCATTTAGTTGTAAGTTATGAAGGATGAATTTTTAAAAATTATAATTCACGCTTCTTTTAGTAGTTTTTAAGGTTAAAAATTCCCCCTGTTTGCACATTGAACGTTCCCAAGAGTTGTAACAGTCTTAATGTAGCAGTAACACCATTCAAAACAGACACTTTATGTCCTGCACTAATGGTAACTATATCGGTTGAGATGGGTAATCTTCCACAAGACCAAATAGTTGAATCGTTCCAATTACCTGTTTTGGTGGAAACCATATCAATACAATGTACTAATTTTATTTCATCAAAATACAAACTTTCGTTTTGCGTTTTGTTTAACCGGATCATAATTTTTCCTACTTGCGTTAAATTTCCCAGTGTTACCCAATCGAACAAAAAATGTGTCCATTTATTAGCTTCTGCTGATATTCCCAATATTGCACCTCCACTGCCTGCACTGGTTGAAAATGCTTGAAATTGAAGAGGATAGGGCGTATTTGCCTCGTTATAAACCCAAAATTCAATCCCGTTTTTATATCCTGTAGTATCAATTGGAAAACCACTGTAACTCA
>JACMNO010000006.1 GCA_014378485.1 Bacteroidia bacterium
ATAGCCGAAAGCCCCATAAAAGAAGCCCCCGTTAATGATTTATTAACGGGGGCTTTTGGTTATTGTTTGTTGACCGACGCCTTGGTGGATGCCACCCTTGCTTTACCATAGAGAATTAGTAAAAGATTTTTTGAAGCTTATAAATGGTCCGGAGTAATTTTAGAAACCTAACCAATTTTTATAACCAAAAATGGTCAACTTATTTCAGGGTAAGACAAACTGATAGATACACTGTTGGCAATGTATTTCTACATATATGCTGAATCTAAAATCTTAAAATATGATTTTAAAAGAATTTCTTCCTCCCCCTGCATTTAGAGAGTTTGTACAATGGTATAGGATTGTACATTTTGAATTTGATAAATTCATTCAAATTCCTTTCAAAGTGTACTCTCCAAAACCGGAAGAATGTCTTTATTTTATTCTTCAGGATAATTTAATGTTTGAATTAAATAATTTAACAAAAAAAGATAGTCAACTTCCGATTGTAGTCGGTCAACAGACCATAGTTAACACGCGGTATTTCCATAAAAAATTTTTAAATCTCCAGGTTGTTTTTCAACCTACAGGGTTGTTCCGGTTAACGGGAATACCTGCTTTTGAACTTACGAACCAAATTGTTGATGCAGAATATATATTTTCAAAAAATATTTTATTTATTCATGAGCAGTTACTACATGCGAAAAGTTATTCAGAAATGCTTTTGATAGCGGATAAATTTGTAGCTGACCTGATTAATCATGCACAAAAAGATGTTCATCTATTAGATTCCGTAAGTACCATGATGTTGCAACATCATGGTAATATTTCACTTGATTGGTTGGCAAAGGAATCTTGCCTGTGCATAAAACAGTTCAAACGAAAATTTTATGAGAGGGCAGGTGTTAATCCAAAAACATACGAAAGAATTATAAGATTCAACAAAGCCTTCAACATAAAGAACGCTTATCCAAACAGGGATTGGCTAAGAATAGCTATTGAATGTGATTATTTTGATTATCAGCACCTGGTAAAAGATTACAAAAGTTTTACCGGGTTAACTCCAAATGAACTTCATATGCTTGAAAGCAATTCCCCTGAACGCAAGCTTGGACTTACAGATGAACTTTATCAAAGCCGCGTCTAAATGATATTACCATCATTCTAAAAATGTCCTTTTTTTACCACTTCACAATATTGGGTATGTTTAATTTTGTAATGAAACAAATCGTTTTATCGTGAACCGTATTTATTTTTTTATACTTCTCAGTTTAGTTATGTCAACAAATATATTTTCGCAAACTTCTTACAAAACATATATTTTGGTTCATGGCGCCTGGCATAATGCATCGTGTTGGTACAAAGTTGTTTCATTGCTGGAAGCTAAAGGACGCAAAGTAATTGCAATAGATTTACCCGGACATGGTAAAGACACTACAAATCCTACCAACATTACTTTAGACGATTACGTAAAAAAAGTAGTGGCAGTAGCCAATGAACAAACCGGACAAGTAATATTAGTTGGTCATTCAATGGCTGGTGTTGTAATTTCTCAGGCTGCTGAAGAATTAGGAACTAATAAAGTGGCTAAATTAATTTACTTAGATGCTTTTTTACCTAAAAATGGCGAATCTGTATTTTCATTAGCTGAAATGGTTCAAAAACAATTACCATCATCTGCTTCCAATACGCCACCACTAATGCAATGTATAATTCCTTCCGAAGATAAAATGACATCTGTTTTTAAACCTGAATTTGCTAAGCAGTTCTTTTATGATGACTGTTCCGCAGAAGATATCAAATTTGCTCAAGCAAATCTTTCAAGACAGGCATTTGCACCTTTAGCGACACCTGTTAGTTTGACAGACAGTAATTACGGGACCATTCCAAAATATTATATACTTTGTACAAAAAGTAAAGACCTTGACAAAACCCTTCTCTCAACACATGTGCCTTGCAAAAAAGTTTATACACTCCCTAGCAGCCATTCACCATTTTTTTCGATGCCGGAAAAACTTGTGAATATATTAAATGAAGTTTACTAATTGATTCTTATATTTTTATAGGACCAAACACGAACCGCCAACAGCAGGTTTGGCTATCGGCTAGTTTAAGGAATAACGATCGGCTACAGCTCACTATCAGCAGTAGTTCCGGCAGAAGAACATAATTCAGCGTTTAGTTATTACCTTCAACTTTAGAGATAATGTTCAGCTTTTGTTCTGGGCTTGAAGTTATTAAATACCAGCCCATCGCCAAGCCTTAACGGTCAGACTGTGAGAAAACTAAAAATTTCTTAAAAATCACCTTATTACTTTTCACCACAGGCCATAGGATATCAATTAAACAGCTTTTAAAGAAAGCATAGAATGACGCTTCAAAAAATAGGATTGCTCATTTTGCCTGTAAATATTCTTAATTAGAGCGTTTTTTAAAGCGCAGACTACTTTGTTGTAGTCTGGATGCCAGTTTTGAATGGCTTGCAGCATTTTTTCAAAGCCCAGGATATTTTTTGTTCGCATAATGTTGTAGCAAAACATGATGAGATTCATTTCACCATTTAC
>JACMNO010000058.1 GCA_014378485.1 Bacteroidia bacterium
GGGCATCAGCTGTTACAGAAACACCACATAAACAAGTACTTGAAAATGTTACACTTACAGTACCCGCATCAGTAGTTCCAATATGTCCATTATCAACCATTAAGGCAAGGTTGCTGCTCCCTGCTACAATTGGCCCTAACGCTGCATGTATAGCAGCTCCAGCTCCGTCATTTGTAACAAAAACAGCGTCAACTGTATTTGTTGTTGAACTATTCTTAAACCGTCCTGCTGAAGAAGTTGAAGCAGTATTTACAACATCTAACTTTGCTGCTGGGGCAATTGTACCAATACCTATATTTCCCAATGAATCAATAACCATACGTGTTAAGCCAACTGTTTCGTCATCAAAATTTAAAAGGCCCGAACCATTGGCAGAGTACATTGTGTAACTGCGGCCTCTCGCACCAGTTGCCTGTAAATTAATCCCTGCTCCTAAACCATTAAATTCAGCTGCTTTAAAAGTCTGATAATTATTGCTACCCGCAATATATACCTGGCCGTTAGATTCGATTCCAGTTGTGAACCGCCCATTACCAGTAACATCCAACTTAAAAGCAGGGAAATTAGTTCCAATACCTACTTTATCTCCAATATTATTTAAAGTTACAATACCAGCACTTTGTGTCCATGGAGATGATCCCCCACCAATTAGGTTAACATATGGCAAACCGTTTTCAGATACTTTAAATTTACCTGATGGTTTATCGAAATATATTTTCCCTTCATTTATAGGCGATAATGAAGGTGGAGAAATATAACTTGCCATTGTTAGGGAAGAATCTAACCTAATACGACCTTTCACATCTAAAATAGAATTTGGTAATGTTCCGAAAGGATTTACCCCTACTTTACCGTCACCTGAAATTGTAAATAAATGGTTTCCACTACTACCATTATAATAATATACACTATAAGCGGAGGTGACATCTGCCAGATCTGATGTTACCGAATTGAGCCAGTATTTTGTAGGTGCTGATATATTGGAGAATTTGATTCGTGAAAAGCCATCGCTACCTGCTATTTGTTTTAGATGTAAATGGGTGGTCACTGATCCTATTAAACCATTGGAAACATGGTCAATTCTCATTCTATCTGTTAAAGGACCACTGGTGCCAATACCTACACTATTTGTTAACGTTGTTGGATATAAAACACCAACGGAATTTGACCAAACAGCCAATGAAGACAGGTTAACGGAGTTTGTTATGGCTCCGGAAGTTAATGTTGTACCTGATAATGTTAACGTTGGTGAAACTACCACTGTATTTGTGCCACCAAAGCTTAAAACACCGTTGCTAGGAGTATAAGTAGGTGATGGAACACTCACAGTAAAGTTATTGACTGAAGCTGTAACTGTAGCAATTCCTGTTCCTGTACCGGTAATAACAGCTGGTGGCAATGTACTTGGAATCCAAGCAGCGCCGTTAAATTGTAATACCTGATTAGGTGTAGGAGTAACAGTCGAAATATTAGTACCTCTTAATTTAGATACGGTTGATGCATTGATAGATCCGATCACGTCGCCAGCTACGTTTGGTGTGTACTGTGATGCAGTGGTTATTCGCCCGAAATTATCTACCGAAAAAACAGGCACTGCATTTGTAGCATTTGCACCGTAGTTGCCCGCAGTAACGCCTGTAATTGCTAAATTAATGGTATTACTTGTTACAGCAATATTATTAGCTGTTCCTACATAGGCAACGGGCGAAGAAACAGTAGCCGTAGTAACACTACTACCGTTGCTTAAAGTAAGTGTATTTGAATTGGATGTTAAAGAATATCCAGGTGAAGCAATTGTAAAGGAAGATGGACCACCGGTCACACTAACATTTGCACCTTGAGTTAATGTTGTGGCTGCGGTCGTGTTTAAAGTAAATGAGTTAACACTTAAACCATCTTGCAATTTTAACGTGTTTGTTCCGGGAGTGTATGATAAAACAGCCGGTGTAATAGTTGCCGTACCCCCAAGATTTGATGTTATAACGGAGTTACTTGTAACCGTTAATGTTTGAGTTGTAGCTGTTGAAGTATTATTAATTACAAAATTTGGTGCTGATCCTGTTAATGATATTCCTGTTCCGGCAGAATACGTATTTAAAGCAACTGTATTTCCTCCGGGTCCATTAATGGTTAATGAGTTTGAGTTTATTGTTAAACTAGGGCTTGGGATGGCAACTGAGTTACCGTTACTAATAGATAGTGAACCATTGGCAATCGCTATTGTTGGATTAGGAACACTAACGGTAAAAGTATTGCCTGTTGGTGGGTTAACTGTTGCCAATCCTGAGCCAACCATACTTATTGTATTAGAACCTGTTCCAACCAAAGTTGCCGTTGTAACAGTGGTTCCTTGAGATAAACTTAAAACATTAGTTCCATTATTGTAGCCTAATACCGGTGCAGGAACATTAACATTAAACACATTTCCAGTTGTTGGGGTAACAACTGCGATTCCTGTTCCTGTAATTGTTGGAGTAATTGCAATGGCTGTGTTTGTTATTACACCAGTTGAACTAACATTGATTCCATTACCTGCTGAGAAAGCTGGAACAGTTGCAGTTGACGAAGCACTTCCATTATTTATAGTTATTGTATTTGAATTAGCTGTTAAAGTATAAGGTGTAGCAGGTGGGGCAATATTTGTTATAACTCCGGCACCACTAATATTAATGCCATTACCGGCAGTATAAGCCTGCGCTGTTGGTGTATTAATGGTAAAAGAAGGATAAGTACCTGTAACCGTTGTTGCACCTGCAGCATTTATAACAACCGTTTGGTCAGGTGCTGCATTAGAAATTGTATTACCTAATAAATTGATGCCTGTTCCTGCAGAATATGAAGTTGTGGCCGGAATATTAATTGCATAACTACCACCGGATGATGTTATTGTATTGGGTGCATTAATAGTAATTGTTGGTGTAGGTGCAGCGTTACCAGCTGTCTTTGCATACAAGGCATAAGGTACACTCATAAACTGTTGTGTTCCAACGGAGGTATATGAAGTTCCCCCGGCAGGATCCATAGATACTTCCATAAAATATGGGCCACCAGCCCAGTTAATAGCTGTAAAAACAGCTGTATTTATTGAACCAATACCTAAGGTAAACAAACCAAAGACATTGGTTGTTTTACTGTGTGTTTCAGAAAAAACGACTGCACCACCAGCACTTCCCTGATGTAATTCCAGTTTAATACCAATATTCTGATTGGCTAATAAAGATCCGCTGGCATTCCTAGCAACGCCCTGATAGCTAATTTCCTGCGGAGCTTGTGAGTAAGCAATGAAAGTAAGAGAGATTAAAAAAGTGAAAAATAGTTTTTTCATATTATAATATTTGTAATTTATGTTCTATTGGAGATAATCGTATGTATTTCTATTTATTAAACACCTGCTGTTTAATAAATTATAAGCAGAGTTAAATTTATGTAAAAAAATCAGAAATCGGAATACAAATAATGGCCCAAAGACACAATTTAATTGTTAAAAAACATGGATTTGTCGATAAATAGTTTATTTGTTGATAAACTAACTTAACTCAATATTTGCTTTAAAGCAGCAATTTGCTCAGGAGTACCTAAAACAAATAATTTTGATTGCGGGATTATGAGTGTATCAGCACTTGGGTTCACTATATATTCGCCTGTAGCGGTTTTATAACCAATGATATTGGCACCTGACCGGTTCCTGATTTCAAGATCCTTTAACGTTTTATTTTTTAAACCTTCCGGAACATTGGCAAAGGAAATTTCTTCCAGGTTAACAGTATCTCCACCTTCGGCGGTTATATGGTCAATAAATTCCATGACATCCGGCTTCATTACTAATGAAGCCATGTGCGCTCCACCGACTTTATCGGGCATTATCACATTATTAGCCCCGGCAATTTTCAATTTAGTGTCTGAGTTATCTTCGCTTGCACGGGAAATTATAGTTAGTTTTTTATTCAAATTACGAGCCGTTAATACAATAAACAAATTATCAGCATCAGCCGGTAAAGTAGTTATCAAAGCTGTTGCCCTTAAAATTCCGGCTTTAATTAAAATATCATCTTGTGTACTATCTCCTGTTATAACCAGATCACTGAATTTATGATTGAGTGTCGCTGTCAAAACTGCATTGCTTTCAATAACCACAAAGCGCTTGTCGTGTTTTTTAAGCACTTGTGCGGCCTGTCGACCATTACGGCCGTAACCACAAATGATGATATGGTCTGATAATTTATCGATCGTTGCACTCAATTTTCTATTTTTAAAAAATTCATTAAACTCACCGTCAATTACAAATTTGGTAATGGATGAAACGGCATAAGCAAATGTACCAAAACTTGTGATAATAAGAAATGCTGTAAATAATTTGCCTGCATGGCTTAAGGGTGCTACTTCACCGTATCCAACAGTTGCCACTGTAATGACAGTCATATAGAAAGCATCAAACCAGCTGTAATTATCAATAAGAACGTATCCAATCGTTCCAATCACCCATACTGTGAACATAATCAGTAGAGGCAGATAAAAACGGTAATAAGATTTGAAAATGTTAAACATAACAATGCCAAATTAATAAAAATTTCCGGAATCAATAGCTTGTCCGAATTATTACAATCTCTAAAAAACTAGTTACAAATCCCAAACACTGCGGCGGCGTTGGTAATTACTTGGCTTAAAACTCTCTTTATGCTCTAAAATAAAAGCCATCATAAAGTAAATGATAATAGGGGAACCAAAAGTAAAAAAAGATAAATAGATAAAATACATGCGAATATTTGTGGTTCGGATTCCTAATTTTTTTCCCCACCATTCGCAAACGCCAAAAGCTTTTTGTTCAAACCAATATCTAATTTTATCCATCATTGTTTACAAAAATAGAAAAAAAATTGATCCTATTTTTATTTTAATGAACTTTTGAGCAGAGACTCCCCTACCCGGCAGTGAAGGCATGCTTTCTTTGAGCAAAAATTATCAAGCAAATATAATTGTGCCTGACTTTCTAAGGCGTTTTCTGTTTTAATGCCAAGCTCTGTAAATGCTTTAGTTTTAGTGTTGATTTCTGCAGGCAAGTGAGACAATAGATCCATGGCATATTCAACAAAAGATGGATTTGCATTTCGCTGTGACATGAAAAACAAATAAGGCACCACCGTATTGATAACAATGGAATAAAGTGCAGTTTCACCAAATGCTTTTGAGCTTTCATCCGATTCGGCATCGAACTTATAATGAGTTCTCCAGTATGGATTTGGTTCTGTTTCAAAAAAAGAACGGATCGTTTTTAAATCCGGTTTTTGTTCTATTAAATGATATAAGGAATCCTGTTTACCAATGATGCTTGCTAACTGGGCAATGCGAATGGTTGGAAAATTGACAGGACGTGTTTTTGAAAACTTCCAGTGTTCTTTTTTTATTGGCTTTAATTGATGTTTGTGTTTTAAAAACTCAAACTCATTCTGCAGCTGTTTCGGGTATTTATCATCAAACAGGTCATCCAATAAACCTGCCACACCAAACAACAATGATTCTATTTGAGAGGCATTATTCGCATATTTTTTAAGAATGGAATATGGCAAGGATTTCCCTAATAATTCAAAAGAATCATTATTGATCTTAAATCCAAAGTTTCTGCATAGCAACAAGTATAAAGCATCTTCGTGATTTTGATGACTATACTCAAACAAGTGTTCAATGTAATCTGTTTTTTGTTCGATACGGCTCACCGCTAAGCGATCTAACCATGATTTCCATATAATTCCAGGAACTGTGCTTATTGATTTACCGCAGGCAACAGGCTGTTTGGATAATTGAAGCTGGTAATACTGTTCTAGTAAACCCGGTTGAATATAATTTTTTAATTCTAGAACGGATACATTGAACTGCTCATTTTGTGGTAATTCCTTATCGTGCTCATACACTACATGCAAAATAAGGTTATCATAAGCTTTATCTTTCTGATGATTGTGTTTTAACCAATCGGATGTTTTTATATGAATTTCAACATTGCCCGCTAAAACAATATCATTAATCTTAATTTTTGAATTAAAAAAATCAGGACCTGAGTCCTGATTATGTTCACCGATAGAAATAACTTCAATAACTTCCTTTTTGGAGCCAATGAATTGATTTTTTCCCAGTAATTTATATTTCCAAATTGTATGAAGGAGAGCTTCGTTCATCTTACTTAGTTATTTCCCTTCCAAGTCAGCCGTTGTTGCATAAACAGCCGGTAGAGGAATATTCAATAATCTTAAATAAACAGTGAGTTGCCCCCTGTGATGATATAAATGATTCATACACCATGTTCGAGCAACTTCAGCTTTAGGTTTGGTGAAGAAAATCATTTCGCCGGCACGCATCGTCCACAGCTTTAAAAACTCATCTTCATTAACCTCATTTAAAATTTTCTCTGCCTGTAGGATATGTTTATCATGCAATGCCACAATATCAGCAGTTGAATTAAATACTTTAGGAGTTGAATCACCTTTTGCAAAATCTAGTTCGTCATCCAGTAAGCATTCTTTCCACCACCCTGAAATTTCTGCCACATGAGTTGCTAACCGCAATAAAGTCATTGATTTTTGATGAGGCACAAAATCTGCTTTATCAAAAGGGATTAATGACAATAAGTTCCTGGTAGCTTCGGCTTCCTGCATCACTTCTTCTAATAATAATTGGCTGCGTTTCATTTTATTTAGGTTGAGTTGCTTTTATAGAAAAAACATATTTGGTTAAGGCATCTTTTTGAGAAGCTGATATAGTTGCTTTAGGCGCCATCCTATCAATTATTCCCTGCCATTTTTCTTCAGGAATTCTATAAATACTTTTTGCCTTATGGCAGTCGGCGCAAACACCTGTATAAATAGCATGCCCTTCCGTTAAAATAGGTAAAGTAGCATCCGGAAATTTGGTTTTAACAGCCATTAATTCTTCCTCACCCGGTTCAAAAATACCGGTAGTAGATTTAGCAGGTGTAGCAGCAGAAGCAACAGTTGTTGTTGTTATTGTTGTTTTCTTTTTTGAGTGGCATGCAGCAATAATAAGAATAGCGGCAGCAAAAGAAGTGATTTTAAAGTTTGTCATATTAATCGTTTAGGTCTCAAAAATAATAAATATTAATTGTCTTTTTCGATATCAGAAGGCATAAACTTTTTAAGCCCTGGTATTTTTGTTATTTGAACGGTTACTTTTGATTCATCACCTGCAACCACAAGCTTATAAGCATCAGGAGTAAAATACTTTTTAATGACCTTATTAACATCTTCTACATTGAGGGTATTCAAATCAGCAATGATATTTTTTCTTTTTTCAAAATTATAAACCAAAGGATTATAAAATGAAGACACCTCTTCAGGGCTTTCCATTTTTTTGACCGCCACAATTCTTTTATAAATTGATTCTTTAAATGTTGTTTCGCTGATTGGACTTGCATAAAAACCGGAAAGTGTTTTATCAAATAATTCAATTGTATTAAACAACTCTTCATTTCTTACAGAACAACCAACAATAAAAGTATTCGAAAATTTACCTGACTTTTGCGTGCTTCCGATACTGTAAGTCTTGCCACCTTTTTCACGGATTTCTTTAAACAGTACCTCATTAAAAATTCCATTTGCGATAGAAAAAGCCAATTGATCCTTATCAGTCACAGCAGGGGCTATCTTATTCCATTGCATAGCACACTGAGTGGCGCCATTCCTGTTTATAAATCCAATCTCTTTCTTTTTGATAGCTATGGATTCAAGGCTCACGCCATTTGTATTGCCCATTGCTGATTTCCATGAACCATAATATTTTTCAATAACTGGTTTAATGGCGGCCATGTCGAAACTACCGCAAATAATTAAATTAGCATTTTTCGGTGTATAATTAAAATCATAATATTCTTTAACCAATGCAGGAGTTATTTTTTGCAATTGAGTTTTATAAAAATAACGGCCCATCGGATTTGAGATGCCATACATAAAATAATTACTGAATACAGATGACAATTCACTGATGTCCATTTTTGTTGGGCTATTAAAATCCACATTCCTGGAGATCAGTTGATCAATTTTATCTTTTGGAAACGTTGGAGTTAATACTGCTGCAGACATTAGATCCATTCCAGAATCCAGATCTTTACTTAAAATATTCATTTCTACTACGGTATTGTCGTTTGTAGAACTTGCTGCTAAAGAAGTACCCAACACAAACGCTTTATTGGTTTGAGTTTCTATATCATATTTTGTGTTTCCCATTAAAATAGAATTGGAAACCAGGTCGCTGTAATTTTGCTGGCCGGGTGCTTCGTTCACTTTTCCTGTATTTAAAACCAGCCTTACGTTGATCGCAGGAATATTTCCGTACTGCAGCAAATAAACTTTTAATCCGTTTTTCAGACTAAATGTTTCATAAGACGGAACCACCTGGGCTGTCATATTTGAGAAAAACAAAGTCAATAGAATCAAAACAGTTTTTTGCATACGGAATAAATTTGTGTTTTTATATCTCAATAATGGCGAGAGTGATGTCATCTGTTTGGTCATAATTCTCTTTGTATAAATTCAGTTTTTCAGTGATGGCTTCCTTTTGTTCCTGTAATGATAAGTAGGATGTTTCAACTAACCAAGCTTTGAAATGTCTTGTTTTTAATTTTTTACCAAGTTCACCTCCAAACTGGTCAACGATACCATCACTGTATAAAACCACCCGATCCCCTTTTTGAAAATTAAACTTCACTTCCTTAAAACTCTCATTATTTTCAGATAAGCCTATTGGTTGTTTATTTCCTTTTAACTCTATCAATTGACTCTCCCTGATGATTAAAACAGATTGATTTGCACCGGAAAAAAACAACTCATGTTCATTGAAAGAAATTAAGGCAACGTCCATTCCATCTTTCTTTTCAGTGTTATCCTGGTTTGAGTTCAGGCTGCTAACAACTCCCTTTTTTAGTTCATTTAAAATTTGTTGCGGGCTAACAATTCCTTTTTCATTAACAATGGTATTTAACTGGTTAATGCCTATAAAGCTCATAAATGCACCAGGCACTCCATGCCCTGTACAATCGGCCAAAACAAATATATTGACATCGTTAATTTTTGAATACCAGTAAAAGTCACCACTTACGATATCGCGGGGCTGAAATAAAATCGCCAGTTTCGGGCATTTTTTATTTAACTCCAGCTGGGTAGGAATCAATGATGATTGGATACGATGAGCATACGTAATACTATCAGTAATATCTTTATGCTTTTCTTCAATTACGTTTTTTTGTTCAGAGATCAGGGAATTACGTTCTGATAAAGTTCTGTTATTTTTAAAGAAATAAAATAAAAAAATCATCAGTGCAATAATCAATACAACTGCTAACACTATAAAACCAAATTGTTTTTGCTTTTGGTTTTCTGATCTGGTCAATTTAAGATCTTTTTCTAATAACTGTTTTTGCTTTTGCTCAAGTTGAATATCCGACTCCAATTGCTGAATATTATTATTCAATTGTTCTTTTTCAAAAGCGATATTCAGTTTGTTTTTTTTATTAAGAAATGCATAGGCCATTTTAAAATTTCCCATTTTCGAATAGATCTGATCATAAGAATCATAAATCTCCACCTGTATTTTTTTATATCCATTCAGGCTGGCAATTTTAAAAGCTGAATCTGCTAATGACAAAGCCAATTTAAAATTGCCCGTTTCATTTTCTATCAGGGACAGGTTATTTAATGAGCCAGCAATACCAATACTGTCATGGATCTTATACCTATGAAAAAGCCCTTTATTCAGGTATTTTCGTGCTGAGTCAAGATTATTATTCTTCTTTAATGAATCAAGTCCGTAACGAATCAAAAAAACTACACCAAGGTTATTATAATCATTACCAAGGTTCATATCGCGCAAATAAGTTTGATCATCCTTTAATGCTTTTAGGAAATATTCGTTGGCCATATCCCAATCTCCTCTGTTCGCATAAGCAATTCCAATGTTATTATAAATACCTGATAGCTCTTTTTTATATTTATATTTCTTAATAATAGCAAGATGTTTCATAAATTGCTCAATAGCCTTTTGGGAATTGCCTTGTGCAATATTCACCAAACCATATTCACTATAACATTCTCCAACAGTTAAAAATTTGTTGTTTTTCATACCCTGGGCATATACCATGTTAATGTAATGTAGACAGGAATCAATTTCTCCTAATAAACGAAATATTTCTCCTTTTTTTAAAAAGCGATTGTATTGAAAATCAGATGAAAATTTATTGAATTTATCAATGGACAAATTAATGTAAGAAAGTGCAAGCTTCGGGTTGTTTAAGGAATGTATTAAAGATAGTTGTAAATAAGCATCAGATACAGAACTATCATTAACGGATGTTGCTATGACATGCAGCAAAGAGTCAACATTCTTAATTCCTTTAGAACTAAAAGAAAGAATAATGAATGCTATCAATAATAGAATTTTACTCTTCAATGTTATACTCATTAATTTTTCGGTATAAAGTTCTTTCACTTATTCCTAATTCCTGAGAGGCATACTTGCGCTTCCCCTTATGTTTTTTCAACGCTTTTTTGATCATGTCAATTTCCTTATCCTGGAGTGATAATGATTCCTCGACAACAATGGGCTGGCTAAATCCATGACCGGACTCTTTTACAATAATCGGGCTATGAACTTTATGATCTCCACTACCGGAAACAACCGGAAAATTATTATCGTTAGTGTATATTCTTTCACCAGCAAGTGTATCATCAGATGACAGATTACTTAATGAACCGCTTCCAGTATTTACAATATCATGAACTACTTTTTTCAGATCATTCAGATCTTTTTTCATATCAAACAATACCTTATACAACAAATCACGTTCGTTCATATCTGAAGATGACGCATTGCCATTACCTGAATGTGCTAAAGCCGGCAGCCGATTGGTTTGATAATTTGGTAAATATTGTAACAAACATTCCAAAGTGATATCCCTTTCTTTTTCGATGATCGAGATCTGCTCAGTAATATTTTTTAACTGACGGATGTTTCCAGGCCAATAATAATTTACCAAAGCCTGTTCAGCATCCTGAGATAATTTCACAGCAGGCATTCTATATTTGGTTGCAAAATCACTGGCAAATTTCCTGAACAGTAAATAAATATCATCCTTACGATCTCGCAACGGAGGAAGATTGATGGGAACCGTGTTTAAACGGTAATATAAATCTTCTCTGAACTTTCCCTTCTCAATCGCAACCGTGAAATTAATATTGGTAGCCGCTACAACCCGTACATTTGTTTTTTGAACTTTGCTGCTTCCTACACGAATGTATTCTCCCGTTTCCAAAACACGCAGCAAACGTGCTTGCGTAGTTAAAGGCAACTCCCCCACTTCATCTAAAAAAATAGTACCGCCATCTGCCACTTCAAAATAACCTTTACGCGCTTCATGAGCTCCTGTAAAAGATCCTTTTTCATGCCCAAACAATTCACTATCAATCGTCCCTTCAGGTATAGCTCCACAGTTTACAGCAATGTATTGTCCGTGTTTACGAACACTGTTTTGGTGAATAATCTGAGGAAATACTTCTTTACCGGTTCCACTCTCACCATTGATCAATACATTTAAATCGGTTGGTGCCACTTGGCGCGCTATATCAATAGCTCTTTCTAATAATGGGTTGTTTCCTATAATTCCGAAACGCTGTTTTATATCCTGTAAATTCATTTTTAGTACTGTAAGATTAAAGTATCAAGATTAAAGATTGCTTATATTTTCTATTCTAATGTTTCTCTAAAAGAAAAGATCATATTCTTTATCTCTGATAATTCCTGTAATATTTTATTTCTTAATTCTTCTTTTCCAAATTTTCTTCTGTCACAAATAATCATATGCGTTTCTAATTCAAAACAAGAGCCTAATGAATGAGTTACGAATTCTGCGAAATGTTTCTTTGTTCTCTTTCCGCAACCTTCTGCAATATTAGCAGGAACCGAGCAAGCGCAACGTACGATTTGTGATTTCAGATTAAAGCGTTCATCCTGAGGTAAATCTCCAACATACTCATAGCATAAATCAACCAGATCTATTGATCGTTGCCAAATTTTTAAATCTTTATAATTATGAGCCATGAATTAAATTAAACCAATCTTTAATCTTAATACTTACTTCTTCTTATACTTTACACGCACTCGCCTATAAGTGTGCCGCTCGTACAACTCGTGATCAATACATTCACATAATCTCCTTTTTTTAAATTTCCTTTAGGGAAAACAACGACTGTGTTTTGTGTATTACGTCCGCTCATCATATCGGCAGATTTTTTAGAAACATTTTCTACCAACACCTTGTAAATTTTTCCAAGTCCTTGCTTTGTTCTGATCTCACTATGCTTTCGCTGCATATTAACAATCTCTGTTAAGCGTCTGCTCTTTACTTCAGCAGGAACATCATCTTCGTATTTACGTTCCGCTAAAGTTTTAGGACGTTCGCTATACGAAAACATGTAGGCAAATTCATATTGCACTTCTTCCATTAGGGATAAAGTATCCTGATGTTGTTCTTCTGTCTCGCCACAAAAACCTGTGATGATATCGGCACTGATTCCTGCATCTGGCATAATGCGACGAATGGCAGCAATACGATCCAGGTACCATTCACGGGTATAACCGCGGTTCATTTTTTCCAAAACATCACTGTTACCACTTTGTACCGGAAGATGAACGTACTTACAAATATTTTCATGCTTAGCCATCATGTGCAAAACATCATCGCCCATATCTTTTGGATGCGAAGTTGAATAACGTACGCGCAGATCCGGATGTATGAGTGCAACCATTTCCAATAATTCAGCAAAGGTGGTGGAGTTTGCTCTTTGTTCTTCGGTTAGGGTTTCTTTTTTTAAACCTCCCCCACTCCACAAATAAGAGTTTACGTTTTGCCCTAATAAAGTCACTTCCCTGTATCCATTATCAAAAGCATCTTTTGCTTCACGCACAATAGTTTCTGGTTCACGACTTCTTTCGCGCCCTCTTGTA
>JACMNO010000007.1 GCA_014378485.1 Bacteroidia bacterium
GTAACTTAACGTATTCACTTGCTTGAATTTAAATTAGTTTAACAATATCTATTTTCCCTAATTTTTAGGGACTGCAAAGATAGCTTATTATTATTCAATGTCAAGCAGTTGGAGGGAAAATAGTTTAAAGTTTAAAGTGGGCATAGTCTTTAGGCATTGTTAATAATTTTTTGAAAATCAGTGGTGGTAGTTCTTGGGGTCGTTCAGTCCTGCCAATCGTTCATACTGCACGAGGCCTTAATCACAGGCCGGTATCCACTTTTGTCAGGTTTAGGATTGGGAGGGTTGTGCTTCTATTACTTAAATTTTGTGAATACCATAAATGCTCTTAAAATTACATTTGTCCATTATTATTAGCGAATCTCGACATAAGAGAGTTTTCAAAGGAATGACTTTTTTAAATTAAAATGGAAGTAAATCTTCAGTAAACAAGAATTTACCTTCACATTTAAAATTATATTTTAACCATTCCGCAGTTTTCGAACTAATTCTTTCATGACCGTTTATGAATTCATTTACCCATTTATTGTCGCTAACATTTATTTGAATTACATTATTTTCCATTTCCAGATATAGATATTTAAGGTCATTGATAGGAACATCTATATCAGAAGTAAGATATTTAATAATGTCTAACAATTCAGCTCTACATTTTTTAAGAATAAACAGTATCTGTTATGGATCACAGACCATTTTGCTTTTTCAAAGAAAGAAGCGACTTTGTGCTCTAACACATAACCTGTTTTCTCTATTGATTGCTCTAAAGTGAGCTTAATATCGCTTACTATCTTTGAATTGCTGCTTGCTTTAATTTTTTTATCTATACACGATGAATTCATTATACATTACTAACCAAAAGCCTCGGCATTTCTACCGAGGCTCACTTATAACTTACAACTCAAAACTTACAACTCCATTAACTACATCCGCCCTGCGTACCGCAGTTCAAACATTTATAACAAGTACCTGACCGAACCATAATATGTCCGCAATTACCACATGATGGGGCATCAGATTGGCCACCTCCGGAAATATCTAAAACTGGCTTTAATTTAAAACTGCTTGCAGCTTTTGGTAGAGGAACTTTCGCATCCGTAAAATTATTCTCATGCATATTTTTATCCTCATCGGCCATTTGCGGGTTGCCCAACACTACATTATGCTTAGTAAGCACATGTACCAAATCCTCTCTTCCTAAATACTCATAACCCAGCATCCGGAAAATATAATCAATAATAGAAGTTGCACTTTTAATATTATCGTGCCCGGTTACCATCCCGGAAGGTTCAAAACGAGTGAATGTAAATTTGTCTACAAACTCTTCTAACGGAACACCATACTGTAAACCAACAGAAACCGCAATAGCAAAACAATTCATTAACGAACGGAATGTTGCACCTTCTTTGTGCATATCTACGAAAATCTCCCCTAACGTTCCGTCCTCATATTCACCTGTACGAACAAATAGGGTTTGGCCTCCAACAGCTGCTTTTTGTGTAAAACCGCCTCGCTTTCCCGGTAAATTTTTACGCTCAACCACTGAAGATAATTGACGTTTAAAAGTAGTATCGGTAGATCGTTCTAATATCGCTCTTGCAGCTTCTAACACTTGTTCGGCTGTTAAATCGCTTAGTTTAACGTTAGCAGCTTCACCTAAAACTTCTTCAACAGTATCTAATTTATCTTCTTTGGAGTCTGATGATTTGGTAGAAAGTGGCTGAGACAATTTACAACCATCACGATACAAGGCATTTGCTTTAAGAGCTAATTTCCAGGATAGCTCATAGCAGTTTTTGATTTCTTCAACGGTAGCTTCATTCGGAAGGTTAATTGTTTTCGAAATTGCTCCAGATAAAAACGGTTGAGCGGCCGCCATCATTTTA
>JACMNO010000059.1 GCA_014378485.1 Bacteroidia bacterium
CAGTTGATTTTTGAGCCTGAGCAGAAAGAAGATTTAACAGCAAAAAAGCGATTAAAAAAGTATAATTCTTAAGCATACTGATACAAAGTAAAATATTTTGCAGCGTTATTTAGGTAACACTTTTATATTAACTCTGGTTCGGCTGCTATTATTTTAGTAATTGTCAATTTGGCCGGCAGGCCGGGCTTCACTGAGCTTTGAAATATTTGAGCCAATTACAAAATTTTCTTTTGGCCAAATAATCCAGATCGTAATCCATTTGATAAGCTTCTTTTTCAAAAACAATGTTCATGTACGCTTGGTGATGGTTTTTATATTTGAAAAACTTAATTAAGTAATCGAGTAAGTAAAGCACATAAAATGGAAACACCAACAATTCCAACTGCTGCCTCAAATGAATTTTTTCATGGTTGATAATCGTTACATCCGTTTTAAGGCTCGGATGCTTCAATAAAATGAAAGGGAATAGTGCCATTCCTGATGCAGGTAAAAACGGAACGATAATAATAGGAACGCTCATGGAACGCAAAATTTATTTTAGAGTGTCAATTGTCAAATGAGGCAAAGGCGGAAGCCTGCGGGCACCTGGGTTTCGGATATACCTTTCGAAATTAGATTTTATGAAATTAATAAGCTCGTAATCATTCGCTTGGATGATGAAGTAATAGGAGGGACGATACTGTTGAACGAAGTCCGTGAGTCTATCTCCTGTTAAGCCGGTTACGGAGTTTGCTAAATTTTTAGAGTATTTATAGTCAATCAACGACTCTTTATAATCCTGTTCAATGATTTCTTGTAAGCGTCGGGCATTTCGGCCTTGTTTACTTAATAGGTTATAAATCGATGTGATACTAAGCCCCACGCCGCCTTGTCCAATGTGCAACATATCGCCAGTATTGCCCTTAACGTAAATATCCTTATAGGCTTTTTTATTTTCTGTTAGCTTTTCCTTAGGCGTCTTTGTTGTATCTGTCACGGTAACTTCCCGAAGCATAATACTCATCCGTTTTAAATAAAATATGATGGTATTAGAAGCGCCAACACTAGCGGTATCAACCGCATAACCTTGCAGTGCAGCCACCAAAACATCGCCTTTTTGAGCTGTGTTTTTAAATTCTCCCTTAATATTGTTGTATAAACCTTTACTTGTCCGTGTGTTGAAAATGTATACTCTCGTTATCCGTTGCTTACTATCTTTATCAAACACGATTCCCTGAATAGGTTTATCTTGCGCAAACAATTTTATTGCTGTGATCAGAATTAGGATTAGGATAGAAAGTGGTTTTTTCAAGTGGAGATAAAAATAAGCTAAAAATATATTGGGCAAACTAGTTTAACAAAACTTAACGTTATGTCGAGCTTACAAAATTCAATCCATCTAAAGAAACCTGCTTATTTGCAAAGAGACCTATTTTGAAACTAATAACAAAGCACCCAGCTTTAAATCAGTGTTCTGTAAGTTGTTTAAAATTTTTAATTCATCTACTGTTAGGCCGAATCGTTTTGAAATCGAATAAAGTGTATCACTTTTTTTTACCTCGTAAATTTTCATGGCAACCGGAGGCTTTCCAACGTCATCTTTCTTTTCTTCTGGGATATTAGTAGTGATTTGGTCAAGAACTTTATCTTCTCGTTTAATTTTCTCTGTAGGAGATTCTTTTCGGTCGTATTTAGAAAGGCCGTAACGATCAATAAGGCTTATCAATAAATCAGGATATTTGGGGTTTGTTGCATATCCGGCCTGTTTTAACCCGTTTGCCCAACCTACGTAATCGTTTTTGTCAAGCTCAAACAAGAAAGCATATCGCTTGCGTTTCAAAAATTCCGAATGATCATGAAACGAATCTTCTGGAGAGCTATAAACTCGGAAGCAATCGTCTTTTTGATCATCGTCTCGCAAAATGGTTTTTCCTTTCCAATCCGAATTGCATTTTATTCCAAAATGGTTATTTGCTTCCACAGCCAGGCTGCTGTTTCCGTTACCGGATTCGAGTAAACCTTGTGCTAGAGTAATGCTAGCCGGAATGCCATAAGTATTCATTTCTGATACGGCAATCGTTTTGTACTTTTCTATGTAAGAGGTGGCACTAGAATTTCGAACAAACGAATTATCAATGGTTTTTTCAGGCTTTCTGGTGGTAGAATTTGGTAGTGCTTGCTTTCTAGAACTACAAGACATTAATGCCAAAATAAGAATCAAAATACCTAAAAAGGTAAAACGCATAGCTGTAAATCAAATCTCAAGTTTCTGCCCTAACCGTAAATTAGCAGTTCGCAGGTTATTTTTTTTCTTAATCACTTTCACCGAGGTGTCAAATTTCTTTGCAATATCAAGCAATGTATCACCTCTTTTAACTCTGTAAACAGTAGTTGGGCTTGCCTCCGTTTGGGAAGTCATTGTTTCTTCTTGCGGAGAATCCACGGGCTTTATAAAGCTAATATTTTGATTATCGTATTTATATAGCTCATATTTTTTAATGATGGCAATTACTTGTCTTGCCCAGGTTTTACTTGCTGCATATCCGCCACGTTGTATGCCAATAGCCCAGCCCATATAATCAGAGTCAGAAAATTTGCTAAATAACATGTTAAATTTTTGATGCCTTTTTAAGGCGCCAATAAAATCTTCGTAAGATTCTTCTGTTGATTCATACCCTTTATAAGCTGATTTTATTTCCGAGCTGTTGTTTCTCCCCTTCATCCCAAAATGATTATTGAGATATTTTGCGATTTTGCTCGTTCCGCTACCAGATTCGTGCATGGCTACACCCAAGATAATACTTGCAGGCACCCCGTTTTTATTCATCTGTCGGATAGCTGCGTCTTTATATAGTTGAACGTATTTAGATGCTGTAGATTGTTGTGCGGCTGCAGAAGTGCAGATAAGGAGTAGTAATAGCCAAAATGTTTTTTTCATAATCATTTACTTTTTACGTATCACAAATAAACCATCCCGAATAGGAAGTATTAGCTTCTCTACACGGTTGTCTGTTTGTACCCTAATGTTAAACTTAGTAATAAAATTTGTAAAATTATCATTATCAACATTTGATAGCACTTTCCCACTCCAAAGCACATTATCAACAATAATTAACCCACCAGGTCGTAATTTGTCGAAAATCAGATCATAATAGGTCTCATTATTCTTTTTGTCGGCATCAATAAAAGCAAGATCGAACGTTTCATTCAAAGTGGGGATGATTTCCACAGCGTTGCCTAAATGATACTGTATCTGTGAGTTATATGGAGATTTCTGAAAAAAGTTACTAACCATTTCTTCCAGTTCTTCATTAACATCAATGGTGTAGATAATTCCCGTTGCAGAAAGACCTTCGGCTAGGCAAAGAGTGGCGTACCCGGTAAACGTACCTACTTCTAGAATACGTTCTGGATTAATGAGTTTGCTTAACATACTCAGCACCCGGCCCTGATAATGTCCGGATACCATGTGAGGCATAAGCACCTTCAAATGTGTTTCTCTGTCGATGTGTTTTAGCAGATCAGTTTCAGAATCACAATAGTTATCCAGGTAGTTTTTAAGTTCATCGCTTAGTAACTCCATGACCGCAAAAATAGTAATTTTTAATTTAACCCAAATTTCTGAGAGATTTCGCTGTTTTTGTATTCATTATTAATCAGGCAATTAGCATAGAATTGCTGGCTTTAACCAGGTGAACAACGGTTTTAAAGCTATTCAAAAGGATGCGATAAGCTCGCCATTTCTGCCGAACTTAACGGTGTTTCCAACTTTTTTGATTACTCATTTCGTTTAATTATAGCGTGAAAATTCAAATTTTAAATAATCAAACCAGCTGTAATTACTTTTAAGATACTTCGAGCCGAAGACAATAAATGTGTCGAGATTATTTTTATTCATTAATTGGTATCCAAAATGTAACTTGTTATTCTTCCTGTTACTTTGCATTATTTATTGTTTAAATCAGTCCCCATGAATAAAATTTTGGTTGCCCTTTATTTGTTGCTAATTACCTCATACAGTTTTGCTCAGGATAAAACACTCACCATGGAGGATGCATTTTTGAACGTGAACACTTCATTGGCTCCTAAAACCTTAAAAGATTTGCAGTGGGTGAAAGGTTCAAACAATTTATCGTACACTAAAAAAACAGCCGATGAGG
>JACMNO010000060.1 GCA_014378485.1 Bacteroidia bacterium
CGATTTTTTAGGCGGCACTGCGGAGACATTTTGTGCGATAAAAAATGGGAGTTGGTCTTTCGCCTTGGGTTTTTGTTTCTTTTTTGCCAAGCAAAAAGAAAGTAAAAAGTAAAATTGACTTATTGAGTGAACCCTATTTAGGTATTCATGTTTTTTCAAAAAGCAAACACAAAAAAACCTTACCAAACAGTAAGGTTTTTTTGTAGGAAAATTACTTCTTTAAAAACTTAAAATCTTTGCCGATATAGCGGGCATTGTTTCCTAATTGCTCCTCAATACGCAATAGTTGATTGTATTTTGCGATCCGGTCACTGCGTGAAGCAGAACCTGTTTTGATCTGGCCGCAGCTTAAGGCAACTGCTAAGTCAGCAATTGTTGTGTCTTCTGTTTCTCCACTTCGGTGGCTCATCACAGATGTATAACTGTTGGTGTGTGCCAATTGAACTGCATTAATTGTTTCGGTTAATGTGCCTATCTGGTTTACTTTTACTAAAATAGAATTTGCTACAGCCATGTCAATTCCTTTTTGTAAGAATTCAACATTAGTAACGAATAGATCATCGCCAACAAGCTGTGTAGATGAACCTAATTTATCTGTCATTAATTTCCAGCCGTCCCAGTCTTCTTCTGCAAAGCCATCTTCAATGGAAATGATAGGATATTTTTGTCTCCAGTCAGCCCAAAAATCAACCATTTGCGAAGAGGTTAATTTATCTCCGGTAGATTTTTTAAAATGATATACTTTTTCATCGGTATTATAAAATTCAGATGAAGCGGCATCCATCGCAATATAAACATCTTCACCTGCTTTGTAACCTGCTTTGTCGATGGCCTGCATTACTGCTTTGATAGCTTCCTCGTTGTTCTTAAAGTTAGGTGCAAAGCCACCTTCATCACCCACATTTGTTGCCAGTCCTTGCGATTTTAATACAGCTTTTAAATGATGAAAAATTTCAGTGCCCATTCTTAAACCTTCACTGAAACTATCGGCGCCAATTGGCATGATCATAAATTCCTGAAAATCTATTCCGTTATCTGCATGTGAACCACCATTGAGTATATTCATCATCGGAATAGGAAGGAGATTAGAATTCACACCGCCTACATAACGGTATAGGGGTTGCCTGCATTCTTCGGAAGCTGCCCTGGCTACTGCCAAAGAAACTCCTAAAATGGCATTGGCTCCTAAATTTCCTTTGTTGGAAGTACCATCCAATTCAATCATGGCCGCATCAATAGCACTTTGATCAAAAATGTACATGCCTTTTAAACGCTCTGCAATAGCGCTGTTAACATTGTTAATTGCTTTTAAAACTCCTTTACCTAAATACTGGGTTTTGTCGTTGTCACGTAATTCCACAGCCTCATGCATACCGGTGGAAGCTCCCGAAGGAACAGCAGCTCTTCCTAAAATGCCCTGGTCGGTGACTACATCTACTTCTACGGTTGGATTTCCGCGTGAATCTAAAATCTGGCGTGCTACTACAGTATGAATAAATGACATAAGATTTGTTTAAATAGTTTAGAATGCTAAAAATAATTATTTATTTGATAATTGAGATTGAATTTTTGTATTTGAAGTTAAGAACGTTTTTTTGTTTTTAGCCACATAGGCATATAGTGATTCTACGTATTAATTTTTTCCATCTTTTTTAATGTCGTTTATCAAATCCCCACAACAGTTTATTACGAAGGGTTTCAAAGAAATGCTGGCCTTCCAGATTAATCATGTTAAACCTGAAGTCTGCTTTTTTTATAATCAATTCCGATAAATTGTTGATTGTTTGATTACGCGAGTCAAGTGACACATTAAAACTATCGTTTCTGCCACTTACTTTAAAACTAATTGTTTTATTGTTTGAAATCACAATAGGCCTCACATTTAAATTATGTGGGGCAATTGGTGTAATGATGAAATTATCTGAATCCGGCAGCATGATTGGGCCGCCACAACTTAAGGAATAAGCTGTTGAACCTGTTGGTGTAGAAACAATTAACCCATCAGCAAAATAAGAATTCAGAAAAATACCATTTACATAAGTATCAATATTAATCATAGCGCCTGATTCTTTTTTATGAATAGTGAATTCATTCAGGGCATAATTTACTTCATTAAAACAGGTTGTTTGATTAAGTTCAATTAACTCTCTTTTATCTAAAGTAAATTTTTCCTTGATCAAAAGCAAAATGGCTTTTTCAAAATCTTCTTTATAAACAGTCGCTAAAAAACCTAATCGCCCGGTGTTCACGCCCAATACAGGAATTCCTGAACGACGAACAAATTCAAGCGTTTCAAGCATAGTACCATCACCACCCAATGAAATAACATAATCAGCTTTTGCAATTAATTCTTCGGAATTGGCATAGGTATTTGTCGTAAATGTTCTTCCGGAGGTTGCATTTAAGAAATCAAGGTAAGGTTTGAAAACTATAACCTTTACGTTTTCGCTAACGGATATTGCTAATAAATGCTCTAAATAATCAGGGAAATTTTCCTTGGTGTTTCTGGCATATACTGCTATCGTCATAATGTTTTTTAAAAAACTATATGTTTAGAAAATGCATAAATTCATCTAACTTATTTTTCATACCGCTTTCAAAATCACTATTTTGAAAAGAAGCCTTTACAACATAATTGTAACGGTAAAATGTTTGGAGGATACGTGACAAATCTTCTTTGTTGATCTTAATGGTAACTTCAACCTTGGTACTATCAGGAATGGAGGATACATGCGCGCTTAATATTTTAGCATCGTTTCCTTCTATGATATTTGATATCTGAGTTAAGGAATAATCTGCTTGGTTTACTTCAAGTACAATTACGCCGCCCAGATTTTGAACAGCAGCCATGGATGAAATATTTCGCAACAAACCTTTTAAAGTAATACAACCTTTATATAATTCTTTATCATCCAATACAGCGATGAGCGTTAAATTAAAGGACATCATCAGCTTAAGCAGATCGTAAGTATGCTGATAATTATGAATGATCGGTTTCAATAAGGGTGTTTTTAACTCTTCAATGGTTTCTTCCGGATGATTGTAATCCATCAAATCATGTTCAGAAACCAAGCCAATCAATTCTCTATCCTTAACAACAGCTAAATGAGAAACTTTAAATTGTTCCATCCAGTCTAATGCCATTTCAACAGTATCTGTGTGTTTTAACGGGGGAATTTCATCTGTTATTAAGTCGGCAACTAGCATATGCAAAAGTACAATTTTAAATTCAAAAAAATGATAGTAAAAGTACACTTTGCTTAGCATTATTAATAAATTTTATTGTAAAAACCTTTATATTTGAGCCAAATTTCTTATGGTTTCTTTTGATAATACTGAAAATGCTTTTAAGGCAAAATCCACTGGCGATTTAAATCGTTCTTATTGGCTCTTCAAAATGGTTGGTAATCCTGCCATGGTTAAATTCGGTGCAAAACTGGCACCAATTGGGCTGGCTATTGGATTTAAAGGGCTTATCAAAAACACTATTTTTAAACAATTTGTTGGTGGAGAAACGATCACGGAATGTGATCGCACTATCAAGGAACTTGGAAAATATAATATCGGAACTATCCTGGATTATAGCGTTGAAGGAAAAGAAAGTGAAATAGATTTTGATGCTTGTTGCAAAGAAACTATTGAAACAATTCATAAAGCTAAAGGAGACCAGTTCATTCCGTTTTGTGTTTTTAAAGTAACCGGTCTGGCACGGTTAGACCTGTTGGAAAAAGTAAGTGCAAAAAAAAGTTTGACTGAGGCAGAGAGTAAAGAATTTGAGAACGTGAGGCAACGTGTTCATTTGATTTGTAAAGAAGCTCATGCCGCCAATCAGTCAATATTTATTGATGCTGAAGAGAGCTGGATACAACCGGCCATAGATGAGCTGGCAGATGAAAACATGTTTGAGTTCAATAAAGAAAAAGCAATCGTGTACAATACATTTCAATTATACAGAAAAGACCGGTTGGAATTTTTAAAAACAACTATTGCAAAAGGTAAAGCTAACGGTTTTCATGTTGGCGCTAAGTTGGTGCGTGGAGCTTATATGGAAAAGGAAAGAGCACGTGCCATTGTAAAAAAGTATCCTTCTCCGATCCAAGATTCAAAGGAAAAGTCTGATATTGATTATAATGCCGCCCTTGATGAATGTGTTAAAAATATTGACATGATGGGTTTATGCGCCGGAACGCATAACGAAAAAAGCAGTTTGTTACTGGTAGAGTTATTAAATAAATATGCTGTTTCAGCAACTGATAAACGTATTTTCTTTTCTCAGTTATTAGGCATGAGCGACCACATTAGTTATAACCTTGCATTAGCCAATTATAACGTGGCTAAATATGTGCCTTATGGCCCCGTAAAAGAAGTATTACCTTATCTGATGCGTAGAGCACAGGAGAACACATCTGTAAAAGGCCAAACAGGCAGAGAACTCAGTTTAATCATTAAGGAAAAACAAAGAAGACGTCAATAAAAAAATCCCGGTTTAGCCGGGATTTTTATTTTAATATTTCGATTGAAATTATTCAGTAGGTTTTGGAGCTTCTTTATTTTGTTCCTTGAAAGCGTCAAAGTCAAACGTTAAAGTAAAACGCAAAGTATTTTGTAATGGATTACGCTGAGTAATTGGAATCAGATAAGCCATATCCAAACCAAAAACATTATATCTTAAACCAATACCTGCGGTAAAAAATTTACGGTTACCTTTTGTTTTAGATTCGTTAAAATAACCGGCTCTCACAGCAAATGTTTTAGCGTACCAATATTCGAAACCGATACTATAGTTTATTTCCCTTAATTCTTCTTTCCCGCCACCCGGGGCATCATTAAAAGATTGCAGCATTCCTTTCGCAACACCTACGTTCGGGTCTTTTCCTGCTGCTATAACTTTATTCCCTGTCGCTGGGTCAATGGCATCATAAGGGGTTTCATTACCTAACGAATCTAATGCTTTTTTATAAACAGGTTGTGTTGGAACCAATAATTTATTGATGTCGCCATAAATACCAAAAGTGTTTGTTTCATCCACTTCAAATTTAAGTCCGCCACCTAAACGCATATTTATTGGAACAAAATCCTTCTTTACAGAGTAAGAAACTTTAGATCCAATGTTGCTAATTACTAATCCTAAGCTAGCTATAGCGTTTTTTTCGTTAATCTTTATTTTTTGTGATTGATAATACAATCCAACATCTACTGCGGTTGAAGTGCCTGGTTTTGTTGGTTGTCCGTTGCTCAATGTATAATTACCGGTTAAATTCGAGCGAACATATCTTGCCGCCAAACCTGCAGAAAAAGTTTTTGATAATTTTTGAGAGTAGGCAAGATCTAATGCAAATTCATTTGGTCTGAACTGCCCTGTTGTATTTCCAACAATATCAGTGAATGTAATGTTCCCTAAAGAAAAATAACGAAGTGATGCTCCGATCGCTTGCGTTTTGCTGATTTTTCCGTATCCTGCTATGTAATACAAATAAATATCGGGCACTAATTGTTTAAGCCATGGAGTAACAGAAATTGCTGCTCCCCCCTTTTTTTCTGCAAAAATCATTTTAGCCACATTCCAATGAATACTATTTCCATCAGCTGGTGTAGCCGCGCCAACTTCTCCCATGCCCCCTTGTTTGGAGTCAGGGCAGATCATTAAAAATGGTACCGCGGTAGTAATTGTATTTACACGTCCGCTTAATTCCTGAGTGGTCAGAACTTTCGGGGCTGAGCCCGTTTGAGCTAATGCCTGCGATGACAAAATAATTCCTGTTCCAACTGTTCCTATAATTTGTTTTTGCATTGTTTTGTCTTTTTATTAAAAAGAGAGCGCCAAAGATATAATTAATTTAGAATTACCAACTTTTCTATTTTATCAGCTTTTTTCTTTGCGCCATCTGTTACTGAAACTTTATAAACATAAACTCCTCTCGCTAATTTATCTCCGAAGTCATCCTTTCCATCCCAATCTATACCATCAAAACGGAAGCCTTCGTTATTTATTGTTTTGTTAATGGATTTTACAACCTTTCCTGTTATTGTATAAATCTGTATCATCACTTTTAAATTAGTGCAACATTGGTTGTGCTCGATAAAAAATTTTGTATTTGTTGTAAATGGGTTGGGATAATTTAAAATATGTGTGAGTGCAAGATCTGCCTGACTTGCTACAACAAAATCAGTAATAGTTGATGACGAATTATTTTGAACATCCCAAACTTTCAGGCTTATAGTATGATTACCTTCAGCTAATTCATTTAACGGATACCGGATCTTGCCGGATTGGTAGGTGTTGAGATCAGATACATAATAATCGTTTAAAATGATCGGCTTGCTTGTTTTTTCATCAAGAACAGCAACAACATCATGACCTATACCTGTTCCGATGGTATTAATACCACTTGCATCTGTTATTTCAGCATAAACTTTAGGATTTTCATTTGTAGTTCCGCCTGATACAAATTTTTTATCATTCATAAAAAGGCCAATCGATGGGCCCACATTATCAATTGGAGCATTAGGATTTGATCCGCCTATCACTATTTTGTTGTAATAACCATTAGCATCATTGATTCCATTATGGGCGTAATAGCTTATTTTTCCTTTTCCAAAATTGTATGTAATATCTTTTGGTACCAGAAAGGAAAATGAAAAGTCTCCGTTTATTACTTCGGATTTGCCTTTATAAATAATATTTTTCTGTAATATAAATGGTATGGGAAGAGATCCGGCATCATTGCCCAATGTATAAATAGTTGCTTCTTTATCAAAAACTGTTGGATAAACCACACCATTAAAACCAGTTAATTTATTACCATTTTTATCTCCAACATAACCTGTTACATTAATGAGCGCTAATGCTTTTAAAGTATCGCTGGATAATGCGGTTAATGTTTGCGTATTAATGGTTGAGGTAAAAACTTTTTGTTCAGGATATGATAATCGTAAAGCCGGATCACCTAAAACCACAAAGTTTCTGTATTGTTCATTTGTTCCGATCTGGCGTTTGGTTAATTTATAAATATCGCCGATGCGTGGCATTTTTCCATTGGCCATAGGGGTTAAAGCGTGATCATAAAAAGCATTGTTTAAGATAAAATTTAAACCTGAAAAAGCCAACCTAACAGTAGTCATTAAACCAATTGCGCCACCATTCTCGTTCAATAAACAATATTCACCTGCAGAAGTTCTGTCAGGATCATCAAACCTGCTGAATTCACAAGTGGCGGTTACCATTAACGGTAAATTATTTTTATTTTTCCAGCCTAAAATCTGGGATACTTCAACAATTCTTTCTACCGCCAGGCCTAATTCACCGCCATGTCCGGTATAGTTAACAATTAACGCACCTTTTTCCATTCTTTTGTTCAAGTCGTTAACAGCATCAGGATACCTATCACCACCAGGAGTAGAATATTGAACATATGAATCAAGAAATATTTTGTCAACATTATAATTTTTGTCGCTGTTATATACTTTATTGGCAAGGGCGTTTGCCTGGTTCAGGTGTTCATTGGCGTCCTCGTCATCAGCAATAAAACAAACCCAGTTTCTCCAATCTCCCTGCGGATAATCATTTTCGGCAGTTGTACACGAAGACTCAATAGCATTAACATTAAAGCTGAAATTCCGTTTATAGTAATGTTCAATTTTGTTAGTAACAGCAATTGCTTCCGATTTATTTTTTACAGGGAAACGACCAACACCAATGTCTACTAAATCAGGACCGGTGTCAAGAAGATCCCCTTCATTATCATCCATCATTCCAAAATAATCATCGGTTACAAATGAACTGATAAAAGAAGAAGAGTTAGCTGTTTCATAAGTGGGAATCATGGCTGTATTCGAGCTCGAATTAATGTCTTTGTTTTTGTAAGAACCATCACCAAGTAATAGCAAATACTTAGTTGCCATATTAGGATCAGAAGGTCGGTGGTAAAGCATCTTTACAAAATCTCTTATACCTCCAATGTCTGGCGTTCCCGATGAAAATTCATTATACACCTGCTGCGTAGTAGCAATAGCATAGGTTAATGTATCATAAGTCTGATGGATCATTGCAATTTTTTGCGCTTCCGCTAAAAAAGAAGGATGGGTTACAATTACAAAATCTGCTTGTAAAACCCCATGTAGGTTTTGATTTGGAATAATGCCGTACGATTTCGGTGTATAAGCCTGAGTGTTAATAAATATGCAATACTCTCTTAAAGAATCTGAAGTTGAGGTGAAATCAAGAAGTGAAGAATTAGTATTATACTGTTGAGAAATGATATTTAATGGATCACTAACATCCCATATCAGAGGTGCCGTTGTACTATTATTAGTAAGAATGTATTTTGCAAAAGAATTTGGCCCGGCAAGTGTTCTTTTATCCCTGAAATTAAACTGGTTTTTATTAAAGATGAGGTTTCTTCTACAATTAAATACTATTTTATCTAGCCAGCCGGTTGCCTGAGAGGTAATTTTAGATACAGAAACTGATAAAATAGCTGATCCTAAGATCCCTCCTTTTGCATCTTCTCCATAATAGCCAACATCTGCCAAATATGCGCCAACGCCATATATATTTGTAGACGCACAGCTAAAAGTAAATGAAGTAGAATTAAAATTTACTGAATAACTCGATACCTGATCACTTCTTGATAATACCCCCGCTTTAACATATACACTATCTCCAACAGAAGCATCGGGAATAACAAAAGGAAAAGAATACGCTGTTGTTAAGTCAAATTTTTCGCCATAAAACTCCCGGCCGCTTTTAACCAGGTTGATCGTATTGAGTTCATGATAACCGAAATAGTCTTGAGTGCTGGTAGTTGTATTTGGGGAATTAGATAATGAATTTTGGGAAGGAACCCGTTTTCCAATACCTAAATCTGTTGTTATAAAATAAAATGAGGTATCGCTGAAATAATGCATTTGATGATTATAAGGAAGGATAGATCCCGCCGCATGTTTCCATGAATCTGTGCTTTGCCCATAAAAAAGAATATAATCAGTATTGTCAAAAATGCCATCGCTTTCGCCAACTATGGTAATTGCATTTTCATTTAAATCATCATATCTAAACACCGAATTTTTCTCCGGCATTAATTTACCGCCATTGCCATAAAGCCTGATATTTTTCGGATCAATGTTGGCAGCATCTATTCCTAAACCTGTTAAAAATGTTTTATCAATTTTATAGACACCTTCTTTGGTGACACCAATTTTATACCACTTACCTGTTGCTAAAACAGAAGTGCTTGTAGTAGTTTTTGCAACTTTTTTAAATTGGGGATTTGATAAAAAAGAATTTGGAATTTGATTATTCCAGGCCGGAGAATATGATTCTAAAAGTTCATATTTACTAGTAGAAGAATTAAACCGGACAGGTATTATTTTCGAATACACAATGTTTTCTTTGCCTGATTTCCCTATCGAGAAAGTTATTTCAAATTTTGTAGTGATCAAATTTTTAAATTGAGAAATTGCTTCAACTTCTTTTGAAGATAATTCTCTTATTACACTATTTTCTATTTCAAATGATGGAACAGTGTTTTCAAAAATAGCATGTTCTAAATAGTAAGGTAAATTATTATTTGTAGGATCACGATGTGTTTTATTTAAGAAAAGAAGATGATCAGTTGAAGCAGGAATTTCGTGATTTTCGACAGGAATAGTATTTTCTAAATTTTGTCTTGTAATCTGAGAATAACTAAAATGATAGAAGAAAAAGAAAAAAACTAAAATTATTAGGTTAGATTTAGTGATATACAGCATTTGCTTAGACATTTAGTAAATATATTCCTTAAAAACGATAAAGAAAATAAAATATTGTTGCATAAAAATTTTTATTTTTGAAATTAGAAGTTATATTTGTGATTAGGAATAGATTAAGTAAAACAACTTTCATGGCGAAGAAACTGATATTATTATTCACAATTGTTTGCGTTACTGGCTTTTGGCAGGATTTACGAGCTCAAGATCCTCAATTTACACAGTTTTATGCAAACCCTTTGTATCTTAACCCAGCATTTGCAGGAACAGCAAGGTGTCCCCGAATTTGCATGAATTACAGAAATCAATGGCCAAATCTTTCCGGAACTTATGTAACCTATAGTGCTTCTTACGACCAGCATATTGATGCCATCAGCGGAGGATTAGGTTTAATTGTAACTCAGGATGATCAGGCGCATGGCACTTTAAAATCAACAAATGCAAGTTTAGTATACTCTTATTTACTTCCTGTAACCCGCGAATTTTCTATTAAAGCAGGATTACAAGCCGGGTTCTTTCAAAAATCTTTAGATAGAACAAAATTAAATTTCGGTGATATGATTGACGCACGAAGAGGTTTTGTTTGGAACACCAATGAAATTATACCCGCGCAAAGTAAAACCAACCTCGATTTTTCTGCTGGTTTATTAGGTTACAGCAAACGTTATTTTGTCGGATTTGCCGCTCATCACATTACCCAGCCTGATGAAGGTCTGCAAGGTCCATCCAAATTGCCATTAAAGATTACAGGACATGCGGGAGCCATTATTCCTCTTGAAAAAGGAAATGAGTCGTTTATCTCTCCAAATGTATTGTTTATGCAACAGCAAAACTTTACCCAGTTAAATTTAGGTTTGTATTTTGTTAAAGGCAGCTTTGTTGGTGGTTTGTGGTATAGAAATTCAGATGCATTTATTGTATTAATAGGACTTCAAACAGATCATTTAAAAGTTGGATATAGTTATGATGTCACTGTTTCAAAATTATCTAGTAATACAGCGGGATCTCATGAGGTGTCTTTACAGATTCAGTTCGAATGCCGCCCTAAGAAAAAGAAATACAGAACAATTAGTTGCCCATCATTCTAAAAAATTATTTGTAACCTTTTTGTTAAATATTCGTTATAGCCTTACATTAAACATAAAAAACATGAAGTTCAATTTCATTAAAAGTCGTAAATCACTGGCAATTATCTTATCGGTTCTTGCTGTATCTTGTGGTACCGAGCGTTCACCTGTTACCGGTTGGTCGTATAATGACCCTGATAATGGAGGTTTTGAAAAAATGCCTTATGAAGAACAAGAAACAGGCCCTGGATTAGTATTAATTGAAGGTGGTTCATTTTCCATGGGTCGTAATGAAACAGATGTAACTTATGAGTGGAACAATGTTCCTCGTAGAGTAACTGTTTCTTCTTTCTATATGGATGAAACTGAGGTAAGTAATTTTTCTTATTTGGAATATTTATGGTGGACAAATCGTGTGTTTGGGCCAACATTCCCGGATATCTATTATAAAGCGTTACCTGATACTTTGGTTTGGAGAGAAAAATTAGCTTATAATGAACCCTATGTGGAATATTATTTACGTCACCCATCTTACAGAGATTATCCTGTAGTTGGTATCAATTGGTTACAAGCTAATGAATTTTGTGCATGGAGAACAGACCGAGTTAATGAATTTATTTTAATACGTGAAGGCTTATTGGATCACGTTCCAAACCCTTCTGATCAGGATTATTTCAGTACAGAAGCTTATTTATCAGGTAAATGGCAAGGTCAGCTAAAACAAAAATTACCTTCTTTTGATGAACAAAATCCTGAAAGAGAAGTTAAAATGGAAGATGGTATCTTTTTACCTAAATACCGTTTACCAACTGAAGCTGAGTGGGAATATGCTGCTTATGGTTTAATTGGAAATACAATCGGTGAGCGTATCACTGACCGTAGAATTTATCCATGGAATGGACACGGTGTTCGTAATTCTGATGAAAAATACATTGGTCAAATTGCTGCAAACTTTGTTCGTGGTAGTGGTGATATGATGGGAACTGCAGGTTTCCTGAACGATAATGCCGATGTTACTGCTCCTGTTTATTCATACTGGCCAAATGATTACGGCTTATATAATATGGCTGGTAACGTTTCTGAATGGGTAATGGATGTTTACAGAGCAAGTACTGCTCAGGATGCAGATGAATTCAGACCTTTCCGTGGTAACGTTTTTGTTACTCAGGTAAAAGACAGTACAGATAATTCAATTTCTACCAACATTGACGGACCTGTTTTCCAAAAGTTTAAACATAAAGTAAATACGCCTTCTGTTCATGGTGTGAGTCAGGAAACTTCTGAAGTAACCGACAGTGTATTAACTGTATTAACTCAGGATGCACAGGAATACAAAAATGCACCATCAGATGGTAAATCTGATATCCCAGGCCGTGTAAAATGGAGAGAAGTAAACTCTGCAATATCTTCTGATAATTTAGATGAGCGTAGAAATTATAAAACATCTGATTATATCAGTTATTTAGATGGTGATGTAAATTCCAGTCTTTATTACACAGAAGGTGAAGATGCTTACGGTGATAAATCAGATAAATTGATGTATGAATACGCGAAAACATCATTAATTAATGATAAAGCGCGTGTTTACAAAGGCGGTAGCTGGAGAGACAGAGCATATTGGTTAAACCCTGGTACACGCCGTTATTTAGATCAAAGACAAGCAACGGCCTATCTCGGATTCAGATGCGCAATGGTGAGAGTTGGTAGCCCTGTGGGATTAGGAAAATAAATTTGTTGAAAACTATATTGGAAGCCCCTTATCAAACGATAAGGGGCTTTTTAATTTTAAAGCATGAATTATCCGTTTTGCCACATTGCAAAATGCTGCTTAACATAACACCGATAAATCATGCGGGTAAACGCGCAACGAATTATGACAAAATAAAAAAACGATAAAATCTCTGTATGAATAAATTTATCAGTACCGAAGCATTATATGAGTTATTCATTTCCTGTAAACAAAAAATAACTACCGATACCAGGAAACTGGAAAAAGATGCTATTTTTTTCGCTTTAAAAGGAGATAATTTTGACGCTAACTCGTTTGCGCAAAAAGCAATTGATGGAGGCTGTGCTTATGCTATTGTTGATGAGGAAAATGTTTGTAATAACAAAACTATATTACTGGTAAAAAATGTATTAGAGTCTTTACAAGATCTTGCAAAATATCATCGTCAGCAATTAAAAATTCCGGTTATTGGTATTACCGGAAGTAACGGAAAAACTACTAACAAAGAATTGATACATGCTGTTCTTTCAAGAAAATATAATACCTATGCTACCAAAGGCAATTTAAATAATCATATTGGAGTGCCGCTAACTTTACTGGCTATAACCAACTACCACGAAATAGCAATTGTTGAAATGGGGGCCAACCATCAGGGTGAAATCGCGATGCTATGCGAACTGACTGATCCTGACTATGGCCTGATCACTAATATTGGCAAAGCTCATTTGGAAGGTTTCGGAGGAGAGGAGGGAGTACGAAAAGGTAAAAGCGAATTATACCAACACCTTAGGAAAAAAAATGGCAGGATATTTATTAACGGTGATGATGAGGTTTTACAAAAACTAAGCAATGGATTATCAAAAATAGTTTATGGTGAGAAGCCTGCATTTGATGTTTATGGAAAACTATTATCCACAACAGAATTTGTTGAATTTAAATGGAGCACAAATGGTAAAGAGCTTGATAATGAACCATTGATTAAAACTAATATGTTTGGCCATTATAATTTTATTAATTTGATCTGTGCGGTTTGTATCGGTCATTATTTCGGTGTTGATAGAACGGAAATAAATAACGCATTGCAGGAATATGTTCCTGAAATGAACCGCTCACAGGTAAAGAAAACTGATTTGAATTCTGTTATTCTTGATGCTTATAATGCTAATCCCAGTAGCATGAGCTTGGCGATCACCAATTTTAAAAACCAAGCTTTCAAAAGAAAAATGGTCATATTAGGAGATATGTTTGAGTTAGGGGAATATAGCTACAAGGAACACTATAATATTTTATCGCAATTAAATAAAAGTGATATTGAAAGAATAATTCTGGTAGGATCACAATTTTTTGAATTAAAAGGTAAGTTTCCGGAATACCTGTTTTTTTTAAACACGGAACATCTAAATGTATATCTGTTAGCGGGTGGAATAGTAGATTTTACCGTCCTCATAAAAGGATCGCGCGGAATGAAACTTGAGAAAATTGTAGATTATCTGTAGTAATTTTTTTTTCTAACATTGGTATTAATAAGTAAATAATTCATTAAATTTGTATTATTGTTATTAATTATTAAAACTAATATAGTCATGAAAAAACAATTACTTTTTGGTTTTGCTGCATTTGCTGCTTTAGCAGTTACTGCCCAAAACTCCAGCAGAATTCTTACCAATCCTAAGGTAAAAAAAATGGTAACGTTTAAATCGTTTACAAAAGCTGAACCAACAAACAACCTAAATACTCCGGTTACTAATGGCGGAAATAAAGCTGCCGCCGCTCCTTACAAACGTATTGGTGGCTCTACAAATGCCTATGGTATACAATCTACTGAAGGTAGAGCGTTAACGTATAATGAGGCAATTAACACAATTGGTATGGTTCATAGAAAACAAGCAGGTTGGACGGTTACTAATGGAAACTCAGGAACCATTGTTTATGCATACAGTATAAATGGAGGAACATCATGGGACTCTACAGTAGTATCAGCTAGTGCATCTCTTTCACAGCGTCATCCCGGTGGAACGATTTTTAATCCGGCAGGAAATACAACTCCGGCAGGTGCTTATGCGGTTGTTTCAGGACCTGGACACGTAGGTGCTGTAAATTGGGGCGGAAATTATTTTGGTTCAAAACAATTATCTTTCCCTGGAAATAATTCAAATGGTTCTGTTGTTTATACTGATAATACAGCTTTAACTGGTGGGCAACGGAAGCAAGTTTTTGCCCGTGGCGACATGCAGGCTACAACCGATGGAAAAGTTCATGTATTAGGAGGTTTGTTTGGTGATATTAATGCTACAACAGCTGCTGGTCAAGCATTTAGAGGAGCTATGCTGAATACAGGTACATTTAATGCTGGTTCATTCACCTGGACATCAGATTCTTTAAAACCGAACTTTAAAGTTGATAATGCCGGTGACGCACAAGGTTATACTAGTTTTAATCAAGCCTGGAGCGAAAATGGTGTAACTGGTTATTTGATTTTTGATGGGGTTGATGCTAACTCTCTTGCAGGAACACCGATGAACGCCTATCAGCCTTATGTGTACAAAACTGTAAACTCTGGTGCAACTTGGTCACGTTTTGCACCATTATTCGATTTTAGTTCAATTCCTGCTATCGGTGGAAGAATTTACGCCACGGGTGGTACAACTACTCCATTAGCAAAACCATGGGTTTCTACTTCTGAAGGTTCTTGTGCAACTGTAGATGCTAATGGCAACTTACACTTTTTAGCAACGTTTGGTTCGGCTGCTTCAGATAATATCGATAGCTTAGGATATACTTATAATGTAGATTTCGTTAGCGTTTGGAATTATATTACTGATTTCAACACAACAGCTAACGGATGGTGTGCAACTGTTATAGATTCATTAAAGACAGATGGGCCTCTTGCTGCAAACTCTAATTGGACTTCATCTGGTGGTGGTGTTGGTATGGATGCTCGTTTACAAATTTCAAGAACAACTAATGGGCAAAAAATAATTTACAGCTGGGCAGATAGCGATCCTGTAATCACTCAATCTACATTCAATACTCAACCGAATATTAAAATGAAAGGTTATGATATGGCAACTAGTATGTATACAGCAACTAAAGATATGTCAGCCGCTAAAGCTGGTGCAGAGTATTACTCGTTCTGGTTTTTATCATCTCCAATTATTGCTAATCCATCTGTAGGTAACTGGCTAGTTCCAACTATCTATACAGCTAGTGATGACGCTTCTTTAAATGGTGACAACCCGGTAAGTTACTATTATATGGATGATAATATGTTTACTGCTGCTGATTTTAATACATTAGCGTTTGGTGGTTGTACTCCTACAGGCGTTAAGCATTTAACAGATAATACTTTCGAGAATGTTAACTTCTATCCAAACCCAACTTCAAACAATGGTACTATTGATGTACAATTGAATGCAACTGCTAAATTGGATATTGCTATTCTTAATTCTGTTGGTCAAACTGTTTATTCAACTTCAGTTTTCGGTAACATCGGAAGCAACAAAATCGATCTTAATTTAAACAACTTAAGTTCAGGTTTATATTTCTACCAGGTAAAAGTTGGTAATAGCAAAGCTATTACTAAGAAATTTGCTGTAGAAAAATAATAAATACAAGATTATTAATAAAAAGGTTGCCTGAAAATCAGGCAACCTTTTTTTTGTAAAAATGTAAGTTTTTCTTTTTTAGAATAGAAAAAAGTATATCTTTGCAATCTAAATTTTTATAGACACAGGATAATTTGTTTTATAAGAATGCGGGGTGTAGCGTAGCCCGGTATCGCGCCACGTTTGGGACGTGGAGGCCGTCAGTTCGAATCTGGCCACCCCGACAAAAGCTTCACAGCGATGTGAGGCTTTTTCGTTTTAAAAATGTTTGTAGTTTATATTTTACATAGCCCTTCTCTTAAAAAATTTTATACTGGCTTTACAGGTAATATGGAGCAAAGAATGCTGTTCCA